>DATKBL010000064.1:0-15632 GCA_035513995.1 Actinomycetota bacterium
TTCGACGCCCGCGGGATCACCAGGCGAGACGGCGACGTCCGCCGCCTCGCCGCCGATTGAGGCCGCTCAGATCTCGACGGTCAGCTCGACCTCGACGGGCACCCCGAGCGGGAGCGACGGGCAGCCGACCGCCGCGCGGGCGTGCCTCCCCGCCTCGCCGAACACCTCGAAGAGCAGGTCGCTGGCGCCGTTCCCCACCTTGGGCTGGTCGGTGAAGTCCGGGGACGAGGCCACGAACACCCCCACCCTCAGGATCCCCTTCACGGCGTCGAGCGAGCCAAGCTCGTCGCGCAGGGCCGCGAGCGCCTGCAGCGCGCACCGCCGCGCCAGCTCGATCCCCTCCTCGAGCGAGATCTCGGCGCCCAGCTTCCCCGTGGCGATCGGGACGCCCTCCTCCATCGGGACCTGGCCCGAGACGAAGGCCATCCCGGGGCCGCGCTTCACCGGGACGTAGGAGGCCAACGGCGCAGCGGCGGGCGGCAGCTCGATCCCCAGCTCCTGCAGGCGTTCCTCGATCACGTGGCCTCCTCGGGTCGGTCTGCCGGAAGGCTCGCATCCGCGGGCCGCACGTTCAAGGGCGCGCTCGGGGGGGTCAGCCGGCCTCGCGGGTGCGCTCGCGCTCGCGGATCAGCGCCCTGCGCTCGACCTCGTTGAGGGCGCCCCAGATGCCGTGGGGCTCACGGGCCCGGAGCGCGTAGTCGAGGCACTCGAGCCGGACGGGGCAGCGAACGCACAGCGCCTTGGCCTTCGCCTCGCGAGCCTCCTTCTCCTCCTTGCGCTCGAAGTAGTTCGGCGCGAAGAAGACGCTGGAGTCCTCGCCACGGCAAGCCGCGCGGTACTGCCATCCCATCGCCCACTCGTTCATCATCGCTCTGCCCCGGCTACCCATACCGTTCTTCGTACACGAACGCCTCGGCGGTTCGGTCGATCTCCCCCGGCCGAGGCGGCCCGTTTCTCCAATTTCACCTGTGGAAATGTCCTTGTTCGCAGGGTACCAGGACCCCGGGACCGCTTGTCAAGACCCCATCTCGGCCGGAGAGGGCCTCCGCTGAGGCCCGCGAGGCGGCCTCATCCGGCCCCACCCCGAGGTCTATCATCGGAGGAGCGCATGGACCAATCCGAGGAGACGTTCGAGCGGGTCTTCGAGACCGCTCGGGCACTGGGGGAAGGAACCAGGTTCCGGATCTTCCGGCGGCTCTGCCGGTCGGCCCCCCACCCCGTCTCGGTCCGAGACCTCACCGAGGCCTTCGACCTCCACCCCAACGCGATCCGCCAGCACCTCGCCAGGCTGGAGCAGGCGGGGCTCGTCAGCTCGAGCCCCCGGCGCGAGGGCGGGGCCGGGCGGCCGCGCCGGGTCTACCTGGCCACGCCCGAGGCGCTCCGGGTCGGCGCCACCCGCGGGAGCCCCGGCGTGGTCCTGGCGATGCTCGAGGACGCCCTCCAGGCGCTCCCGGCCGACCGCGAGACCCTCGTGGAGTTCGGCCGGGCGTGGGGCAGCGCGTGGGCCATGCGGCGTCGCAGCGAGAACGGCCGTGCGCGCGGGCGGCTCGCCCGCGCCGAGCTCCTCGCCACCGAACTGGCGATCTGGGGGTGGGAGCCGACCACCGATCGCCGCAACGGGTCCCTCCGCGTCGCGACGGGACGCTGCCTCTTCCGGGGGGAGTCCCCGGGGGGCAACGGGCGCTGCTGCGCGCTCGAGGAGGGGTTCCTCTCCGGGCTGGCCGACGGCCTGCTCGAGGGCCGGGCCACCGTGGCGCTCGACGGCTGCCGGCTCGCCTTCTCGGTCTAGGCCTCGTCCTCGTCCGTCGTCTCGTCCGCGACCCCGGCCCCCTGGAGCGCCTTCCCGACCTCGGCGGGATCGCTGCCGCCCTCCCCCAGCACCGGCCTGGCCGCCTCGAAGAACCGCAGCAGCTCGATCGGGATCGGCAGGACCAGCGTCGAGTTCTTCTCCGCCGAGACCTCGACCATCGTCTGGAGCAGGCGGAGCTGGTAGGCGATCGGGTGTCGCGCGATCACGCCGGCGGCCTCGGCGAGCTTCGCCGACGCCTGGAACTCGCCCTCGGCGTTGATGATCTTGGCCCGGCGGATGCGCTCGGCCTCTGCCTGCCTCGCCATCGCCCGCTGCATGTTGTCGGGGAGGTCCACGTCCTTGATCTCGACGAGCGTGACCTTCACGCCCCAGGGCTCGGTGAGCTCGTCGATCACCGTCTGGAGCTCGTCGTTGAGCCGCTCCCGCTCGGCGAGCAGGTCGTCGAGCTGAGCCTTGCCCAGCACCGACCGCAGGGTGGTCTGGGAGATCTGGGACGTCCCCACCAGATAGTTCTGGATCTCCACGGTGGCCTTGATCGGCTCCACCACGTGGAAGTAGCAGACGGCGTCCACGCGCACCGTGACGTTGTCGCGGGTGATCACGTCCTGCGGCGGCACGTTCATCGTGACGGTCTGCAGGTTCACCTTCACCACCCGGTCGATGATCGGGATGATGAAGAAGAGCCCCGGCCCCTTGGGAGCGGGGAGGACCCGCCCCAGCCGGAAGATCACCCCCCGCTCGTACTCCTGGACGATGCGGATCGCCGCGATTATCAGCAGCACCACGAGCCCCAAGATCACGAGGAGCACGATCATGCCTGTGCTCATGCCTCCCCCTCCTTCTGCGCTCCGGCGGTCTCCTTCTGCACCTCCCGCTGCACGAGCAGCAAGAGGCCGTCCACCCGGCGCACGCGGATGCGGGTCCCCGCGGGGATCGGCTCCCCCAGCGCTCGGGCCTTCCACAGCGCGCCCTTGACCCAGACGTGCCCCTCGGGGTCGAGGTCGGCCCTGGCCTCGCCCACCAGCCCCACGAGCCCCTCCTGGCCGGTGATCGACACGCGCTTCCGCGCCCGCAGCGCGGCGGTCATGGCGAAGCCGAAGAATAGGACGCTCCCGATCAGCAGCGTGATGATCACCCACGGCGAGACCCTGAACTCGGGCGAGACGCCGGCGAACAGCAGGAAGCCACCGACCCCGAACGCGAGCGCGCCGCCGACCGTGAACACCCCCAGGCCCTGCACGAAGACGTCGATCGTGAAGAGGACGAGGCCCAGCAGCACGAGGATCAGCCCCGCCAGGTTCACCGGCAGCACCGCCAGGGCGTAGAAGGCGAGGACCAGCGCGATCGCGCCGCCGACGCCCGCGATCCCGAACCCCGGCTGCCCGATCTCGAAGATGATCGCCCAGAAGCCCAAGGTGAGCAGGAGGAAGGCCACGGTCGGGTTCGACACGGCGTGGAGGATCTGCCGCAGGAGGCCCATCTGGTGGAACCGGATCTCGAGGGGCTGATCCTCGGTGGCCACGGTGACGAGGGTCTCGGTGCCCGCGTCGGTCTCGACGGTCCGCCCGTCGAGCTGGCCCAGCAGGTCGGTGAGCGAGGGGCTCAGCACCTCGACCACCCCGCGCTCGAACGCCTCCTCGGCCGAGAGCGACTCGCTCTGGCGGACCGCGGCCTCGGCGAAGTCGACCGGCCGGCCGCGTCGCTCGGCCAGGCTCCGAAGGAACTTGGCCGCGTCGTTCACGGCTTTCTGCTCGGCGACGTCGGCCGTCTCCCCGCCCCCGAGGTTCACGGGATGGGCCGCCCCGATGTTCGTGGCCGGCGCCATCGCGGCGACGTGCGACGCGTACACGATGAACACCCCCGCGGAGGCGGCGCGGGCGCCCGGAGGACCCACCCACACCGCGACGGGGACCTCCGAGGCCAGGATCGTCTGGACCATGTCGCGCATCGAGACCTCGAGGCCGCCGGGCGTGTCCAGCTGGATCACGATCAGGCCGGACCCGTCGCCGGCCGAGCGATCGATCTCGTCGGCGAGGTAGTCGGCGGTCGTCGGGTCGATGACGCCCTCGAGCTCGACGACATCGACGTAGGCCTTGGCTTCCTGCGCGGCGCCCTGGGGGGCGACGAGCAGGACGCCGGCCGCGATCAGAGCGAGCCCGAGCCTCCTCACGCCTCTATCCTATGGGGCGAGCCCTCGGTTCGCCGGGCCGACCCCGCTCAGGCGGTGCGGACGGGCTGGCGGCGGATCCCGCGCTCCTCGATCAACGCCCGCCAGTCGCTCGTCCCCGGGTTGCGCCGACGCACCTGCCGACGCTCCCGCTCGTTGAGGCCCCCCCAGATCCCGAAGTCCATGCCGGAGGAGAGCGCGACGCCGAGACAGTCGATCGCCACCGAGCACGTCCCGCAGATCGCCTTGGCGCGGCGCTCGTCGGCGGCCGTGTTCCCGAAGAAGATCTCCGGATCGAACCCGCCGCAGGCCGCCGCCTCCTCCCAGGCCATGGGTCGGGATGGTAGTCGCGCGCCCTCGCGCTGTGGATAGTCCGAACGGCCCAATTTTCCTCCACACGATTTCCACAGGTTTCCCACCGCCGGGTCGATGGTCGAGCGACCGGACGGTCGCTATCCTGTTCCGGACCCCATGGCCACCACCCACCGAGTAGCGACGCGACGCGCGTCGAGAGCGGTCCCCGAGGGCCGCGTGAGAACGCTCCCCGACCAGGCGCTCCGCCTGGTCCTGCTCGTCGTGGTCGTCGCGGTCGGGTCGGGGCTGTTCGCGCTGGCGCTGCTTCCGACCGTGGGCGCCGCCGGCCGAGGGGTCCAGCGCTTCAACGACGAGCTGTCATCGATCGGCGCGAACGTCGACATCGGGTTCCCGCAGTTCCCCGAGCGCTCCACGATCTACGCCGCCGACGGCAGCATCCTGGCCACGCTCTTCCTCGACGAGAACCGCAAGATCGTGAAGCGGCGGAACGTCAGCCGGAGCCTCGTCGACGCCGTGCTGGCGATCGAGGACGCGCGCTTCTATGACCACCCCGGCCTCGACTACCGGGGCATCATCCGGGCGCTCGTCACGAACGTCGGGGCGGGCGAGATCGAGCAGGGCGCCTCCACCCTCACCCAGCAGCTGGCCCGCAACGTCTTCGAGGAGGTGGGCACCGAGCGCACCCTGGCCCGAAAGATCGCCGAGGCACGCGTGGCCATGCGCATCGAGGACGAGTACTCGAAGGACGAGATCCTGGAGCTGTACCTCAACGAGGTCTACATGGGGCGCAGCGTCTACGGGGTGGGCACAGCGGCCGAGTACTACTTCGGGAAGCACGCGAAGGACCTCGAGCTCACCGAGGCCGCGATGCTGGCGGGGCTGATCCAAGCGCCGGAGCGCTACTCGCCGGTCGTCGACAAGCAGGCAGCGCTCGACAGGCGCAACGTCGTCCTCGATCGGATGGCCGAGCTCGACATGATCACCGCCGAGGACGCCGCCCAGGCGAGGGTGAGACCGCTGGGCCTGAAGCCCAAGAACGTCGTCGAGGACCGTCGGTTCCCGTTCTTCGTGGAGTTCGTCCGGCAGGAGATCCTCGCCCTCGAGAACGACGCCTTCGACGCGCTGGGCACCACGCCGCGACAGCGCGAGCGCGCCCTCTTCCAGGGGGGGCTCCAGATCCACACCACGCTGGAGCCGCAGCTCCAGCGGGCCGGAGAGCGGATATCGGACGAGCACCTCCCGCTCCCCGAGGACCCCGAGAACGCGATCGCGTCGGTCGAGGCCGGCACCGGCAGGATCCTCGCCCTCGTGTCGAGCCAGAAGTTCGAGCGATCGCAGGTCAATCTGGCGACCGGGCAGGGGGGCAGCGGCCGGCAGGCGGGCTCGGCCTTCAAGATCTTCTCGCTGGTGACCGCGTTCGAGCAGGGCATCCCCCCCACCAAGATCTACAACGGCGCGAACGGCCAGCACATCGACTGCGGGGACGGGGGAACCTACCAGGTGTTCAACGCCGACGGGGGCGGGGGGGTCATGGACGTGTGGGCCGCCACCAGGGGCTCGGTGAACGCCGTGTTCGTCCAGCTGGCGGTGGACGCGGGGCTGGAGAACAACGTGGAGGTCGCCCATCGCATGGGCATCGACAGCCCCTTGCTCGCAGTCTGCTCGCTGCCGCTGGGCACGAACGAGGTCACGCCCCTGGAGATGGCGTCCGCTTACTCCACCCTGGCGAACGACGGCAAGCACTGCGAGGAGCACGCGATCGACTCGATCGAGAACCGCCAGGGCGAGTCGATCGTCAAGCAGAAGAAGAGGTGCAAGCAGGTGGTGGAGCCCGAGATCGCGGCGCTCACCGTGAACCTCCTCGAGGGCGTGGTCCAAGGCGGGACCGGGACCGCGGCCAACCTCGGGACGTGGCCGGTGTTCGGCAAGACGGGCTCCACCAACAACCTCGCCGACGCGTGGTTCTCGGGGTGCACGAAGCAGATCTGCTCGGCGTCGTGGGTGGGTCACACGCGGGGGCTGATCCCGATGTCGAACGTGCACGGCCAGCGGGTCTTCGGCGGCACGTTCCCCGCCCGCATCTGGCACGACTTCATGATGGTGGCGATGCAGGGGAAGCAGCCGATCGACTTCCCCGGCGTCCCCCAGATCACCTGGCCGACGGCCGAGGTGCCGGACGTGGTCGGGCTGATGGAGGCCGAGGCCGTCCAGGTGCTGGGAAAGGCGGGGTTCACGGCTCAGGCGACCGAGGTGGACTCGCTCGAGCCGGCCGGCACGGTGGTCGGGCAGTCGCCGACGGGCGGGTCAGAGGTGCCGGTGAGCACGACGGTCACGATCCAGGTCTCGAGCGGCAAGGCGGCGAGAGCCAGGATCCCCGACGTCGTCGGCATGACCGAGTCGCAGGCCGTGCTCTCCCTCGAGCGGGCGGGGTTCGCTGCGACCGTCTCCTACGAGAAGACGAACCAGCAGAGCTTCCACGGGATCGTAGGCGCCCAGTCTCCCGGGGCCGGGGTGAACGCCAAGGAGGGCGCGACCGTCTCGATCACCGTGTACGAGTACCAGAAGAAGCCGAAGCCCCCACCCTCGCCGAGCCCGACGCCGAGCCCGGCGCCGGACGACTGATCAGCCCCCCAGGCGCTGGGCCACACGACGGCGAACCTCGTTCCCGTCGGCTCGCCCCTTCGCCTTCCCCATGACCTGCCCCATCACCCTGCCCACGTCGCCGGGGCCGGAGGCGCCGGTGGCGGCCACCGCCTCGTCGATGATCGCGTCGAGCTCCTCGTCCGAGAGCTGCTCGGGGAGGTAGGTCTCGAGGATCGCCTGCTCGGCGCGCTCCTGCTGAGCGAGCTCGGGACGCCCGCCCTGCTCGTAGGCCTCGGCGGCCTCGCGCCTCCGCTTCACCTCGGTGGAGGCCACGGCCTGGAGCTCCTCGTCGGAGAGATCGTGGCCGAGCTCGACCTCCCGGTTCCGCACGGCCGCGGTGAGCAGCCGGAGCGTGGCCAGGCGGGTTCGGTCGCGGGCCTTCATCGCCTCCCTCAGCTCGAGGGGCAGCCGATCCTTGAGGGCTCCCATACAATCGCCTCCGTGCTCTGGTGGGTGCTGCTCGGACTCCTCGCCGCCGGCCTTCTGGTGGCCGGTTACGCGATCCTCGTCGAGCGTCGATGGTATCGCCTCGCGCGATACCGGCTCGACATCCTCCCGGGAGGAGGGCCGCTGACGGTCCTCCACCTGTCGGACCTCCACATGCTCGACGGCGAGCGGCACAAGCGGCGGTTCCTCCGGGGGCTGCCCGAGGCCGACGTCACGATCGTCACCGGCGACCTGCTCGGGGAGCCCGAGGCCGTCGAGTACGTGGTCGAGACCTTGCGCCCGCTGCGCGGCCGGCTGGTCTCGCTCTTCGTCCTCGGTTCCAACGACCTCCACGCACCGCGCCCGCTCAACCCCCTGCGCTACTTCGTGCCGCCCGACCGGAGGAAGCGCCGCCGCGTCCGGCGGCGGCGTGGGCGCGGGGAGGACCTCGTGGCTCAGCTCGAAGCCGACGGCTGGGTTCACCTCAAGAACCGCCGCCACAGCGGCGGGCTCGACGGCGTGCCCATGGAGATCCTCGGCCTCGACGACCCCCACGTCCACCGGGGCGACGTGAGCGTCTCGCCGCGCAGAGAGGAGGAGCGGTTCGGGCTCGCCGTCGTGCACTCCCCCGACCCGGCCGCCGAGCTCGTGGCGATGGGCTGGGACCTGATCGTGACGGGTCACACCCACGGCGGCCAGGTCCGGCTTCCGTGGGGGCGGGCCCTCGTCACGAACTCGACGATCCCCCGCCGGATGGCGAGCGGCCTCCACCGCATCGGGGAGTCGTTCCTCCACGTCAGCCCCGGGCTGGGGACCTCGAAGTACGCGCCCTTCCGCCTGTTCTGCCGTCCCGAGGCGACCCTGCTCGAGCTCCACGCGGGCCGGTAGCCTCAGCCGATCTCGAACGAGACCTCCACCGCGCGCTTCGCCGCGTCGCACACCGGGCACCTGGCCGCGCCGCGCTCGGCCACCTCGACCGCCCGCTCCGAGGCGTCCCCGCTCATGCGCACCCCGATCCGCATCGACAGCGGGCCCGCCGGCACGCTCTCGTCCATCCCCAGGATCCCGCGATCGTCCGACTCGCTGTCCACGACGACCTCCACGTCGCCGAGGTCGATCCCCTCGCGCGCCGCCTCCAT
This sequence comes from Actinomycetota bacterium, assembly GCA_035513995.1. Taxonomy (GTDB): domain Bacteria; phylum Actinomycetota; class UBA4738; order UBA4738; family CALAEC01; genus DASUTW01. The sequence continues at coordinate 8,501 of DATKBL010000064.1, forward strand.
CCCGATCGTCGAGGCCACGCACGAGGCGACGGCCGCGCGGAAGAGCCACCCGGGGCTGGGATGCTCGCCCTGCCCGCCGACGGCGCCCGGCATGTCGGCCACCAGGCGCTCACCCGAGGGTCCTTCCACCTCCACGCGGAGCGACTCGCCCAGCCTCGCCGTCGCGGGCGAGTCGGTGTACCGAGCCTCGTCCGGGTGCTCGCTCAGATGCGCGACCGCCTGCTCGATCGATCCCTTCACGTCAGACAACAGATCCTCCTTGCTCGACCACACGTCGGAACACCTGCTCGTACCCCTCGACCATCGCTTCCTTGGAGAAGCGCTCCTCCACCCGGCGGCGGCAGGCGGCGGGGTCGATCTCGCCGAGGCGCCCGATCGCCGCCGCGGCCTCCCCCGCATAGCTCTCGACGCTCACGATGAACCCCGTCTCGCCGTCGGCCACGACCTCGGGCACCGCGCCGCGTGGGGTCGCGATCACCGGGGTGCCGCACGCCATCGCCTCGGTCATCACCAGCCCGAACGGCTCCGGCCAGTCGATCGGGAAGAGCACGGCGCGGGCCCGCGACATCAGGTCGGCCTTCTCCTCGACGGTGATCTCCCCGAGCACGGTGACGTCCGGGCCCAGCATCGGCGCCACGTCCCGCGTCCAGTACACCTGTTCCGATGAGTCGGCGATCTTCACCGCCATCACGAGCGGCATGGCGGCGGCCCGCGCCGCCAGCACCGCGCGGTGGGCGCCCTTGTCGGAGTGGGCACGCCCGATGAAGCAGAGGAACTCCTCCTTGTCGGGTCGGAAGGGGTAGAGGTCCAGGTCGATCCCGTTGTAGACGACGCCGCCGTACCTCAGCTCCGGCATCGCCTTCCGCTGCGACTCGCTGATGGCCACGAACGTGACGCGGTCGGCCACCGGCTCGTAGAGCAGGCGCATCGCCGGCGTGAAGTCCCCGTGCAGCGTGTGCACGACCGGCACGTCGTGACACATCGCCGCCACGAGCGCGGAGAACTGCGTGTGGTGGTGCAGGACGTCGAACCGGCCGAGGTCCCGGTGGGCCAGCATCTGCTGGACGGTGTCGTGCCAGATCGAGTTGATGGCCACGGGGCCGGGGGCCTCCTCGAAGACGTACTCGAGCGCGGCTTTCGTCGTGGAGTCGCCCGTGGCGAAGAGCGTGACGTCGTGCCCGCGCTCCACGAGGCCGTCGGTGAGGAGGGCCACCACCCACTCGATGCCTCCATAGCCCTTGGGGGGGACGGCGACCCACGGAGGGGAGACCTGGGCGATGCGCATCCGCCGATGCTACTCGGCGACGGCGGTCCCCGTCGCTTCCTCCTCGGAGGGGGCCTCGCGCACCTCGAGATCCAGGTCCTCGAGGATCACCACGACCTCGTCGAGGTCCTCGAGCTCGGGGAACCGCATGAGACACACCTGGCACACGTCGTGCTCGATCGATCGGGCGCTTCCGCACCAGGTGCAGTCTCGAAGCTCGATGGCGGTCCTCCGTTTCGAGGCGGGCGTGACCTGGAAAGCACCCGGTATGCTAGCACCTGAGGTCAACTCCCAGGAAGGGGTGTCTCCGACGACCAACCACGAGCTGCTCCCCGAGGACGTGCTCTTCCAGCTCGACGAGATCGGGAGCGCCGACATCCTGGTCGGCATCCCCTGCTTCAACAACGAGGAGACGATCGGGAACGTGATCCGGGCGGTCGAGGCGGGCCTCCGGAAGCACTTCCCCGAGAAGAAGACCGTGATCTGCGTCTCCGACGGCGGCTCGGCCGACCGGACGCTCGCGGTGGCCCAGTCCGCGGAGATCGGCGACGACTGGAGGCCCCTGCTGGTGCCGGCCGACTCGCCGGTCCCCAAGCGGCTCGCGTTTCCCTACAGCGGGCTCCCCGGCAAGGGCAGCGCTTTCCGCTCGATCTTCGAGGTGGCCTCCCGGCTGGGCGTCCAGGCCTGCGGGGTGGTCGACTCCGACCTCCGGAGCATCACGCCCTACTGGCTCGACCGCATCCTCTCCCCGATCGTCCACCACGGGAACGATTACGTCGCCCCGATCTACGCGCGCCACAAGTTCGACGGTACCATCACGAACTGCATCGCCTTCCCGGTCACGACCGCGCTCTACGGAGCGAGGATCCGCCAGCCGATCGGCGGGGAGTTCGGGCTCTCGGGCGAGCTCGCGAAGACCTACGCGTCGAAGGACGTCTGGGAGTCCGACGTCGCGAAGTTCGGGATCGACATCTGGATGACGACCGTGGCGCTCGTCGAGGGAGCCAAGGTCGCCCAGGGGATCCTGGGCGCGAAGCTCCACGACGCCAAGGACCCGGGCAAGCACCTGGGGCCGATGTTCCGCCAGGTCGTGGGGAGCCTCTTCGCCCTCGCCGGCCAGTACCGCAACGACTGGTGGGACATCGACACGGCGACCTCGCCCCCGATCTTCGGCTTCCCGGCGGCGTACTCGGCCGAGCCGATCAAGGTCTCGGTCCCCCGCCTCACGTGGAAGTTCGTGGAGGGCTACGTGAAGCACCAGGCGCTTTGGACGCAGGTGCTCTCCGAGGAATCGCTCCACGGCGTGCAGACGGCGGTGGGCGACGCCGCCGAGACCACGCGCGGCCTCGTGCTCGACGTCGACACGTGGACGAAGATCGTCTACGACTTCCTGATCGCCTACAACTCGCGGCGAGTGGACCCGGGCACGCTGATCGACTCGATGATCCCGCTGTACTTCGCGCGGACGGCGACCTTCATCGTGGAGGTCGCCGACGCCGACCTCCACGACGCGGAGGCGCGGATCCAGGAGAACGCCGACGCGGCCCTCGCGCTCAAGTCCTACCTGAAGCGGCGGTGGCGCGAGGAGAGCGTGCCCGACCGCGAGCTCGCGGAGCAGCAGGTCCCCATGGAGGGCGAGTCGCCCGAGGGGATGGTCGGCGCGCTCGAGCAGCAGAACAAATAGGCGCGGCCTTCGGGGAGCCCTCCCTCGCGTACACTGGTGCCCCGGTCGTGCATCGACCGTCGGGACGTAGCGCAGCTTGGTAGCGCGCAGCGTTCGGGACGCTGAGGTCGCGGGTTCAAATCCCGCCGTCCCGACCACGCCCCCGGAGCCGTCGCTCCGGGGGCTCTACACTGCTCCGATGGACATCGCGGAGTTCCAGGGTCTGATGGGCCGCATCTACCTCGAGCGCGATCGGCGGCGGGGGGTGGACGGCACGTTCCGCTGGCTCACCGAGGAGGTCGGGGAGGTGGCCCGGGCCCTGCGGGGGGACGACCGGGACCAGCTCCGCCACGAGCTCGGGGACGTCCTGGCATGGCTTTCCTCGCTGGCGAACCTCACCGAGGTCGATCTCTCCGAGGCGGCCGGCCGGTACGCGGAGGGCTGCCCGAGGTGCGGCGGGATCCCCTGCTCGTGCCCCTTCCGAAGCTGACCGACGGATCGCCGGAGCTTCCGAGGAACCGCGGGGTTCGCATGGCATGCTTGCGGCCGTGCGCCGCGTGCTCACCTTCCTCCTCGTCGTGAGCCTCGGCCTGCCCGCCGCACCCGCGCGGGCGGGCGCCGGGAGCTGCAACGAGCGCGCCCGCCAGGCTCGCGGACGGATGTCGCTGCTCGACAAGGTGGGCCAGATGGTGATGGCCGAGGTCCACGCGGGGCCCGGCGGGATGCCGTCGGCCTCGGCGCGCGAGGCGATTCGCCGCCACCGCGTCGGGAACGTGATCGTGTACGAACGGGGTGGGCCCCGCGCCTCCGCTCGCCACAACAACCGGCTCCAACGGTGGGCCCGCGGCGCGCAGGAGGCTCCGCTCCTGGTCGCGGCGGACTTCGAGTTCGGGACCGCGCACCGCGTCAGGTCCGGCACGACCGCGTTCCCGCTGGCGATGGCCGTGGGGGCCACCCGCTCGACCGAGGACGCCGCCCTCGTCGCGCGAGTGACGGCGAGGGAGGCGAGAGCGATGGGGTTCCACTGGAGCCTGGCGCCCGTGGCCGACGTGAACACGAACCCCCGGAACCCGGTGATCGGCGTGCGCTCGTTCGGGTCGAAGCCCGGGCTCGTCTCCAGGATGGTGGCGGCCGCGGTCGAGGCCGCCGAGGCCGAGGGCGCGGTCGCCACCCCGAAGCACTTCCCGGGTCATGGCGACACCTCGGTCGACTCCCACACCGGGCTCCCCGTCGTCGGCTACTCGCGCCGGGCGCTGCTGCGCCGGCACCTCCCGCCCTTCGAGGCGGCGATCGACGCGGGGGCCGGCGCGATCATGACCGCCCATGTCGTGGTGGGGGCGGTCGACCCCCATCGACCGGCGACGCTCTCGAGGAAGGTGCTGACCGGCCTCCTCCGGAAGCGCCTCGGGTTCGGAGGAGTGATCGTCACCGACGCCATGACGATGGACGCGATCGACCGTCGCTGGGGGACGGTCGAGGCCGCTCGCATGGCGGCCCGAGCCGGGGCCGACGTGATCATGGCCACGGGCACGCTCGCCCAGCAGGTCGAGACGGTGCGAGGCCTGCGCGACGCGGTCGCCTCGGGCCGGCTCGCGCGGGGACGCGTGAACGCCGCCGCGCTGAGGGTCCTCCTCCTGAAATGCAGGCTGGGGCTCTTCGACGGCGCCATGGTCGACGCCGATGGTGCGTCGGCCGCCACCGGCAGGGCGGCCGACCGGCAGGCCGCCACGGACCTCGCAAGGCGCTCGGTCACGATGCTGCGGAACCGCGACGTGCTGCCCTGGTCGCCGGCGTCGAAGCGACCGATCCTCGTGGCGGGCGTCGCGCGCGTCGGCGCGCTGACGGCCCACATGCGCAGGGCCAGCGCGGCGCCGGTCTCGGCGTGGCAGTCGTCGGGGGCGGACCCCTCGGGCCCGGAGATCGCCGAGGCCGTGCGCCGCGCTCGCCACGCCCGCCGCATCATCGTGGCCACGACCTCGCGGGGCTCCCTGCCCTCGGGACAGGACCGCCTCGTCGACGCCCTCCTCGACACGGGGAAGCCGGTCGTCGCGGTGGCGCTCGGACTCCCCCACGACATCGCCTCGTACCCTCGCGCCCCCGCGTACCTGGCGGCGTACGTCCAGGGGCCGTGGCCGCACGCGATCCCCGCGATCCGCGGGCCGGTGGATGTGATCTTCGGCGCGGAGCCCGAGGGGAGACTCCCCGTGGCCATCCCCGGGCGCTTCCCGTTCGGCGCCGGCAGGTCCTACTAGGCGCTCACCGAAGCCCTACCGGTGACGGTCCTGACGGGGGATCTCCTGAGCCAGCTCGACCACGAGCCCGTCCGCGTCGAGCAGGTGCACCGTGCGATGCCCCCAGGGCCGGTCGACCGGCCCGGTGAGGATCCGGGCGCCCGCGGCGGCCAGCCGCTCGGCCTCGGCGTCCACGTCGTCCACGAGGAAGAGCACCTCGCCCTCGGGCGAGCCCCCCGTGGGGGCCTCGCGGCCCAGCAGATCGGGCAGCCGCTCCCGGGGGAACAGCGCCAGCTTCGTCGAACCCGTGGAGAACTCCGCGTAGGCCTCGTTGGTGAAGCGGAGCTCGAGGCCGAGCACGTCCCGGTAAAAGGCCACCGCCCGTTCCAGGTCCTCGACGTACCGGATCACGTAGTCGACGGTTCGCATGCCGGGAACATACCCGGCCCTCTGGTAGTTTCGCCTTTCGTGGCCAAGATCATCACCACCTCCCACGGCACCCGCTCCGAGGCCTTCGGCCCGGTCGAGTGGGGCCTCCTCACCTCGATCGCCCTGATGTGGGGCTCCTCGTTCCTGTGGATCGCGATCGCGCTCGAGGCGTTCGAGCCGGGGCTGATCGCGCTCCTCCGCGTGGCACTGGGCGCCGCTCTCCTGGGACTGGTGCCCCGCGCTCGCCGGGCGATCGAGCGGGACGACTGGCCGCGCGTCGCGGTGCTGGGGCTCGTGTGGGTGGCCGTCCCGTACACGCTTTTCCCGGTGGCCCAGCAGTGGATCAACTCCTCCACCGCGGGGATGATCAACGGCGCGATGCCGCTGTTCGCGGCGGTGTTCGCCGCGGCTCTCCTGCGGACGATGCCGGGCGCCCGACAGGTGGTCGGCCTCGCCGTCGGGTTCGTCGGGGTCGTGCTGGTCTCGCTGCCGGCGGCCGGCGAGGGAGGCTCGCGCCTCCTGGGGATCGGCCTGGTGCTGTTCGCCACCGTCCTGTACGGGCTGGCCGCCAACCTGGCGGTGCCGCTCCAGCAGAAGTACGGAGCGCTGCCGGTCGTGTGGCGGGCGCAGCTCGCCTCGGTGGCGCTGCTCCTGCCCTACGGGCTGGTCTCCCTTCCCGGATCGTCGTTCGGCCTCTCTGCCCTGGGATCCGTGCTGATCCTCGGGTTCATGTCCACCGGGGTCGCGTTGGTGGCGATGGCCGTGCTCGTGGGAAGGGCCGGCGCCACCCGGGGCGCGCTGGCGATCTACTTCATCCCGGTCGTGGCCACGATCCTCGGGGTCGCCTTCCGGGACGAGTCAGTGGAGCCCGTGGTGCTCGTGGGGATCGCGCTGATCATCGCCGGGGCGTGGCTGGCGAGTCGCCGGGAGCGACGGCGGGAGCCCGTGCCCGCCGCGGGCTGAGCGCCCTCAGGCGCCCTCGTGCTCGCGGATCACGTCCTCGTCGGACAGCTCGAACGCGTCGTGGAGCGCGCGGACCGCTTGCTCGACCTCGGAGGCCCTGATCACGCACGAGATCCGGATCGCCGAGGTCGAGATCATCTCCAGGTTGATGCCGGCCTCGGCCATCGCGTCGAACATCCGCGCGGCCACGCCCGGATGCGTCTTCATCCCCGCGCCGATCAACGAGATCTTCGCGATGTCCGCGTCGGTATCGAAGGCGACGCCGATCTCCTCGGCCACCCGCCCGATCACCTTCCGGGCGTGGGCGAGGTCGTCCTTCGGGATGGTGAACGAGACGTCGGTGATGCCCTCGCGCGAGACGTTCTGCACGATCATGTCGACGTTGAGGCCCTCGTCGGCGACGGCCCTGAAGATCGTCGCGGCGATCCCGGGCCGGTCGGGCACGTCGACCAGGGTGACCTTCGCCTGCGAGGTGTCGTGCGTCACCCCGGAGATGATCGCCTGCTCCATCCGCTCGTCCTCCTCCGCGATCCATGTGCCCCCCTCGTCGTCGAAGGAGGACCGGACGTGGAGCTTGATGCC
>DATKBL010000065.1:0-11969 GCA_035513995.1 Actinomycetota bacterium
CCTGGCCGCTCCTCGAGGCCTACGGCGCCGACCGATTCCTCGAGGCCACCGCCGCCGCCACCCTGCTCCTGGCGAACGAGCGAGAGGCCGAGGTGCTGGCCGGCGTGCCGGGCGACGAGGCCGCCGTGAAGCTCTCCGCCCGCTACCGGATCGCCGTGGTGAAGCTCGGGGCCCGGGGAGCGGCGCTGGCCTCGGCCGACGTCCTGCTCCGCTCCCCCGCCAAGGAGGTCGCGGCGGTGGACCCCACCGGCGCCGGCGACGCGTTCGACGCGGCCCTCCTCGCAACGCTCGTCCGGGGGAGGTCCCTGGGGCGCGCGCTCGATCATGCGATCACCACGGGCGGCTGGGTCGTCTCCAGAGAGGAGGCCTGGCCGTGAGGCCCACCCCCGAGCTCGAGGGATCAGACCGGCCGCTCGTCGCCCTCGAGACGAGCGTGCTCGCGCAGGGCCTGCCTCCGCCGCAGAACGAGGAGGCGGCCCGACGGATCGACGCCGCCGTCCGCGAGGCGGGAGCCCTCCCCGCGTGGACGTGGGCGGACGGCGGCGAGGTGCGCCTCGGCGCGTCGGATGACGACCTCGACCGCCTGTGCCGCGAGCCCGCGGCGAAGGTCGCGCGGCGGGACCTGCCGATGGCGGTGGCTCGCCGCGGGCTCGGCGCCACCACCGTCTCGGCCACCCTGTGGATCGCGGCCCGCGCCGACATCGAGGTGGCCGCCACGGGAGGGGTCGGCGGGGTCCATCCCGGCGGCGGGGATGTCTCGGCCGACCTGCTGGAGCTGTCGCGCACGCCCGCGACGCTCGTCTGCTCCGGGCCGAAGTCGATCACCGACCCGGAGGCGACCCTGGAGCGCCTCGAGGAGCACGGGGTCGGCGTCGTCGGCTACGGCACCGACCGCCTGCCGTTCTTCCTCGCCCGAGAGACGCCGATCGAGCTCGAGCACCGGGCCGACACACCCGGGGAGGTCGCCGCGATCGCCCGTGCCCGGCGCGACCTCGCGATCGACGCCGCGGTGCTGGTCTGCGTCCCGGTTCCCGACGATGCCGCGCTCGACGCAGGCGAGGTGGCCGAGGCCGTCCGCCGATGCGAGGAGCGAGCGGCCGACGCGGGGATCGGCGGCAAGGAGCTGACGCCGTTCCTGCTGGGGTGCCTGGCCGAGGAGACCGGCGGCCGCAGCCTCGAGGCCAACCTGGCTCTTCTCGAGGAGAACGCGAGGGTGGCCGGCGCGATCGCCGCCGCCCTCTGAGGGCGCCGTTCCGGAGCGTCCCCGCGCGCCCGATGCGCCGTTCCGTCGCTCCTAGCCGCCCCGACCCGTCCATAATCATCGAAACCGAGGAGGCGGGACTGCAGGGAGCGGTAGGGGCGGACCGGGCCACGGACATCGTCGGCGAGCGCTGGGAGGGCTACCTCGAGCGCATCCGCGATCTCTGCCGCATGCCCTCGGTCAGCGCCACCGGTGAAGGCGTGCGCGACGTGGCCGACGCCGTCCTGCAGATGATCCGCGAGGCCGGAGGCGAGGCCGAGCTCGTGGAGACCCCCGGCTTCCCCGTGATCATCGGCGAGATCACCGGGCCGCCGGGCGCGTCCTCGCTCCTCCGCTACGGGATGTACGACGTCCAGCCCGCCGAGGAGCCCGACTGGACCGTCCCCCCCTTCTCGGCCGAGATCGTGGACCTGGACGGCGTCGGGCCCTCGGTCGTGTGCCGGGGCGTGGCGAACTCCAAGGGCACCCTCGCCTCGTTCTTCTGCGCGCTCGACGCCCTTCGCGAGGCGGGAGGGGTCCCGGTCACGATCCGCTTCGTGATCGAGGGCGAGGAGGAGCTGGGCAGCACGAACCTCCCCGCGGTGGTCACCGAGCGCGCCTCGGACCTCCGGGCCGACCACGGCGTCGACCTCGACCTGTACGGCGAGCGCGACGGCTCGGCCGCCCTGGTCCTGGGCTGCAAGGGTCTCCTCAGCCTCGAGCTCGTCTGCCGGGCGGGCGACTGGGGCGGGCCGGCCCGCCCGCTCCACTCCAGCGAGGCCGCGTGGATCGCCTCCCCGGTCTGGGGGCTGGTCCACGCGCTCGCCGCGCTGGTCGGTCCCGACGAGGAGCTCCTCGTCCGCGAGATCGTCGACGCCGCCGCGCCCCCCGCCGAGGCCGACCGGCCGCTGCTGCGCGAGCTCGCCGAGGGGTTCGACCCCGAGGAGCACCTCCGCGACGCCAAGGCCTCGCGCTACAAGATCGAAGGGTCGCCCCAGGAGCTCCTCGAGGCCCTGATCTACCGTCCCACCGCGAACATCGACGGCCTGGAGGCGGGCTACACGGGCCCGGGGCACACGATCATGCCCAGCGAGGCGCGCGCGGTGCTCGACCTCCGCCTCGTGCCCGACCTCGACCCCGACGAGGCCGCCGGCGCCGTCCGCCGCCACCTCGATCGCGAGGGGTTCGGCCACGTCGAGGTCCGCCCCCTCGAGCGCTACCCGTGGGCCAAGGCCGCCCCCGACTCGCGGGCCTCCCGCGCGATGCGCGCCTCGTACGAGCGGCTCGGACGCCGTCCCCTCCCCTACCCGATGGCGCCCTGGTGCGCGCCCTTCTACATCTTCGACCGTCTGCTCGACATGCCGTGGGCCTCGGGCGGCCTGGGGTTCGCCGGCGGGGCCCACGCCCCCGACGAGTTCGCCACCGTGGAGGGGCTGCGCGAGCACACCCTGGGGACCGTCGAGTTCCTCCTGGCTTACGCGGAGGGCGCATGATCCCGGTCGTGCGCGTCTCCGGGGGGCCCGAGGAGCGCGGCCGCGCGGCGGGGAAGGCGCTGGCCGAGCCGATCCATCGATCGCTGGCCTTCTATCGCGGCTACCTCGAGCGGCGCGGCGTGCGGCTCGACTCCCTGCCTCGGCTCCTGCGCCCCTTCCGGAGCTCGGCCGAGGCGGGCCTGCCCGAGATGGTGGCCGAGATGGATGCGCTCGCCGAGGGCGCCGGCGCCGATCCCTGGGAGATCTTCGCGGTCAACGCCTTCGAGGAGCTGGAGCCCGCCCTCTCGGAGCCCTCGCTGGAGCGCTGCACCTCGTTCACCGCGGCTTCTCCTGGAGCCACGATCCTCGCCCACAACGAGCAGTGGCTGGCCGGCGACCTGGGGAACGTGGCCGTGATCGTGGCCGCGCCGACCGACGGCCCGGCCTTCGTCTCGCCCACCGTCGTGACCTGCCTCCCGGCGGTGGGGATGAACTCGGCCGGGATCGCTCAGGCGATCATGTCGCTCACCGCGGGAGACGATCGCGAGGGCGTCCCCCGGGTGCTCGTCTCGCGACACTCCCTCCAGGCGAGCTACACGGCCGACGCGATCAAGCGCGCCGGGCTCGAGGGGCGGGCAGGGGGCTACGCGCACATGTTCGCCGGAGGGAGCGGCGAGGCCTTCACCGTCGAGACCACCGCCGACCGGATCGCCGTGCTCGAGGGGCCCGGCGCCCACACGAACCACTACCTCCACCAGGACCTCACCCTGATCGGCGACCGCCCGCGAGAGGGCAGCCGCTCCCGCCTCGAGCGGGCCGACGCGCTCCTCGGGGCGAGCCCTCCGACCACCCCCCAGGACGCGATGACCCTCCTCGCCGACCACGAGGGCGACCCGCAACCGATCTGCGTCCACCCCGACCCCAAGGACGGCGACGACGCCGAGGCCGTCGTCTTCTCCATGGTCTGCCACCTGGAGGAGCGAAGGATGTGGGTGGCGCCGGGGCCGCCCTGCTTCACCCCCTTCGAGGAGATCGAGGTGGCCTGACGTGCGGACCTCGCCGCTGCGCTACGACCGCCTCACCTGGCCCGAGGTGGCCGAGGTGGCGGGCGAGGATCGAGTGGCGCTGATCCCCGTGGCCACCCTCGAGGACCACGGCCCCCACCTCCCGGTCGACGCCGACCTGCGGATCGTGGCCGAGATCGCCGAGCGCGCGGCCGCGAGGTCGGGCGCCCTCCTGCTCCCCGCGATCCCCCACGGCTACTCGCCCCACCATCTCGACTTCCCCGGACCGATCACGATCGGCTGGGACACCTTCACGCGCTACGTCCGGGACGTGGGCGTCTCGCTGGCCGAGCACGGGTTCCGGCGGATGCTCTTCCTCAACGGCCACGGCTCGAACCAGAACCTCGTGGAGAGCGCCGCGCGCCTCGTCATGGTCGAGCGCCCCGAGGTGCTCGCGGCCGCGGCCTTCTACCTCACCTCCGAGAAGGGCCTGGCCGAGGTGGAGCGCGTCCGCGAGTCGGAGCGCGGCGGCATGGCCCACGCCTGCGAGCTCGAGACCTCGATCTATCTGGCGATCGAACCCGACGCCGTGGCGATGGACTTGGCCGTGGACGAGATGTCCTACCCCGCCGGCGACCACGCCTGGATCGACTGGACCGACGGGCCGCTGAAGCTGATGCCGTGGTGGTCCTCGTTCTCCAAGACCGGCGTGCAGGGTCGGCCCACCCTTGCCACGGCCGAGAAGGGCGAGGCCCTGCTCGAGGCCGCGGTGGCCGAGACCGTCGCCTACCTCGAGGAGCTCCGCGCCAAGCCCCTCTCCGAGCGGAGGAAGCACTCGTGAAGGCCCACCCCCTCCCCGACGGCGGCACGATCGGCGTCCCCGCCCCCGCATCGCCCTGGGAGGACCGCTCGGAGTGGGACCGCGGCACCCGCTGGTGGGAGTCGAAGGGCTACAGCGTCAAGCTCTCGGAGCACGCGATGGCCCGCGACGACTACGTGGCCGGCGACCCGAAGGACCGGGCCCGCGACGTCGAGGCGATGTTCGCCGACCCCGAGGTCGACGCGGTGCAGGTCTTCGGGGGCGGCTACGGCTCGTCGCAGGTGGTCCCCCACCTCGACCTCGACGTGATCGCCTCGAACCCCAAGCCCTTCCTCGGCTACTCGGACATCACCGCCCTGCACATCGCCATCCGCCAGGGCACGGGACTCGTGACGTTCCACGGCCCGGGCCTGGCGGGGATGGCCTACGAAGCCTCGAAGGACCGCGCGTTCACGCAGGAGCGCGTGCTGCGAGCGCTGACCGACCCCGCCCCGCTCGGCGAGATCCCCGCCCGCCCCGACGACGAGTACGTCGGCGCGCTCGGCTCGGGGAAGGCGCGCGCGCCGATCGTCGGGGGCAACCTGTGGCTGACACGCGAGACCTTGGGCACGCCGTGGGAGATCGAGACGGCCGGGAACGTCCTCTTCTTCGAGGACGTCTACACCCCGCCGTGGCACGTGGACGGCATGCTGACCCATCTCGCCAACGCCGGGAAGCTGCAGGACATCCGCGGCGTCGTCGTCGGCGAGATGTACCGACCCGAGGAGTGGCGGCACCCCGAGCCGTGGCTGCGGAGCCGCTCGATGGAGGACGTCCTCGAGTACCACCTGGGGCCCCTGGGGGTTCCGGTGCTGACGAACCTGCCGCTGGGCCACGGGAAGCACCTGGCGACGATCCCGCTGGGGGTCGAGGTGACCGTGGACGCGGACGAGCGACGACTGACCGTGGAGGAGTCGGCCCTCGAGGGGGCCGGCGCGAAAGGAGGCACCTCATGAGACGGACCATGCGACGAGGTCGGCTGATGGCCGCAGTCACGGCCACCACCCTGCTGGCGGGGCTGTTCGTCCCCGGAGCGGGCGCGCAGACCCCGGCCGAAGAGGAGCGGATCGTCTTCACGCTCGGAGACGACAACGACCTCGACTCGATGAACCCCTGGGTGGGGGTCGAGGCGCCCGCGTACCTGATGTACGCGCTCAACTACGACCTGCTCGTGAACTTCGACCTCGAGGACCTGTCGCCCGCTCCCGGCCTGGCCGAGTCGTGGGAGGTCAGCGAGGACGGCCTCACGTGGACCTTCGACATCCGCGAGGGGGTGACGTGGCACGACGGCGAGCCGTTCAGCGCCCACGACGTCGCCTACACCTACAACCGGATCCTCGAGGAGCGCCAGGGCTGCTGCATCGACTACATCCGCCAGGCCGAGACGGTCGAGGCCGTGGACGACACCACCCTCGTGATCCAGGCCAGGCGTCCGACCGTGCAGTTCCTCACGGCGTACGTGTACATCCTGCCCGAGCACATCTGGAGCGAGCTCGACGAGGAGGAGGTCAAGACCTTCGAGAACTACCCCAACCCCGTGGGGACCGGCGCGTTCCAGGTGGTCGAGTGGGTGGAGGGCCAGTTCTTCCGGATGGAGGCCAACCCTGACTACTGGGGCGGCGCCGCGATCGTCGACGAGGTCGTCTACCGCATCTTCCAGAACGAGGACGCGCTGGCGCAGGCGCTGCTCGCCGGCGAGATCGACTTCGCCGACACCCTCGGCGCCGGGATCTTCGACTCGCTCGTCGGCCAGGAGAATATCGGGACCAACGAGGCGAGCATCCCGAGCTTCGAGGAGATCGGGTTCAACGTGGGGGCCGACGAGACGTACGACGACAGCGACGGGCATCCGGCCCTGAAGGACGTCGTCGTTCGTCGCGCGATCGCCCACGCGATCGACAAGGAGACGATCATCGACCGCGTGCTGCTGGGGCACGGGACGATCGGCTCCACGATCGTCCCCCCGGTGACGGACTTCTACCACTACGAGCCCACGCCCGAGGAGACGATCCCCTTCGACATCGACGAGGCGAACCGGCTCCTCGATGACGCCGGCTACGAGGACACCGACGACGACGGGGTCCGCGAGATGCCGGGCGGCGGCGAGCCGCTCCACTTCCGGTACTTCGTGCGGAACGAGGAGAACTCGACCGTCACCACGAGCGAGTTCGTGGCCGACTGGCTTGGTCAGATCGGGATCTCCACCGATGTGCGGGGGCTGAGCGACACGCGGCTGACGAACGTGATCTACGACGGCAACTACGACATGTTCCACTGGGGCTGGTTCCCCGACGCCGACCCCGACTTCATCCTCTCGGTGATGACGTGCGGCCAGCGGCCTCCCGACGGCGTGTGGAGCGACAGCTTCTACTGCAACGACCAGTACGACGACATGTACGAGGAGCAGCAGACGACCCTCGACCTCGACGAGCGGGCCGCGGTCATCAAGGAGATGCAGCGGATCGTCTACGAGGACTCGCCGTACGTCGTGCTGTTCTACGACCGGAACCTTCAGGCCTACCGCGAGGACCGCTGGACCGGCTTCATCCAGCAGCCCGCCGGGACCGGCGACCTGCTGGCCGCCTACGGGCCGTACAGCTTCATGAGCGTGCGACCGAAGGCAGCCGACGAGGGCGGAACCGGCGAGACCGGCACCACCTCGAGCAGCGGCATCCCGACGGCCGTGTGGCTGGGTGGGATCGGCCTCCTGCTCGCGGCGATCGTGGTCTGGCTGCTGCTGCGGCGCAGGGGCGGCGTGGAGGAGCGGGAGTAGGCCTCCGCGGGGACGCGGAGCGGGAGGACGCGTGGGGACGAGGCGCTACCTGGCCGGGAAGATGCTCCAGGCCCTGCTCACCCTGCTGTTCGTCCTCGTCTTCAACTTCTTCCTGTTCCGCGTCATCCCCGGCGACCCCGCGCAGATCCTCGCGCGCGCCAAGCACCTCCCCAAGGAGGCGATCGAGCAGCTCACCGAGGACTTCGGGCTGAACGAGCCGCTACCCAAGCAGTTCGCGCTGTACGTCGAGGACACCGTTACCGGGAACCTCGGGATCTCCTACAAGTTCCGCCGGCCGGTCGCGGACGTCATCGCCAGCCGCGTCTGGCCGACCGTCCTCCTGGTCGGGGTGGCGACGCTGGCCGCGACGGCGATCGGGCTCCTGATCGGGATCTACGGGGCGTGGCGGCGCGGGAGCAAGCTCGACCTCTCGACGCTGGGGACGTCGCTGGTCTTCTACGCGATGCCCGAGTTCTGGCTGGGGATCCTGCTGCTGATGGGGCTGGCGGCCGGGCTGGGGTGGTTCCCGACCGGGGGGATCGTCACGCCCGGCGCGGGCTTCACGGGGCTGGCCGCAGCGACCGACGTCCTCAACCACCTGTTCCTGCCGGCGATCACCCTGACCCTCGCGCTGATCGGCGAGTACGCGCTCATCATGCGGTCGTCGCTGCTCGACGTCATGGGAGAGGACTACCTCGTGACCGCCCGGGCGAAGGGGCTACGCGAGGCGCTCGTCCTGCGGCGGCACGCCGTTCGGAACGCCCTGCTCCCGACGGTGACCCTGGTCGCGCTGAACCTGGGCTTCGTCGTGTCGGGGGCGATCACCGTCGAGCTGGTGTTCTCGTGGCCTGGACTCGGGCTGCTGACCGCCGAGGCCGCGAGCGTGCCCGACTTCCCCCTGCTCCAGGGGCTCTTCCTCCTGTTCAGCGTCACCGTGATCATCGCGAACCTGGCGGCCGACCTGATCTACGGCTACCTCGACCCGAGGGTGAGGCGCGTGTGAGCGACTCGACCGTCGCGCCGCCGGGCCAGCCGGGCGCCCCCGCGCTCCCCCCGTCACCACGCTCGATCGCCTGGTCTCGGCGGCGGCACAGCGCCGGGCGCGTCTGGCGGTCGTTCCGCAGGAGCAAGATGGGGATGGCGGGCCTGATCATCCTCGTCTTCTTCGTGCTGGTGGCGATCTTCGCGCCGCTGCTCGTCGACCCCGCGGGCCTGCGGGCAACCGAGGCCACCGGCCCACGGCTCGAGGGCCCGAGCCTGAGCTACCCGCTGGGCACCGACAACCTCGGGCGCTCGGTCCTCACGCTCACGATCTTCGGGTCGCGCATCTCGCTCCTCGTGGGGTTCGCGGCGACCGTCCTGTCGATGCTGATCGGGTCGGTGATCGGGATCGCGTCGGGCTACTACGGGCGCTGGCGCGACACGGTGCTGATGCGCCTCACCGACTGGTTCCTGGTGATCCCGTTCCTGCCGCTGGCGATCGTGCTGGCCTCTCTGATCGGGCCCTCGCTGCCGACGATCATCTTCGTGATCGGGGTGACGTCGTGGCCGGGCACCGCGCGGCTCGTGCGCGCGCAGACGCTCTCGGTGAAGGAGCGGCCGTACGTCGAGCGGGCACGTGCGCTCGGGGCGGGCGGGTGGCACCTCGTGACCCGCCATATCCTCCCCAACGTCTTCCCGATCATCTTCGCCAACACCACGCTGACGGTGGCGATCGCGATCCTGTCGGAGACGACGCTCTCGTTCCTCGGGCTCGGCGACCCCCTGCGGGTCTCGTGGGGCAGCATCCTGGAGTTCGCGTTCAACGCCGGCGCCTCGACGGCCGGCGCGTGGTGGTGGCTGCTCGCGCCCGGCCTGGCGATCGTGCTCGTCGTGCTGGCGTTCACGATGGTGGGGTACGCGCTCGACGAGATCCTCAACCCGAAGCTGAGGTCGCGATGAGCCTGCTGTCGGTGCGAGACCTGCACGTGACGTACCCGACCGAGGGCGGCCCGGTGCCGGCCGTGCGCGGGGTGGACCTCGAGCTGGAGCGCGGGGAGATCCTGGGGCTGGCGGGCGAGTCGGGCTGCGGGAAGTCCACGGTGGCTCACGCGCTGCTGCGCCTGCTTCCGAAGGGCACCGAGGTCACCGGACGGGTGCTGCTGAACGGCGACGACGTTCTGGAGATGAACCCCGGGCGGCTAAGGGCGGTGCGGTGGGCCGAGGCCTCGATCATCTTCCAGGGGGCGATGCACTCGATGAACCCGGTCCAGCGCGTCGGCGACCAGATCGCGGAGGCGATGGTCCTGCACGGCACCGCCCCGGGCGACGGCGTGCGGAAGGAGGTGGGCTCGCTGATCGAGCGGGTGGGCCTGCCGGCTCGGCGGGCCCGCGACTTCCCGCACGAGCTCTCAGGAGGGCAGCGCCAGCGGGTGATGATCGCGATGGCGCTCGCGTGCAGCCCCAGCGTGGTGATCGCGGACGAGCCCACCACCGCGCTCGACGTGATGGTCCAGGCCCAGGTGCTGACGCTGCTCCGCGACCTCCAGCGAGACCTGGGGCTGGCCCTGCTGTTCATCACCCACGACCTCTCGGTTTTGGTGGAGCTCTGCGACCGGATCGCGGTGATGTACGCGGGCCGGATCGCCGAGGAGGGGCCCGCCCGGGCGGTGTTCGACGACGCGAAGCACCCGTACGCGGAGGCCCTGAGCGGGGCGTTCCCTCGGATCGGGGACCCGGCCTACCGTCGGGCGCCGGGCGGGCTGGGCGGCGATCCCCCCGACCCGGCTGCGCTGCCGAGCGGGTGCCCGTTCCACCCACGGTGCCCCGAGCGGTTCGAGCCGTGCGACGGGGAAGAGCCGGGGCCGTTCCCGGCCGGCGACGGGCGGCGCGCAGCCTGCTACCTGCTGGAGCCGGGCCGATGAGCGAGACGATGCCGGTCGGCGGCTCTCCCGACACCCGCGAGGCCCCCCTCCTCGAGGTCCGCGACCTCCACGTCCACTTCGCCGGGCGGATGGGGCTGGGGGCCGGTCTCCTGGGTCGCAAAGCTTCCCAGGCCCGCGCCGTGGACGGCGTCGATCTCTCGATCCGCCGCGGAGAGGTCCTCGTCCTGGCCGGCGAGTCCGGCTGCGGCAAGACCACCCTCGCCCGGACGATCATGGGCCTGGAGCGCCCCACCTCGGGCGAGATCCTCTTCGAGGGGAAGCCGATCGGCCGCCGCGACCTACAGGCCTACCGCCGACAGGTGCAGATGATCTTCCAGGACCCGACCGGCTCCCTCAACCCGCGCCAGACGATCTACGAGACGGTGGCCGAGGGCCTCCGCATCCACGGGATTCACGACGAGGAGGAGCGCCGCGTGGCCGACGCGCTCTCGGCCGCGGGCCTCCGCCCCCCGGAGGCGCTGTTCCTCCGCTACCCGCACGAGCTGAGCGGGGGACAGCGCCAGCGCGTCGTGATCGCGGGCGCACTCGCGCTCGAGCCGAGCGCCATCGTCGCGGACGAGCCGGTGTCGATGCTCGACGCCTCGGTCAAGGGAGAGATCCTGAAGCTGCTGCTCGGCCTCCGCGAGCGCCTCGGGCTGACGGTCCTGCTGGTGACGCACGACCTGGGCGTGGCCTGGACGGTGGCCGACCGCGTCGCGGTGATGTACCTGGGGAAGATCGTTGAGCTCGGCCCGGCCGAGCGGGTGCTCAGCGAGCCCGCCCACCCGTACACGAAGGCGCTGCTCGAGGTGGCCCCGGACGGAGGCGGGCCCCGGACGCTGCTGACCGGCGAGCCCCCGGACCCGACGCGGATCCCGGAGGGATGCAGGTTCCACCCGCGGTGCCCGGTGGTGGAGTCGGGTCGAGCGGCGGCCGCGGGCATCGAGGAACGCTGCCGCGAAGAGATCCCCCTCCTCCGCGAGGTGGGCAAGGACCACCTCGCCGCCTGCCACTACGCGTAGCCGGGGCGCTCTCCCGCATGAGGAGAACTCCCGATTGCCCGCGCCCTTCCGCGCCCGTAGAGTCGGAACGGAAGGTCATCGCTGGATGCGTGTGCCCGCAGGGAGGCGAGTCACCATGACCGAGACCGAGAGCAGAGCGCGATGGGGTGCGGCGGTCGTCGCCCTCGCCCCGTTGGTGGTGGCGGCCGGGCTGTTCGCCCACCCGTTCATCGCCGTCGTCGGCGATGAGGCGGCGCTCGCCGAGGCCGTCACGTCCAATCCGACGAGGTGGGCGCTCGCGCACTTCGTGTTCGCCATCGGAGCCGTCCTCCTGACCCTCGCCTTCGTGGTGATTCGGAGCTACCTGCGTCACGCGGGCGAGGACCGCTGGAGCCGTTGGGCCATGCCGTTCGCCGTGCTCGGCAGCGGCCTCTTCGCGATCCTCCCCGGGTTGGAGTTCGCGCCGTACGCAGCAGCCGAGATGGGCGCCGATGTCCAGGGGGCGCAGGAGGCGCTCATCCCCTTCTTCTTCCCCGTGTTGGTGAGCGGCGGGGTGCTCTTCGCCATCGGGGCCTACGGCTTCGCGCGGGCCATCGTCGCCAGCGGGGTCATGAGCAGAGGGATGGCCTTGGTGGCGGCGACCTCGCTCATCGTCCTGGCCATCGCCCGGATGACGCCGCTGGGCGTGGTGCAGTTCTACGTGCACGGCGCGGCGGC
>DATKBL010000066.1:0-5942 GCA_035513995.1 Actinomycetota bacterium
GGCCCGCCGAGATCCTCTCGAAGCACCCCCACGGCTCCGGCCAGCCAGCGAAGCCCACGGCCCCGCGCGAGCGAGCGGCCGAGGCGGGAAACCCAGTCCGCGTCCTCCGGCTTCGCCCGCACGGCCAGTGACAGCACGCGCTGCCCGAGCGACGGGAGCCCGGCCACCCGCAGCGCCCCCGCCAGCCACCGCAGGTGGCTCCGTGCCCGCGCCACCTCGAGCTCGGCGATGGGCACAGCCTCTCGGAGGGCACGCCGGAAGACGTCGTCCTCCAGTGCCCCCTCGAAGGGGTTCTCCCCGACCGACACCTCTTCAGCCACGTCGCCCTGCAGCCCCACGATCAGCTCCAGCCCCGGGGGGAACGCGGGGAAGAGCGGCCCCACCCGCACGTCGAGCCGATCGAGCTTCAGCCCGTCGCGGTCGTCCGCGCGGCCCGTCAGCGGCCGGCCGTAGGGGACCCCGCCGGTCATGCCCTTCCCCCCCTGGCCGTAGGGGCCGATCCCCCGCCAGGGAGCCGGCTCGACGTCGGGCCACGCGTCCTCGTGGCCGTCGCCGCGTCCGGCCAGGAGCCCGGCGTGCGCGTCGCGGACCACCTCGACCAGGGAGCCTCCCTCGACGACGCGCACGCCGGGTACCATCGCCGCCAGCGGATCGTCGGGCGCGCCGTCCGGCAGCCACTGGAAGGCCAGCCGCGGCGGAGGGATCTGGTCGTGCGCCAGCATCACGGCCGGCAGCAGCCCTTCGCTCAGGTACCCCACGACGACGAGCGCGTCGGCCGCCCGCGGCGAGAGCGTGGGGGCGATCCTCGGCTCCAGCCACAGCTGCTCGGCCGCCCACCTCCCTCCGGCACCGGCCACGACGAAGGCGGGCGTCGGAGCCCCCGCGGCCAACCTCGCCAGCGCCGACCTCAGGCCCACCGGAACGCCCCCTCCCGCCAGCCGTACAGGATCCCCAGCACCAGGATCGAGATGAACATCAGCATCTCGAACCCGGCCATCAGCCCCTCCTCCAGGAAGACGACGGCCCACGGGTACATGAAGACCATCTCCATGTCGAAGGCCAGGAAGACGAGCGCCATCGCGTAGTAGCGCACGTGGAAGCGGCTCCAGGCGTGGGTCTCGGGACCGCGCCCTCCCAGGAACGGCACCCGGGAGGGCGCGGTCCCCGGCGGCGGGCTCAGCGCGTCGCCCGCCCATCGCAGGGCGAGGAAGCTCCCCGTCCAGAAGAGGAAGACGATCAGCGCAGCGCCGAGCGCGGCCACCTAGACTTCCACGTAGTCCTCGGGGTTCTCCTCGAACTCCTCCTTGCAGTCCACGCTGCAGAAGAAGCACGTCGTGCCGCCGTGCTCGAGGGTGGCGGCCGCCTGGTCCTCCTCGACGGTCATCCCGCACACGGGGTCGATCGCGGCCATCGGCGTCTCCCTTCGCTCGTGCCTCGCCGCACACGATACGACCTCGGGCGCCGCGACTCCGCACGCGCTACCCTCCCGGGCGATGGGCATCGCGAGGAGCACGCTGCTGTGGGCGTCGGGGAGCCGGGTCCTGCGACGGCTCGCCCCGCGGATCTGGTTCGTGCGTCGAGCGCTGACGAGGTTCATGCCCGGCGAGACGCTGGCCGACGGCCTCGAGGCCGCCGCGACGTTCCGGGGGCTCGGCATCCCCACCCTCTTCACCCACCTGGGCGAGAACGTCGCCGACGAGCGCGAGGCGATCGAGGCCACCGACGAGTACCTGCGGGCAATCGATCGCGTCGAGGAGCTCGGCCTCGACACGGAGATGTCCGTGAAGCTCACCCACCTCGGGCTCGAACTGGACCTCGACCTGGCCGCCGAGAACTACCTCCGCCTCGTCCGCCGCGCGGCCGAGCGCGACGACACCGTCTGGATCGACATGGAGTCGAGCGAGTACGTCTCCCCGACGCTCGAGGTCTACCGCCGGACGCTCGAGGGTTCGCCGAACGCGGGGCTCTGCCTGCAGGCCTACCTCCACCGGACGCGAGCCGACCTCGAGGAGCTGCTGCCGCTCCGGCCCTCGATCAGGATGGTGAAGGGCGCCTACCGGGAGCCGCCCGAGGAGGCCCTGCAGGAGCGCGACCAGATCGACGAGGCGTTCCTCGGGCTCTCGGTCACCCTGCTGAAGGGCGTGCAGGAGGGGAGGGTCCGCCGCTTCGCGCCCGGGAGCCACGACCTCCGGCTCCTCGGCCGGGTGGCCACCGCCTCGCGCGACCTCGGCGTGGCGCCGAGCGACTGGGAGATCCAGATGCTCTACGGGATCCGGCACGAGGACCAGCTCGAGCTGGCCCGCCGCGGCTACCCCGTGCGGACGCTGATCTCCTACGGCCCGGCCTGGTATCCGTGGTACGTGCGGAGGCTGGCGGAGAAGCCCGGCGAGAACATCGCCTACGTCCTGCGAAATGTGTTCGCCAAGGCCCCCTGAGGCCTCAGCCGACCGCGCCCTCCATCTGCAGCTCGATCAGCCGGTTAAGCTCGACCGCGTACTCCATGGGGAGCTCCCGGGTGATCGGCTCGATGAAGCCGTTGACGATCATCGCGGTGGCCTCCTGCTCGGAGAGCCCCCTGCTCATCAGGTAGAAGAGCTGGTCGTCGCCGACCTTCGAGACCGTGGCCTCGTGGCCCAGCGCGGCCGTGTCGTCCTCGACCTCGATGTAGGGGAAGGTGTCGGAGGCCGACTCGTCGTCGAGGATCAGGGCGTCGCAGCGCACCGTGGACTTGGCGTGGTGCGCTCCCTCCTCGACCCGGACGAGCCCGCGGTACCCCGTGCGGCCCCCGTCCTTGGAGACCGACTTCGAGTTGATCACGCTCGTCGTGTAGGGGGCGGCGTGGATCGCCTTGCCTCCGGCGTCGGTGTGCATGCCCTTGCCGGCGTAGGCCACGCTCAGCACCTCGCCCCGCGCGCCCTTGCCGAGCAGGTAGATCGACGGGTACTTCATCGTGACCTTGGAGCCGATGTTGCCGTCGATCCACTCCATCACCGCGTCCTCATAGGCCGCGGCGCGCTTCGTCACGAGGTTGTACACGTTGCTCGACCAGTTCTGGATCGTCGTGTACCGCACCCGGCTGTTCGGCTTGGCCACGATCTCGACGACCGCCGAGTGGAGCGAGTTCTTCGTGTAGATCGGGGCCGAGCAGCCCTCGACGTAGTGCACGTAGGAGCCGGGCTCGGCGATGATCAGCGTCCGCTCGAACTGCCCCATGCTCTCGGCGTTGATCCGGAAGTAGGCCTGCAGCGGGATCTCGACCTGCACGCCCTCGGGGACGTAGATGAACGACCCGCCCGACCACACCGCGGAGTTGAGCGCGGCGAACTTGTTGTCGTTGGCCGGGATGATCGTCCCGAAGTACTCCTTGACGATCTCGGGGTGCTCGCGCAGCGCCGTGTCCATGTCGGTGAAGATCACGCCCAGCTTGTCGAGCTCGTCCTTGATCTTGTGGTAGACGACCTCGCTCTCATACTGGGCGCTCACGCCCCCCAGGAACTTCTTCTCGGCCTCGGGGATCCCCAGCTTGTCCCAGGTGCCGCGGATGTCCTCGGGCAGGTCCTCCCACTCGGTGGCCTGCTTCTCGGTGGACCGGATGAAGTAGTAGATGTCGTCGAAGTCGATGTCGGAGAGGTCGGCGCCCCACCACGGCATCGGCCGGCCCTCGAAGTGCTTCAGGGCCTTCAGCCGGTACTTCCGCATCCACTCGGGCTCGGACTTGAGGTGGGAGATCTCCTCGACGACCTGCTCGGAGAGGCCCTTCTTGGGCTCGAAGACGGAGTGGGACGGGTCCTTCCAGTCGAACCGGTAGCCCTTGCTCAGCTCCTTGAGGTGCTCTTCCTGGGAGATCGCCACTAGTTCACCCTCCGCTCGCGATCGGCTCACACACAGTCTACTACCCGAATCCCTACCTTGAAAGTCGGAATTACCCCGCGCTCAGATCATGCCGAGCGCGGCCTTGGCCTCCTCCGACATCTTGTCGGGGGTCCAGGGCGGCGAGAACACCATCTCGGCCTCGAAGTCGTCGACGCCCTCGATGCCGGAGACCATCTGGCGCATCTGCGACTCGATCAGGGGGCCGATCGGACAGCCCATCGTGGTGAGCGTGTACTCGACGCGCAGGGTCCGGTCGTCGATCGCCACGTCGTAGACGAGCCCGAGATCCACGATGTTGATCCCAAGCTCCGGGTCGATCACGTTCTTGAGGGACTCGAGGACCTCTTCCTCGAGGGTCCCGCCGTTCGAGGACGACCCCTCCCCCGCGGGGGAGGACGTCCCCTCATTCGCATCTGGATGCATGCTTCCTTCCGTGTTCACTCGGGTCTATCCTACCGAGAGGGGTGGCAGGTGTCCCGCCCCCGACGATTCGTCACGTTTCCGACAGAAGGGGACGGATGGCATGCGAGTGCTGATCGTCGACGATCACCCCGTGACCCGCGACGGGCTGCGCGCCGCGCTCGGGACAGAAGGCGAGGTGGAGGTCATCGGGGAGGCGACCTCGGGGGACGAGGCGATCGCGCAGGTCGACAAGCTCGACCCCGACGTGGTGTTCATGGACGTGCGGATGCCCGGCATGAGCGGCATCGAGGCGACGAAGGTGATCCGCCAGAAACACCCCGACACCAAGATCATCCTCTTCACGGTGGACGAGTCCCGGGCTTCGATCTCGGAGGCGATCCAGGCGGGGGTGAACGGGTACCTGCTGAAGGACGTGGGGGCCGACGAGCTGATCAACGCGGCGAGGCTGGCGCTGGACGGCAAGGCCGTGATCCACCCCGCGCTGACCCAGGCCTTCATCGAGGAGGTCCGCCTGGTCAACCGACCCCAGGAGTCCCCGCTCTCCCGTCGCGAGGTCGAGATCCTCCAGAAGGTGGCCTACGGCGCCACCACCAAGGAGGTCGCCAGCCAGCTCGGCATCTCTCCCCACACGGTCAAGACCCATCTCGAGCGCATCTTCGAGAAGCTGGGGGCGAACGATCGAGCCCAGGCCGTGGCGATCGCGATCCGGCAGGGTCTCGTTCAGTAGGGGTGGAACAGTTCCGATACCTCCCCTACACTCCTCCGAGGGGGATCGTTCTGATGCGCCGACGGGTCGCGCTGCTGCTGCTGGTCGCCGCCGGGGTCGTGGCGAGCATCTCCGCCGGGCCCGTCTTCAGCCCCTCCGCGGAGGCACGACCGGTCCGGGAGATCCACTCGGGCCGCATCTCGGCCCTGGTGCCCACGAAGTGGGACTTCCGCCCGATGCCGACGACGGTCCACGCCGCCGAGGGGATCCAGGCGTCGGGTGACCTCCAGCAGTGGGGCTCGCCCGGGCGCCGCGAGATGGGGCTCGAGGCCTACTGGGTGGACGCCGCCGAGGTCGGGCTGCCGTCCGACTACTACTACCTGGCCGCAGAGGGGCCCGCGATGACGCGCCTCCCCCTCGGCGCCGGGTGCAGGCGCGATCGGTTCGAGGTGCTCACGAACCGTCGCCCCATCTTCGACCGGCGGCGTCATTCCGCCGGCGACTACGTGGCCACCGCCGGGGGCAAGTGCTTCACGCGCGGCGGGACGAGCCGGTGGGTGTCCTTCGTCGCGGCGCCCGGCTACGGGCCGGTCAGGCGGATCGGGATCGCGGAATCGGGCCTCTACTTCGCGGTGGTGATGGTCCCCGACGGCCCGCATGCTCATCAGCGCGCCGAGCGGCTGCTCTCCACGGTCTCCTTCGGAGGGACAGAGGTGCGGGAGTTCCTCGACACGGCGAGCCGCCAGGTCCGCTAGCCCTTCGGGCTCCGGTCCACGAACGGCGGGCGCACCACCTCGGCCTCGGCGGCCTTCCCTCGGACGTCGACCTCCACGGTCTCGCTGAGCTCGACCACGCGATCGAGGTACGCCATGGCGATGCCTACGCGCAGCGTGGGCGAGAACGAGCCGCTCGTGGTCTCCCCCACGAGCCGCCCCCCCTG
>DATKBL010000067.1:0-2776 GCA_035513995.1 Actinomycetota bacterium
CTCGAGAGCATCGAGCGGCTGCCCGGCTACCTCTCGCTCAACATCTCGCCCGAGACGATCGCCCACGACTCCTTCGTCGACCTCCTGCCGTCGGCGCTCGCCCATCGCATCGTCATGGAGATCACGGAGCACGCCCCGATCCAGGATTACGAGGGGCTCGCAGGGTCCCTGGAGGCTTTCAGGCGGAGCGGCGGCCGGCTGGCCGTCGACGACGCGGGGGCCGGGTTCGCAAGCCTGCGCCACATCCTCAGGCTCAACCCCGACGTGATCAAGCTCGACCTCGACCTCACCCGAGGCCTGGACCACGATCCCGCGCGCCGGGCGCTCGCCTCCGCGCTCATCACGTTCGCCGTCGAGATCGACGCGACCGTCGTCGCCGAGGGCATCGAGACCGAGCAGGAGCTCGACGCGCTCCGCGTGCTCGGCGTGCCGTTCGGCCAAGGCTACTTTCTCGGGCGCCCCGAGCACATCTCCGGTGGACGGCCGAGGAGTGAGCAGGTCGCCGCCGGCTCCGGCGGCCCCGCAGGATAGTCTTGGGGCATGGTCGATCAGCGCCGACGGCTCCCGTCGGTAGACGCCCTTCTGCGCTCCGAGCCCGGGATCCGGGCCGGTGAGCGCTTCGGACGCGACGTCGTCCGGGCGGCCGTGCGTGAGGTCCTCGACGAGGCGAGGCGCCGCTCCTCCCGGGGGCGGGTCACGCCGGACGAGGACGAGCTCATGGCGCGCGCCGTCCATCGCGCCGCGTCCGCGACCCTCGGCCTCTCGAGCGTCATCAACGCGACCGGCGTCGTACTGCACACGGGCCTCGGTCGCGCCCCTCTCCCCGATGAGGCCGTCCGCGCCGTCGCGCGCACCGCGCGAGCCTACGCGGACCTCGAGGTCGACCGCGAGACGGGAGGTCGCGGCTCGCGCGGTGCGCGCGCCGAGTTCCTGCTCCGAGCCCTCACCGGGGCCGAGGCGGCCATCGTCCTCAACAACAACGCCGCTGCTCTGGTGCTCGCACTCGCCGCGCTCGCGAGCCGGCGCCCCGTCCTCGTCTCGCGGGGCGAGCTGATCGAGATCGGCGGGGAGTTCCGGCTCCCCGACATCATGCGCGCCTCGGGCGCCCGGCTCGTCGAGGTCGGCACGACGAACCGCACGACCTTGGCCGACTACGAGCGGGTCCTCGACGACCGGACGGCGATGATCCTCAAGGTCCATCCCAGCAACTTCCGCGTGGTGGGATTCACCGACGCCCCGGACCCGAAGCGGCTGGCCGCGCTGGCCGAGCGAGCGGGGATCCCCCTCGTCTACGACGTGGGCTCGGGTCTGCTCCGCCGGACCAGGGACGTGCCACTCGAGGAGCCATCGGTCGAGGAGGCCCTGCGCGTCGCCGACCTGGTCTGCTTCTCCGGTGACAAGCTGCTCGGCGGGCCCCAGGCCGGCGTGATCGTTGGACGGGCCGACCTTATGACCCGGCTCCGGCGCCACCCGCTCGCCCGAGCCCTTCGCGTCGACAAGATGACCGTGGCCGCGCTCGAGGCCGTCCTGCGGATGCACGCCGAGGGGCGTCGCGGCGATCTGCCGCCCTGGCGGATGCACGCCGCGACCCACGCCTCGGTACGCAGGCGAGCCCGGGCCCTGGCCAAGGAGCTCGACGGGGCCGAGGTCGCCCCGACCGAGACGCTCGTAGGGGGCGGGTCCCTCCCGGGCTACGCCATCCCCTCGTGGGCCCTTCGACTGCCCGTCCCGGACGCAAAGCGGGCGGCGGCGAGGCTCCGCGCGGGCAACCCTCCGGTGTTCTGCCGGGTCGACGACGAGGCCCTCCTCTTCGACGTCCGGACCGTGGACCCCGACGACGACGAGCGCCTCGCCCGAGCGATCCGGTACGCCCTCGCCCAAGAGGCATGACCGACGACCCCCTGCACGTCGTGGCCACGGCGGGGCACGTCGACCACGGCAAGTCCTCGCTGATCGTCCGCCTGACCGGGATCGACCCCGACCGCTGGGAGGAGGAGAAGCGGCGCGGCCTCACGATCGACCTCGGCTTCGCCTGGTGCACCCTCCCCTCGGGACGCGAGGTCGGCTTCGTGGACGTGCCCGGCCACGAGCGCTTCATCCGGAACATGCTCGCGGGGATCGGGCCGGTGAGGCTCGTGCTGTTCGTCGTGGCCGCCGACGAGGGATGGAAGCCGCAGTCCGAGGAGCACCTGGCGATCACGGACGTGCTCGGGGCCGAGGCCGGTGTGATCGCGCTCACGAAGCGCGACCTCGTCGAGGACGAGGGGCTGGCCCTCCGAGAGGAGGAGATCCGGTCGAGGCTCGCCGGGACCGTGCTGGAGGGCGCCCCGATCGTCCCGTGCTCGGCCGTCACTGGCGAGGGGCTCGACGAGCTCAGCGGGGCCCTCGACGCGATGGTCGCGGCGGCCCCGAGCCCCGAGGATCGGGGCCGCCCCCGCCTCTTCGTGGATCGCTCGTTCACGATCAAAGGGTCGGGGACCGTGGTGACGGGGACCCTCGCGGGCGGAGCGCTCTCCGTCGGCGACGAGGTCCGCCTGCTGCCCTCCGGAGGACGCGCCCGCGTCCGGTCGCTCCAGACGCATCGCCGCTCCCTCGAGCGGGCGACCCCCGTCTCGCGGGTCGCCGCCAACCTCGCCGGGACGGCCCGCGAGGATGCCGAGCGCGGCGACGCCCTCGTGCTCCCCGGTCAGTGGCGGCCCACGGCGACCCTCGACGTTCGCCTGCGGGCGGTCCGCGGGCTCTCCTCCCCGATCGTGGGCCGGGGCGCCTACAAGCT
>DATKBL010000068.1:0-2281 GCA_035513995.1 Actinomycetota bacterium
GTGAGGCTCGTCGGCTGGTACTGCGACGGGCCCGGGAAGAGGAAGTTGAACCAGTTCTCCGCGCTGTGCGCGTAGTTGCCGCTCGTGGTGAAGGTCGGCGTCCCGGTGACGGGGTCCACGTCCCAGGGCGTCTCCGGGTGCGGCGAGGACTCCTCGAGCTGGATCCGGCAACCCGGCAGCCCCTCCCAGCACCAGAGCTGGCGGGTGTCCGCGCTGGGGTAGTTCCACGGATGCCGGTTGAGCGGGGTCGTCGGCGGATACGCCGGGAAGGTCTCCCACTCGGGATCGTCGGCTGCGTGGTGGACGTTGCTCTCCCGGAACAGGACCGCTCCCGTCTCGGCGTTCACGAACTGGCGAAAGCCCTCGTCGTGGGCCGGGGAGAAGAAGGTCTCGTAGGCGCGAACGGTACCTCGCCTGGGCATGGCGAAGGCCACGGCCCGCACGAGCTGGGGCTCGCCCTCGAGCCCCTCGACCTCGAAGGTCCTCCACCCGGCTCGCATCCCGGCGCCCTCGATGTCGTCGGTGTCGACCTCGGCGCCCACCTCGTCGGCCGACTCGGCCAGCGCCTCACGAGCGGTGAGGGCTCGCTCCCCCTCGACGGAGTCCGCGCGGACGAGCGAGGAGGAGGCGTACACGACGTTCCAACCGCCCCCGGCCCGCGACACGCCGACCGACAACGCGCCCTCGGGGGATACGAGGAGCCCGTCCAGCCGCTGGCGGAACACGAGGACGTGCGAATCCGTCCCCGCGAGCGGGACCGCCGTCTCGAGCTCGAGGGAGTTCGTCTCCAGCCCAAAGAGCGGGGCCGCGGCCTCCAGCCAGCTCCGCGCCGCCGATTCGGCGTCCTCGGCTCGGATCCCGGTGGCCAGGAAGTCCCCGTGGCTGATCAGCGACTGCGGGGTCCCGAAGCGGTTCCAGCGGACGGTCGCTCCGAGAGCCTCGGCCGCCGCCTCCTGCCCCGCGGTCGGCTGCAGCACGGCTCGTCGGGCGTCGAGGCTCTCGGCCTCGTCACCCGTAACGCTGTCGATCTGCACGACGGCCGAGCTCTGTGCAGGGATCAGCAGGACGACCGCGATCAGCCAGGCGAGTAGCGCGAGGTGCCTGGGTCGGGCCGCTGAGGAACGCCGGTAGGGCGCCATTGCTCCCCCCTTTACGGGTCGAGCGGCGATCCCCGGCGCGAGCCCCAGATGGATATATCGCACTATGGATGGTCAAGTCCAATCGAGAGATATGCGAGCTTGACCGGCGTTGACGGCGCTCCTCGGGACCGGTCCTACCTCAAGTGCCGGTGGGCCCGCTCGGCGGAGGTCGCCTTGGGACAGATGACGGCGCCGCCCACGCGGGGCGCCACCGCTCGTCCGATTGGTCCGGTGGAGGGGGCCGAGCGGCCGGTCACCCCGGCCGCTCGGGGTGCTGGTCGACGGCGAGATCGTCGGGGCGTGGCGCTCGCGGCTCAAGGGAAGCCGTCTCGAGGTCACGGTCGATCCCTTCGCCCGCCTGTCACGCACGGTCCGCGACGCCGTGACGGCCGAGGCCGAGCAGGTCGCCGTTCCGGGGATGCGAGACCGCTAGGGTCACCTTCGCCGGCTAGCGCATCCCGTCGTGGCGCGGCGCCGCGCGGGATCCGGGGATGGGGTAGAAATGGACGAGGACCCATCTCAGAGGAGGTGCTCCCCATGCACGCCATGGTCTTCCACGGAGCCGGCAAGAAGGCGTGGGAGGAGGTCCCCAAGCCCGAGGTCAAAGACGACACCGACGCGATCGTCCGCGTGGATGCCGTGACGATCTGCGGTACCGACCTCCACATCCTGAAGGGCGACGTGCCCGCGGTGACCGACGGACGGATCCTCGGCCACGAGGCCGTGGGGACCATCGAGCAGGTCGGCTCGGGCGTCTCGACGGTGCAGCCGGGCGACCGCGTCCTGGTCTCCTGCATCACGGCCTGCGGCCGATGCCGCTTCTGCCGCGAGGCCCTGTACGGACTGTGCATCGGCGGTGGCGGCTGGATCCTCGGCCATCTGATCGACGGCACCCAGGCCGAGTACGTCCGCGTCCCCTTCGCCGACACGTCCACCCACCTCGTTCCCGAGGGGGTCTCCGACGAGGCGGTGCTCATGCTCGCCGACATCTGTCCCACCGGATACGAGGTCGGCGTGCTGAACGGTGGCATCCGGCCCGGCGACACCGTCGCCGTCGTGGGGGCGGGGCCGATCGGGCTGGCGGTGATGCTCACCGCGCAGCTCTACTCCCCCAGCCAGATCGTCGCGATCGACCTCGCCGA
>DATKBL010000069.1:0-3145 GCA_035513995.1 Actinomycetota bacterium
CAGCTCCGGGGCCGCGTGGGGCGCTCGGCCGAGCGCGCCTTCGCCTACCTCCTCTTCCCGCCCCAGCGCTCGCTGACCGAGGAGGCGCACGCGCGGCTGGCCGCGATCGGCCGCCACACCGCCCTGGGCTCCGGGTTCCAGATCGCCATGCGCGACCTCGAGATCCGGGGCGCCGGCAACCTGCTCGGCGCCGAGCAGTCGGGCCACATCGCCGCGGTGGGCTTCGACACGTACGCGAGGCTCCTCCAGGAGGCGGTGGCCGAGCTCCAGGGCGAGCCGGTCCCGGAAGAGGCCCCCGTCCGGATCGAGCTGCCGGTGAAGGCGTTCCTCCCGGTCGACTACCTGGGCCAGGAGTCGCTGCGGCTCGACCTGTACCGCGAGGTCGCCGGGGCGCGCGACGAGGCCGACCTGGACCGGATCCGCGAGGCCACGGACGATCGTTTCGGGCCGCTCCCTCCCGAGGGCGAGGCGCTCATCGAGCTCACCCGCCTGCGCATCGCCTGCGAGCGGCACGGCGTCGAGGAGGTCTCCACGTTCCGGGGCCAGGTTCGGGTGAGGCCGTTCATCCCCGACGTCGAGGAGCTGCCCGAGCGGACGTCGTGGCACGCCGCCACGAGCACGTTCAACCTCGATCCGCCGGGGGTGGCCGGCGCCGAGCTCGCCCGCTGGCTGTGCGATCGCCTCGTCGAGGCCTCGGGCACCCGGACGGAGGCGGCGGCATCCGGATAGAATCCGCCCCGTGCGCCTGCGCCTCCTGAGCCTCCTCGCCGCGGCCGCGCTCGCCCTCCCGGCGTGCGCGAGCTTCGAGCCGGCGGCGGCCGTGGTCGGCTCGAACAGGATCGAGAACGAGGACTTCGTTCGGCTGGTCGACTTCGTCCTGGCCGACCCGCGCTTCGCCGAAGAGACCCCCATGGCCGACCCGGACGTCCAGCGGCAGACCCTGATCCGTCAGGTGCTCACCTTCCTCATCCAGCAGGAGGTGATCGACGAGAAGGCGGCCGACGAGGGCATCGAGGTCGAGCGGGAGGAAGTGGACGCGATCCTCGAGCAGCAGGTCGAGCAGATCGGCGGGCAGGAGGCGCTCGACGAGCAGCTCGCCGAGTCGGGCGCGACCATCGAGGACGTCCGCGGTCTGATCCGGGCCCAGGCCGTGCGGGCCCAGGTGGCGCAGGCCGTGGTCGAGGAGGAGGTACCCGAGGATCAGCTCCGGGCGACCTACGAGGAGCGGGCCCGCGAGTTCACCGAGGTCCACGCTTCGCACATCCTGGTGGGAAGTGCGGGCGAGGCCGACCGCATCGCCGAGCAGGCGACCCCTCGGAACTTCGCTCAGCTCGCCCGGAGTTCCTCCGAGGACCAAGGGTCGGCCCAGAACGGGGGCGATCTGGGCGCGCGCCCCGTGAGCGAGTACGTAGATGCCTTCGCCAACGCGGCGCTGGAGATCCCCCAGGGCGAGATCGGGGGGCCCGTCCAGAGCGAGTTCGGGTTCCACATCATCCTGATCCACAGCCGCGAGACGATCTCGTTCGAGGAGGCCCGAGACCGGCTCCTCGAGGAGCTCGCCCCGGAGGCCTTCCGCGGCTGGATGCTGGAGCGGCTGCGGTCGCTCACCGTCCGGGTCAACCCCAGGTACGGGACGTTCGACCAGGAGACCGGAGAGGTGGTCGCCCGCAACGCCACCACGCCGCTTCCCGGGCCGCAGGTCACCCCGTAGCGCCGCGTAGGATAGGCGCCGTGACCGAGGTCCACGGCACCCCCGATCCGCTCGACCACGTACCGACCGGCCCCCTCTCGACGAGCCGGGGGGGAGGGCGACTCCTCGACCTCGTCCGCGTCGTCGCTCGCCTCCGGGCCGACGACGGCTGCCCCTGGGACCGCGCCCAGACCCACATGTCGCTGCGCCGCCATCTCCTCGACGAGGCCTACGAGCTGATCGAGGCCATCGAGGAGGGCACCCCCGACGAGCTCAAGGACGAGCTGGGCGACGTCCTCCTCCAGGCGATCTTCCACGCACAGATGGCCGCCGACGACGGGGCCTTCGACATCGACGACGTGGCGGAGGTCACCGTGGAGAAGCTGATCCGCCGCCATCCCCACGTCTTCGCCGACGTGGACGCCGACACCCCCGAGGCCGTCTACGCGAACTGGGAGCGGATCAAGGCCGAGGAGAAGGGCGACCGCGCGGTGGACGAGGGCGTGCCCAAGGCCCTCCCCGCCCTGATCGCCGCGCAGAAGGTCCAGCGGCGGGCCTCGGGCCGGGGGTTCGACTGGGCGGCGCTGGCCGGGGCGGTGGAGAAGGTCCGCGAGGAGCTGGCCGAGCTCGAGGAGGCCGCCGCAGGGCGCGCGGGCGAGGACGTCGAGGGGGAGGCGAAGGACGCCCTTGAGGAGGAGGTGGGCGACGTGCTCTTCGCCGTGACCGCCCTGGCCCGGAAGCTCGGGGTGGACGCCGAGAGCGCGCTCCGCTCGACGATCCGCAAGTTCGTCGACCGTTTCGAGACGATGGCCGAGCGAGCCCGCGAGGAGGGGGTGCGGCTCGAGGACCTCCCCGAGGAGGATCTCCTCAGGCGGTTCCGCGAGGCCCGCGCGTGACCCACCTGCTCGCGCTGATCGGCATCGTCAGCATCTCGTTCTCGGCCATCTTCGTGCGCCTGGCGGACGTCTCGCCCGATACGGCCGCGTTTTTCCGCGCGGCGTACGCGGTGCCGGCGCTCGTCCTCGTCTGGCTCGTGACCCGGGACCGGGACCGCCGCACCGGCCGCGAACGCCTCATGGCGTTCGCGGCCGGCCTCTTCCTCGCCCTCGACTTCGCCTTCTGGCATCGCGCGATCGAGGACATCGGGGCCGGGCTGGCCACCGTGATCGGGAACACCCAGGTCGTGTTCGTGGGCGTGTTCGCGTGGCTGTTCCTGCGCGAGCGCCCCACGCGGCTCGCGTTGGTCCTCGTCCCGACCGTCTTCGCCGGCGTGCTGCTGATCTCGGGGCTGGGCAGGGACGACGCGTTCGGGAGCGACCCGCTGATGGGCGTCTTCTGGGGGGTGCTGACCGGGCTGATGTACACGGCGTTCCTGATCCTGCTGCGTGCGTCGAACCGTGGGCTGGCCCCTCCCGCGGGCCCGCTGATGGACGCCACGGCGGGAGGCCTGATCGG
>DATKBL010000070.1:0-5978 GCA_035513995.1 Actinomycetota bacterium
CGCTCGAGCTCGAAGGCGTTGTCGGCCCCGCGGCAGTCCTGGTTCTGGAGCGGGCCGCAGATCGGGCCCGACCCGTCGAGCGTCGTGAAGTAGTTCAGGACGTTGAACGCGGCGACGGTCGTCGACCCACCGACGTCGGGCGGGCTCTCCGGGCGGTCGTTCTCCCGCGCGAACTCCACCGGGCCGGTCGGGTGCACCTCGTAGACGCCGAACGCGAACCCCAGCGCACCCGACAGCGACGGGATCGTGTCGCCGGTCCGGAGGGTCCCGTCGGGTCCCAGGTACGGCGGCAGGGGAAGCGGGTTCTGGACGTTGCTCCCGTCGTCGAGCTGGATCCGGCTCCGGTTGTTCAGCTCCTGAAGCGTGATCGCGGGGGCGCCGGGAGCGACGACGTTGGTCGGGTT
This sequence comes from Actinomycetota bacterium, assembly GCA_035513995.1. GTDB lineage: Bacteria > Actinomycetota > UBA4738 > UBA4738 > CALAEC01 > DASUTW01. The sequence continues at coordinate 405 of DATKBL010000070.1, forward strand.
GTCGAGCGGCCCGCCGACCGAGAGGTCCACCTCCCCGAAGCGACCCTGCGTGAAGTTGCCCGACACGTACAGGGTGTGGGGGATCCCGATGGACATGCCCTCCACCGTCTCCCACACGTCCAGGGAGGCGACCGGCAGCGTCACGGTCGCGGGCGTGACGGCGGCGCCGGTCGAGCATATCTCCGCCTCGGTGACGTTCCCGATCTGGGTCAGGCCGAAGAACTCCGTGACCGTGCCCTGGACGCGGACCACGTCGCCCATGGCGACGTCGACGCCGGTGTGGAAGACGAAGACGCCCTCGGACGTCGTCGGGTCGCCGTCGACCTGGCCGTCCTCCTCCTGGAGGAAGTACCCCCCGAGCTGGCCCGTCCCCTGGAAGTCGCCGACCACGACGCCCTCGACCACGTGCTGCTGGCCGACCAGCGGGCTCGCCGCGCCGGACCCCTGCACCTCGTGGATCATCGTGGCCGGCCCGCCGCACACCCCGAAGGGCGGCGGGAACCCGGGACAGTCGTTGGCCTCGCCCGGAGTGATCACCGTGAACCGGAGATCCTCGTTGTTCCGATCGGTATCGGTGCCGTCGGCGCAGCGGGAGATGCCGTGATCGGCGAGGGCCGGGTTGTCCTCCAGCCCCGTCCCCGATCCCTCTGTATAGGGGGCGCCGGTGTTCCCCTCGTAGGAGACGGTGTCCACGAGCTCGTCGCCCAGACGGATCGCCACCGCGTCGGGAGCGCCGTTCTGGATCAGATTCGTGTCCGGGGTCACGTCGAGGTCACAGCTCGGGACCGTGGCCGCGTTCGCGCACACCACGAAGTAGTCCTGGGCCCCGAGCATCACCGCCGGCAGGTCGATCGTCCCGTAGAGGGCCGCCCCGCCTCCGGCCCCGTTGACCAGCACCACGCTGTAGGGGTCGAGGTCGATCCCCGAGGCCGAGACGTTCTTGATCTCCAGGAACTCGGCGGTGTCGGTGCTTGGCTGGTCGTAGTCGATCTCGTTGATCACGAGGGTGGTGGAGGCCGCTCGCGCCGGGACGGCCGCGAAGAGCAGGGCCAGGAGGGACAGCGTCACCGCGATCGAGGCGGGCCGCTTCTGTTCGTGGGCGGGGGACACGACTCCGCGAGCCTACGCGACATCACCCGCGAAACGCAATAGGCGGGGATCGAGACCTCGGTTTCGCAGTCGGAGGCGTTGTCGTCGCCGTCGCCGCCGTCGATGTTGTCGTTGCCCCCGTCCCCGAAGATCCGGCCTGGCGGGCGGATGGATGCTACGCCTCTTGCCGCGGATGCGCAATGGGTCTTTCGGCGGCGCGTGGGACTTCCTTCCGACCCCCGGTCAGGCGGGGACGCGGGCGGTGAGCAGCGCGTACTGGATGTACCCGCCCGCCCGGAGGCGCTCGACCTGGCGGAGGCCGATCCGCGCCGCCCACAGCTGCACGCGGGGGCGTCCCCGCGGATCGGCCACCCGGCCGCGCATCATCCGGAGGGCGGGATCGATCGTCCGGGCGGCACACAGCTCGACCCGGACGTCGATCAGCCCCGCCGCCTCCGCCAGCGCCGCCACCTCGCCGGCGCTCGCGAGCTGACGAGCGCGTATCCCCCATACCCGGAGCTGGGTCAGCCCGGCCACGGCATCCCCGAGCCTCCTCGGTCGGCGCTCCACGGTCACGTCCGACATCGAGAGGACCCCGCCGGGCCGCAGCACCCGCATCGCCTCCGAGAAGAAGTCAGCACGAGAGGGGAAGTGGAAGGCGGCCTCGACGGAGATCAGCCCGTCGAAGACCCCGGTGGCAAAGGGCAGGCGCACCGCGTCGGCCAGCACCGGCCTCGCTCGGGCGGCCGCCAGCCGCTCACGGCCCGCCCTGAGCTGGAACTCCGTGATGTTCACCGCGGCCAGGAACCGCGGCTCCACGACCCCCGCGATGACCGGGTCCTGCACGCCGAGGCCGTTCGCCACGTCGAGGATCGCCCCGCCCTTCGGGAGCGGCTCCGCCAGCATCTCGACCAAGCGTTCGGGTGCCCGGGGCGCCTCCTCCTCGGTCCCCTCCCCCTCCCACCATCCGAGGTTCAGCCATCCGGGCGCGAGCGCGAGGAAGGAATCGGCGCCGATGCTCTCGTAGACCGCCGGCACCGGACGGCGTCCCGGACGCACGACCCGCCCCAGGTGGCGGAGGTTCTCGCGAGTGACGCCCCACATGCTTCCAGGCTAGCGTCCGCGACCCTCGAGGGGGGGTTGCACCGACGCCGGTTGAGTCCAGCTTGGCAGGCTGACCGGCCGTTGGCCGCCAGGTCGCTTGACGTGAGGAAGGGAGCCAACGAATGCGACGAGCTCTGATGACGACCGCGGCGATGGCCGTCCTGACCTCGCTGATGGCTCCGGCCGCCCAGGCGGCGCCGAAGTGCCTGGGCAAGCGGGCCACGATCGTTGGCACGAACAAAGGGGAGACCCTCAAGGGCACGAAGGGCAACGACGTCATCGTGGGGCGGGGCGGGAACGACGTCATCAAGGGCCTCGGAGGCAACCACCGCATATGCGGGGGAGCCGGAGACGATCTGCTGATCGGCGGCAAGGGCCGGGACCGCTTCATGGGCGGGGGTGGGGCCGACGAGATGCGCGGCGGCCCCGACCGCGACACGGTCAGCTACGCCGGGCGGCAGGACAAGGTGGACATCGTCCTCGACGGCGTCGCCAACGACGGGAGCATCACCGGCGAGGGCGACAACGTGATGCCCGACATCGAGAACGCGATCGGGGGCGACGGCGACGACGGACTCGTCGGCTCGGCCGAGATCAACCTCTTCAAGGGGGGCCCCGGGAACGACGACCTTTTCGGAGGGGACGGCAACGACCACCTCTACGGCGAGGGGGGCGACGACTTCATCACCGGGCAGAACGGGGACAACGATCTCGCCAACGGCGGTCCGGGGACCGACGACTGCGACGCGGAGAACGAGATCGCCTGCGAGATCTAGTCGCCCCCGGGGCGCGCATCCCCCAAAGGGCCCATTGACGCCCTCGGGTGAGCGGCGATACTCGACCAGGTCCGGGAAATCCATGGGTCGTGCCCGCAGACCCGGGGAGGCGAGCGACATGCCGCAGGACTGGAACGGGCCACCGGCCTCCGACGACTCCGGGAACATCGCCGTTGACGGTTTCAACGAGTTCTTGAAGGAGCAGCCGAAGCTCCGCCGCTCCCCCGTCCGCGCGACGATCAGGTTCGTGCGGCTGAAGGATCCCGGTGCCAAGACGACGAGGATCGGCGCGCAGGCCAACCGGGTGGAGAGCCCCGACGGGGTCCGGGTCGTTCTCACTGAGGACGGACTACCCGACGACTCGGTTCGAGCGGTGCGCTACACCCTCGAGTTCCGTCGGATCGGCGCGCGCTGGAAGCTGGAGTCCGCCCGTCGGACGCAGCGATGCCAGCAGGGACGCGGGCATCAGGGGTTCTCGGCGAAGCCCTGCCGGTAGGCACGTTGCATCATCAGGAGCCGGAGGAGGGTCACTCGACCGCGCACGCCGCGACGATGCGGCGTGCGCGGTCGGCGAGCTCCACGGCCTCCTCGTCGCCTTCGGCCAGGCGTCGCTCGAGCTCGTCCAGCGTCTCGTAGAAGAGGTCCCACCCCTCGCGTTCGGCCCGGAGGCGCTCCGCCAGCTCGCTCGGGTGACCCTGGGTGAAGGCCAACGTCGTGCTCAGCCGCGTGGCCGCCATCGCGACGAGCTCCTCGGCCTCGCCCGCATCCCCCTTCGCGGCGAGCGCCGCCGCCCTCAGCGCCAGCCTCAGGAACACCACGGTCACGGGGATCCGAGAGATGAAGCCTCCCGTGAACGGGTCGGCCACGGCCTTCACCTCGTCGCGGTCCTCCGCAAGCGCCCCCGCCAGCTCGGAGAAGAGCAGCAGGCGCTCGTAGTCGCCGACCCAGGTGCCGACCCGGGCCGCCTCGATCGCGGCGCCGGCGAACGCCTTCTTGTCGTGGCGCTGGATCAGCTCGCGGTGGTGGACGTGGGCGAGCCGCGGCTCGGGCTCACCGAAGATCGACAGGATGTAGGCCTGGTCCTCGGCCCGACCGATGAACGACGGCGTGAAGGGGCGATGACGCCGGAGGCTGTCGACGAGGATCCCGACCGTGCCCGCGTGCACGTGGATCCTCTCGATCGCCGTGGTGACGCCGTCCGGGCCGTCTGCGCCGTAGCGCGTCGAGGCCTCGCCCAGGGTCGAGAGGGCCTGGGGGAGGGCGCTGAAGAACACGAGCTCGTCCGCCTCCGGTTCTCGGTCGGGGAACGGCACGTCGATCGTGAACAGCCCATCCTCGATGTCGGCCTCGTTCACCAGCGCCGCCGCGAAGCCGCCGAGCTCGAGCCGCCGGCCGTGCCCGTCCACCCCGGATCCGCCCCAGAGCGGATAGGTGAAGTGCTCCAGGAGCGAGGCCCCGGTCTCGGCGACGAGCTCCTCCTGCGGCCAGCTGTGATCGAGGTCGGTCTTGAACGTCGCCACCACCTCGGGCTCGATCAGCACGTGCCAGAGCGCCGCGATCGCCTTCCCGAAGCTATGGTGCCGCCCGTAGGGGCCACGGACCCCGAGCACTTCCAGGAGCTCCTGCGCGTCGGCGCGACCGAGGAACCGCTCGGCGGCCGGACCCAGCACCTCCGCCACCAGCCGGGCCGCGTCGGCCTCCGCGAACGCGTACAGCTCGAGGTGCTCGAGCCCGCCCATCCTCCGCACCTCCTCGGCGAGGTACGGGTGGGCAACCTCCTCCAGCGACTCGTGGGTCGTCGAGACCGAGAGGGCGACGCGCAGTCGCCGTCCGGCCTCGGTGGTCCCCCGGCCCTTCTCGAACGCCATCCCCCGATCCATCGCGCTCAGCCCGTAGCGGAGCTCGCTCGAGGCGGCGTCGATGCCGACCTGGATCGGATGGTCGTACCAGAACGCCTGCGGCCCGAGCTCTCCCAGTCCCCGCCGCACCTCGTCGGGGAGATCGAGACCGTCGACCTCGACGCCCGTGGGAGGCCCGGTCAGCAGGAGGTTCACCGTGAACAGCACCTGGCCGGCCGGGTCGGTCAGCGGCTCGGGGTTCGTCCCGGTGATCTCGATCGTGCGGCGGGCGCGCAGCTCCGCGGCTCGCTCCTCCTCGCGCCCTCTGATCCCGACCCCCTCGGGGAAGAACACCGACCACGTCCGCTCCGCGAGCTCGTCCACCGAGCGCCCGGCCTCATCGCGCGTGAGGTGCTCGGCCAGGGCGTCGATCCGCTCGACGAGCTCCGGCTCGCGCTCCGCGAGGTGGCGGGTCTCCTGGTCGATCCGCCGAAGGCCGTCCAGGTAGAACGCCGCCACCGGGTCGTCCGACCCGGCCGCCCGCTCGAGGAGGTCGGCGGCCTTCCGCGATCGAGGATGTGCCGGGCCGGCGAGGGCGATGAGGAACGCCGCGTTCAGGGAGGGCACGGTCGCCTCGCCCGGCTCGAGCTGTGCGTCGACATCGACCAGGGGCAGGACGCCGGGCTCGGGCCTCGGCGCGACGAGCGCCCCCACGACGTCGGCGAGCCGGTGCCCTGCCACGGGATCGATGCTACCCGGAGCGCGCG
>DATKBL010000071.1:0-5976 GCA_035513995.1 Actinomycetota bacterium
GGCTCTCTTGATCGGCCTGCTGTACGTCCGCGTCTCCTCGCGCTTCTACGCGAGGGAGGAGGCCCCGAAGATCCCCCCGCGTCCCCGCGCGTACGCCGGCGTCAACGCGCCCGCCTACCCGGCTCCGGCCGCGGCTCAGCCCGCACCCGCCCCGGCTCAGCCCGTACCCGCCCCGGCTCAGCCCGTACCCGCCCCGGCTCAGCCGCCCGAGCCCGGGCCCGAGCCCGAGGCTGCCGAGCCCGAGAAGCCCGAGCCCGAGCCCGAGCCCGAGGCTGCCGACCCCGAGAAGCCCGAGCCCGAGAAGCCCGAGCCCGAGAAGCCCGAGCCCGAGCCCGAGGCGGCCGAGCCCGAGAAGCCCGAGCCCGAGCCCGGGCCCGAGGCTGCCGAGCCCGAGGAAGAGGAGGCCCCCGCCGAGGGAGAGAAGCCCGCGGAGGAGGCTGGCTCCGGCGACGACGTGTACGAGCGCGTGCTCAAGGAGCAGCTCGACAAGGGCGTCTCCCCGAAGGTGGCCGAGGGACGGGCCAAGGCCGCCGCCCACCGCGCCCGTCAGTCGGGCTGAGGCGTGGCCGGGGCCGCGGCCAAGCTGGCCGACTGGGGTACCGCTCGCCGGATCGGCGCCACCTTCTCGGGTGAGGGACCGATCATCGCGCCCGCCGACCGAGCCCGCCTGAGCGAGGACTTCGCCGACGCCGTCTCCGAGGCCGACGCGCTCGTCGCCGAGCAGACCGGCCTCTCCATCGAGGGCCCGCCCACGAGGCCCTGGGTGATGACACGGGATGAGTGGGTCTCGCAGAACGTCCGCGGGTTCGAGACGCTGCTCGAGCCGGTGGCCCACCGCCTCACCAGCGGCGGGGACGGGCCGCTGGCCGCCGTCCGCCGCAAGTTCCTCGCCGCGCAGGTCGGAGGGCTCCTCGGCTACCTCAGCCGGAGGGTGCTCGGCCAGTACGATCTGTTCCTGCCCCCCGACGACCGCGACCTCCTCTACTTCCTGGGGCCGAACGTCGTCACGGTCGAGCGTCGGCACCGCCTCGACCGGGAGGAGTTCCGCCTATGGCTCTCGCTCCACGAGGTGGCCCACCGATTCCAGTTCGACGGCGTGCCGTGGCTGCGTGGGTATCTTCGAGGGCTCGTGGACGAGTACGTCGACTCGTTGGAGCTCGACCCGCGCCGCCTGGTGGAGGCGTTCCGGCGCGCCCGCGAGGAGGCCGCCCGGAGCTCGGCCTGGCGTGGCGTTGGCCTCCTCTTCCTCCTGATGACCCCCGAGCAGCGCGACACCTTCCGGAGGATGCAGGCGCTGATGTCGCTCCTCGAGGGGCACGGCAACCACGTGATGCACGTGCTGTCGGAGGGCCGGATCAAGGGGGCGCCGCGGTTCGAGCGGGTGCTGCGGGAGCGGCGGCGCGCCGCCGGGCCCGGACGGGCGTTCCAGAAAGCGATCGGCCTCGACGCGAAGGTCCGGCAGTACGGTGATGGCGAGCGGTTCATCGCAGAGGTCGTGAGCCGAGCCGGGACGGACGCGTTCAACCGGGTGTGGGAGCGGGCCGAGCACCTCCCCACGCTCGAGGAGGTGTCCGACCCCGAGGCCTGGGTCCGCCGGGTCGTCTGAGATGCCCGCCCGCCCGCCCGCCGTCGCGCGGGTGCTGGAGCGGGCGACGCGGACGGCCCGGCGCCACGAGATGTTCCCGCCCGGACGGACGGTGCTCGTCTCGTGCTCGGGCGGCCCAGACTCGATCTGCCTGCTCCACGCGCTCCACCGTCTCCGGCGTCTCCTGCGGCTCCGTCTGGAGATCTTCCACTTCGATCACCGGCTCCACGAGAGCTCGGGTGCGCACGGGACGTACGTTCTGCGCCAAGCCCAGCGGCTGGGGCTGCCGTTCCACCTGCGTGCCGCCGAGGACGCGCCGGCGCGCGGCGAGTCGCCGGAGGCCTGGGCCCGGCTCGCGCGCTACGCGGCCCTCACCCAGGTGGCGACCGAGCGGGGTATCGAGCGCGCCGCGGTCGCCCACACGCAGGACGACCAGGCCGAGACCGTCCTGCTCGGGCTGTTCCGGGGGGGCGGTCTCGAGGCGGTGGCCGGGATCGCGCCTGTGGCCACCGTGCCTCCGCTCGGCCTGACCGTCGTCCGGCCGCTCCTGGACGTCACCCGGGAGGAGGTCGAGGGGTTCTGCAGGTCGCTGCGGCTCCGCCCGCGCGAGGACCCGACGAACCTCGACCTGCGCTTCCTGCGGAACCGGATCCGACTCCGGGTCCTGCCGCGGCTGGAACGGGAGCTCGACCGCAACCTCCGGGCGACGCTGGCGCGGGTGGCCGGCCGGGTGCGCGAGGACGCCGCGTACCTCGACGCGCTGGCCTCCGCCGCCGCGCGGGAGGTGGTCGAGGTCGACGAGGGAGAGGTGCGGCTGCGCGTCGCGCGCCTCGGAGCGCTGGTGCCGCCGGTGGCCTCCCGCGTGGCGCGCGACGCGCTCCGGGTCGCCGCGGTGATGGCCGGCTCGTGGAACGCGGACGTCGAGGCCGCCCACGTCGAGGCTCTCCTCGACCTGGCGAGCGGACGCCCCGGACGCGCGGCCGACCTCCCCGGGCCCTTGAAGGCGCGACGCGACAGGGAGTATGTTCGCCTCACGCCGGAGGGGGAGGGGACGTGAAGGGGGAAGGTAGCGTTCGGGCGGCTACACTGACGAACCACGTGGCGGAGTACGAGCAGGACATCGAGCGGGTCCTCATCACCGACGAGGAGATCCAGTCCAAGCTGGAGGAGCTCGGGGACCGCATCACCGAGGACTACCGAGGGCGCGACCTCGTCCTCGTGGGGGTGCTGAAGGGCGCGTTCGTGATGATGGCCGACCTCTCGCGCCACATCCGACTGCCGATCCAGTTCGACTTCATGGCCATCTCGTCCTACGGCGCCGCGACCAAGACCTCGGGCGTGGTGCGCATCCTGAAGGACCTCGACCACGAGATCGAGGGGCGCGACGTCCTCGTGGTCGAGGACATCGTCGACTCCGGGCTGACGCTCCAGTACCTCCTCCGCAACCTGGAGGCGAGGAAGCCGGCCAGCCTCGAGGTCGTCGCGCTCCTGATGAAGACCGAGGCGAACCAGGTTCCCGTGACCATCAAGTACCCTGGCTTCGAGATCCCGCCGGAGTTCGTGGTGGGGTACGGCCTCGACTACGCGGAGCGGTATCGCAACCTGCCCTTCGTCGGGACCCTGAGGCCGCAGGTCTACGAGACGCTGGTGGAGTAGTCGCCCGCCCGCCCGATCGCGGCCTTGGCCCGCAGCAGCAGGATGAATCCCAGCCCCCCGACCAGCAGGGTCCCCAGGCCTCCCACCAGCAGTGAGGCGCGCGGGCCGATCGCTCCGACGAGCACACCTCCTAGGCCGAGCGCCGTGATCTGCGCCGCGTTCACCGCCGCGTAGTAGGCGGAGAAGGCCCGGCCGCGAAGGTGGTCCGGCACCCGCGCGTGGATCAGGCTTCGGAGCCCCACCAGCTCCACGCCGTTGGCCGTTCCGCCGATCACGAACGCGGCCAGGGCCAGCGGGAGCAGCGGGAAGCCGGCAGCCAGGGCGATCGCGCCGCCTCCGACGATCGCCGCCACCACCACCGCCGACGCGAGCACCGCCGTCCGGAGCCGGCGCCCGATGCCGGTCGCTCCGATCACCATCCCCAAGGTCCATGCCGTCACCAGGCCGCTGTACCCGAGGTCGCCCGCCCCGAGCACGTCCTTGGCGAAGAAGACCTCCGCGACGTTGTCGATCGCCGAGAAGACGACCATCAGCGTGATCGCCACCACCACGACGCGGAGGATCGGATCGCGGCCGACGAACACCATGCCGTCGCGGGCCCGCTGGGGGGTCGTGGGGGGCGCCGCCTCCGCTCTGCGAACCCGAAGGAGCGGCATCGCCAGGCCGACCGCGAGGAAGGTCACTGCGTTGAGGAACAGCGCGGCGTCTGAGCCCCAGGTGTGCGCGATGACCCCCGCCGCGATGGGGCCGAGGGTGGCCCCGGTCCACCGCGAGACCTCCAGGTAGGCGTTGGCCTCGGTCGTGCCCTCCTCCCCCACGATCCAAGGGGTCATGGCGAAGATCCCCGGTTGGCTCAGCGCGAACCCCGTGCTGAGCAGGAAGAACAGCGCGATGATCAGCCAGGTGGGCTCGGCGAACACGAGCGCGAACGCCAGCCCGGCCTGGGCCAGGGCCCCGTAGGTCAGCACCCGCACCGGCTCGAGCCGATCCACGATGTGCCCTGCCAGCGGCCCGAGGAGGACGAGCGGGAGAAGGCCGGCCACCAGCAGGCCCGACACCGCCAGCCCCGACTCGGTGAGGTCCTTGATGCGCAGCGTCAGCGCGATGAGCGCCAGGTAATCGCCGAACGACGACAAACCGTAGGCGAGCACGACGATCCGGAGATCCCGGATCCGGAGCAGGCGCATGGGCGATTTGTACCCTGTGAGGGCCTGCGCGTCCAGCGGGGTGGGGGGGCTCTGTTCCTGAGGGCCTGTGCTACCATCGCCGAACCGCCTGCCGCACCGACTGATGGAACCAAGGAGACCCCCGATCGAGATGAAGCCCCGTCGGCCACTCCGCGGCCCGTTCCTTTACCTCCTGCTCGTGCTCGGCGCGCTGTGGCTCTTTCTCTGGATGGGCGACCGCGGGCCCGAGGCCGTCGAGCTGTCGTTCACCGAGCTCGAGCAGATCGCCGCCGAGGGCGCGGTGGTGTCGGCCGAGTTCATGGAGCGCGACCAGCGCGTCGAGGGCGAGCTCGCGAGCGGCGATCGCTACACTGCCACCTACCCGGCCGAGTACCAGGACGACCTGGTCGAGGAGCTGATGCAGAGCGGCGTGGAGGTCTCCGCCAACCCCCAGCCCGATCCCGTCCTCCTCCGGATCCTCAACTTCCTGCCCCTGCTCCTGATCTTCGGACTCATCGTCTGGATCTTCATGCAGCAGAGCGGAGGCGGCGGGGGCTCACGCGTGATGTCGTTCGGGAGGGCGAAGGCCCGGCAGGTCACCAAGGACATGCCCAAGACGACCTTCGAGGACGTGGCCGGTGTCGAGGAGGCGATCGAGGAGCTGCACGAGGTCAAGGAGTTCCTGGAGAACCCGAAGAAGTTCGAGGCGATGGGGGCGAAGATCCCCAAGGGTGTCCTGCTGTTCGGGCCGCCGGGGACCGGCAAGACGCTGCTGGCCAGGGCGGTGGCCGGCGAGGCGGGTGTGCCGTTCTTCTCCATCTCGGGCTCGGACTTCGTCGAGATGTTCGTGGGCGTCGGCGCCGCGCGGGTGCGCGACCTCTTCCAGCAGGCGAAGGAGAGCGCGCCGGCGATCGTGTTCATCGACGAGATCGACGCGGTGGGCCGTCACCGCGGGGCCGGCCTGGGGGGCGGGCACGACGAGCGCGAGCAGACCCTGAACCAGCTCCTCGTCGAGATGGACGGCTTCGACGCGCAGACCGGGGTGATCCTGATGGCCGGGACGAACCGCCCCGACATCCTCGACCCCGCGCTGCTGCGGCCGGGCCGCTTCGACCGCCAGATCGTCGTGGACTTCCCCGATCTCAACGGGCGGAAGGGCATCCTCGACGTGCACTCCCGGGGGAAGCCGCTGGCGAAGGAGGTCAGCCTCGACGACATCGCCAAGCAGACGCCGGGGTTCACCGGCGCCGACCTCGCCAACCTGATGAACGAGGCCGCGCTCCTCGGCGCGCGCCGCGGCAAGAAGGAGATCACCAAGTCCGAGCTTGAGGAAGCGATCGACCGGGTGCTGATGGGCCCGGAGAAGAAGACCCGGCTGATCTCCGACAAGGAGAAGCGGGTCATCGCCTACCACGAGGCGGGGCACGCGCTGGTCGGGTTCGCGCATCCCGACGTGGACCCGGTCCACAAGGTCACGGTGATCCCGCGTGGGCGCGCCGGCGGCTACACCCTCGTGCTTCCCACCGAGGACCGGATGCTGAACACGCGCTCGGAGCTCCTGGGGCAGCT
>DATKBL010000072.1:0-11451 GCA_035513995.1 Actinomycetota bacterium
GATCCCCTCACCGTCCAGGTCGACATCGAGGCGAAGCTGCCCGTACGGGACCCCGTGGTCTCGATGGCGATCTACGACGGCTCCGACCGGCTGATGTTCAAGACGGGGACCGACTGGACGCAGATGCCGCTGGGTACGGTGGAAGGGAAGCGACGGGTCTCGTTCCGGATCAGCACGATCCCGTTCACCTCGGGAGGCTACCGCCTCGCGGTGGGCGTGCACAGCCCGGACCTGGCGGCGGTCTACGACTGGTACGACCAGCAGGGCGCCTTCGAGATCTGGCGTGACCCTCCACGGGAAGGGAGCGTCTGGGTGCCGCACGAGAGCGAGGTCGAGGAGCTGTGAGCGGGACGCCGCATCGGCACACCGACCCCTTGGACATGTATTACGAGCCTCCCCCTCCGCCGGGGGAGAAGAGGAGGACGCGGATGCTCCTGGGACTGATCATCGGCTCGGTGGTGCTCGCCGCCGTCGCGCAGCTCACCCTGAAGTACGGGATGAACCAGGTTGGGGCGATCGGGAGCCGCGACCTCGGGTCACCGGTGGCCACCGCACTGCGCGTCTTCCGTCAGCCGGCGGTGCTCGGGGGCTTCGCGCTGTTCGGCCTGTCGGCCATGATGTGGCTGGTGGTCCTCTCGCGGACCTCGCTCTCGTTCGCCTACCCGTTCGCCGGGCTCACCTACGTCCTGATCCTGATCTTCGACCGCGTGGTGCTGGGCGAGCCGGTGACCCCGCTGCGGTGGGCTGGGGTCTTCCTCATCATAGGAGGCCTCATCCTGATCTCCCGGACGGCCCCCCCGTGAGCGCCGACCTGGGGGTCGTCATCGTCAACTACAACGCCGGCGACCACCTGCGGCTGTGCGTCGCGTCGCTGTACGCGGGCGCGGGCGACCTGGACCTCGACGTCGTCGTGGTCGACAACGCCTCGCGGGACGGCAGCGCCGAGGCCACGAAGGTCGCCCATCCCGCGATCCGCGTGATCGACAACCCCGTGAACCGCGGGTTCGCGGTGGCGGCCAACCGCGGCATCCGCGAGACCGACGCGCCGTTCGTCCTCCTCCTCAACCCCGACGCCGAGATCACCGGCGGCGGCCTGGAGGCCTTCGTGAAGGTGGCGAAGGAGCGTCCCCGGGCGGGCGCGCTCGGCTGTCTCGTGCGGAACCCGGACGGCTCGCTGCAGCCCTCGGCGCGAAGGGTCCCGGGGATGGGTGAGGGCCTGGCGCACGCGTTCCTCGGGCGGGTCGCCCCGGACAACCGGTGGTCGCGCTCGTACACGATGGCCGAGTGGGACCGCTCCTCCGAGCGCGAGGTGGAGTGGGTCTCGGGGTCGGCGATGCTGCTCCGGCGCGCCGCCGTCGACGAGGTCCGCGGGTTCGACGAGGGCTACTTCATGTACGTGGAGGACGTGGACCTGTGCACGCGCCTCCGGGGGCGAGGGTGGACGATCCTCTTCACCCCCGAGCTCGAGGTGATCCACGAGGTGGGGGTCTCCGCGAGGTCGCACCCACGCCGCATGGCCTACGAGCACTCGCGGAGCATCTACCGGTACTTCTCGAAGCACGTCGCGACGGGGCCCGGGGTGGCGCTCCGGCCGCTGGCGCGCGCGGCGTTGTGGGCGCGCGCCGCGCTCGTCGCGCGGCGGAGCCCCGAGGACCGGGTCGCCGGCCCTCGGAGACGACCGCGGTGAAGGCCGTCGTCCTGGTCGGCGGTGAGGGGACGCGCCTGCGACCCCTCACCGAGACGCGCCCCAAGCCCCTGATCCCCTTCATGGACCGCCCCTTCCTGCACCACCCGCTCGACCTGCTCTCGCGGCACGGGATCGAGGAGATCGTGCTCTCCTCCCCCTACCTCGAGGAGGAGTTCCGGGCGTTCCTGAAGGAGCGGGGCGGCTCGCCCCTGATCACATGGATCACCGAGGAGATCCCGCTCGGGACCTGCGGGGCGATCGCCTCGGCCCGCGACCACCTCGACGACACTTTCGTGGTCTGCAACGGCGACATCCTCACCGACCTGGACGTCACGGCTCTCGTCGCCTTCCACCGCGAGCGAGGAGCGACCGCCACGATCGCGCTGACCCCGGTTGAGGATGCGCGCCCCTACGGCCTCGTGGACGCCGACGCCGACGGCCGGGTCCTGGCCTTCCGCGAGAAGCCGAGCGAGGCGGTCCCCGGGAACGTGAACGCCGGAACCTACGTCCTCGAGCCTCGCGCGCTCGACGGTGTGCCTGAGGGCGTGGAGATCTCGATCGAGCGCGAGACCTTCCCGAACCTGATCGCGCGCGGCGAGCCCCTGTACGCATTCGTCTCCGACGCGTACTGGCGCGACCTCGGGACCCCGGAGTCGTACCTCGCGGCCCACCGCGATGCGCTCGCCGGCCGCGTCTCGGGCGTCTCCACCGACCGGCCCCATATGGGCCCGGGCGCCGTGGTCGAGGCGGGGGCGATGGTCGAGGAGACCGTGGTGGTCGGACGGAGGGCCCGCGTCGGGGAGGGGGCGAGCCTCGCGCGCAGCGTGCTCCACGAGGAGGCCCTCGTGGCCGAGGACGCCGAGGTCACGGACAGCATCCTGGGGCCGAGGAGCGAGGTCGGAGCGGGCGCCGTGGTCGAGGACACCGTGCTCGGCGAGGGCGCCCGGGTGGCGCCGGGGGCCGCCGTTCGAGGCGAGCGCGTGGAGCCGGGTCGCTCGATCTCCTAGACATCCGCCCCGAGATGGGGCTAAATCGGGGGGCCCGTATCGACGATGTGACCTACGAGGCCCGCTAACCGACACCATGACCGGGGACCCCAAGATCGTCATCGTGCTCCGTGCCGCGCTCGTCGCGGCGGTTGCGGCGAGCCTGCTCGCGACCCCGGCGGGGGCGGCGGGCAGCTACCGCTTCAACGGCTCCGGCTGGGGCCACGGCATCGGCCTGAGTCAGTACGGCACCCTCGGCCTCGCGCAGGAGGGCTGGGGCCCCGCCCGCATCGTGAAGCACTACTACACGAACACCACCGTGGCCCACCGCGACCCCCCGAAGGGACGGTTCCGGGTCGGCCTGCTCCAGCGGAGGCAGACGATCACCGTCACCGTGCAGCGTGGGGCCGTCGCCCTCCGTCTGAAGGGGCGGGCGATCGAGACGATCCGCAAGGGCGCCACGCGTCGGCTCATCGTGACGAACAGCAAGCGGTACCAGATCAAGCGCCCCGACGGCAGCGTGGTCGGGAAGCGTCTCTGGGGCGCCGCCGACAACCCCCTGGAGGTCCGGCCCAAGAACGGGGGCGTGGTCCGCGTCCCCGAGTGGGGCCACGCCGCGAGCCGGGGGTTCCTCCGCCTCAAGATCGTGGGGCGGGGGAGCGCGCACCTCGTCGCGGTCGTCCCCGCCGAGCAGTACCTCTACGGCCTGGGGGAGGTCCCCTCGTCCTGGCCGATGCGCGCCCTCAAGGCGCAGGTCATCGCGGCTCGCTCCTACGCGTACGTGGTGGTCAAGGCGGGCCGCTCGGGGTGCGCCTGCGACATCGTCGCCAGCACCCGAGACCAGGCCTACGTCGGATGGGACAAGGAGGCGGGAACCGGGGGGAACCGCTGGGTGGACGCCGTCCAGGGCACCGCCAGGCAGGTGGCGGTGCACGGGGGCGCGGTGATCCAGGGGCTCTACTCCTCGTCGAGCGGCGGCTACACCGAGAACGTGGAGAACGTGTGGGGGGGCGGCGCGATCGCCTACCTCAAGGGCGTCTGCGACCCGGGCGACTGGACCCCGTCCAACCCCAACCGTGTCTGGTCGACGAGCTTCACGGCTCGAGGGCTCGCGTCGAAGCTGGGCCGGCCCAACGGCATGGTCCGCGTCACCGCCTTCAATGTGACGAAGCGCGGCGTCTCCGGGCGGGTCGTGACGGCCACGATCAAGGGACGGCGGGGCAGCGGCTCCACGGTCTCCTGGACAACGAGCGGGTGGAACCTGCGCGGGCGTCTCGGGCTCAAGGAGAGCCGATTCTGGGTGAACCAGGACCGGCAGGTCACCGGGCAGATCCGCGTGAAGTACGACGAGCTGGAGTGCCGACCCGGGCTCGCCAGGTCCAACCAGAAGAAGATCACCGGCGGCCGATGGCAGCGCTTCGACAAGGGCCGCATGTATCACCACGCGGGCCAGAAGCGAGTGACCTGGGTGCGCGGGCCGGTTCTCCAGAAGTACCTGGACCTGAAGGCGCACAACGGCTTCCTGGGGCGGCCGAGGGCGTTCGGCGGCGAGGCCGGCGGCGTCCGGGCGAGGTTCGACGGCGGCGACGTCTACCACCACGAGGCCGTAGGGGCCTTCGAGGTCCACGGGCAGGTCCTCCAGGCGTACCGGAACCACGGCGGGCCCAAGTCCGACCTCGCGTTCCCCACCTCGGACGTCGTGATCGAGACGGACGGGACGCTCGTCTCCACCTTCGAGGGCGGCTCGATCTCCTGCGAGCCCGACGCGGGCTGCACGGTGACCCCGGCCTAGGGGCTCTCATGCGGCGCATCCTCCCCACCTCGATCCTGCTGGCGGCGCTGATCGCCGCGCCGCTCGCGCCCTTCGCCCGCGCCGCCGATCGGTTCACGTTCCACGGATCCGGGTGGGGGCACGGCATCGGCCTGAGCCAGTACGGCGCGCTCGGGCTCGCCCAGGAGGGCTGGGCGCCGGTGCGGATCCTGAAGCACTACTACACGGGGGTACGCGTCCAGCGGCGCGATCCGCCCCGCGACCCCCTCCGGGTGGGGCTCCTCCAGTACCGAGGCCGCGTCACGGTGAACGCCCAGTCGGGCCCCCTCGACCTCGCCCTCTCGAACGGGACGCACATCGAGACCCTCGCGTCGGGGAGGACCAGGGTGATCGAGGTGGTGGGCGGCCGCTTCCGGATCGAGACGCCCACCGGGGAGCTGGTGGGCGACCGGCTGTGGGGCAGCTCCACGCGACATCTCCAGGTGCTGCGGGCCGACGGCTCGATCGTCCGGGTCCCCGAGTGGGGGCACCGGGCGGGCCGGGGGATGCTCGAGCTTCGGGTGGCCGGATCGGGGACCGCGCACCTCGTGGCCGTGCTCGACCCCGAGGAGTACCTATACGGGCTGGGGGAGGTCCCCTCGTCCTGGCCCATGGCCGCGCTGAAGGCCCAGGCGATGGCCGCACGCACCTACGCGTACCAGCGGGCGGCCGGAGGCCGGACGGGGTGCGCGTGCCACATCCTCGGCGACACGCGCGACCAGGCCTACGTGGGGTGGGACAAGGAGGTGGGCACCGACGGCGACCGCTGGGTCCGCTCGGTGGTGGACACCTCGCGCCGCGTCGTCCTCCACCACGGGGAGCCGATCGCGACGCTGTACTCCTCCTCGAGCGGCGGGTACACGGAGAACGTCGAGACGGTCTGGGGCGGGGCGGCGCAGCCCTACCTCAAGGGCGTCTGCGATCCGGGTGACTTCACGTCGTCGAACCCCAACCGGACGTGGGAGGTGTCGCTCTCATCCTCGGAGGTCGCCGCCCGGCTCCGCTCCGGCCTCGGATGGTCGGTGGCCCGGGTGGGGGCGATCAAGGCCGTGCGGCGGGGCGTCTCGGGGCGGCTGGCGAAGGTGCGGGTGGAGGGCAGGGCCCCGGGCGGGGGCTCGTTCTCGGCGACGACCTCCGGCTGGGGCCTCCGCGGGGCCCTGGGCCTGAAGGACACCCGCGTCTGGGTGAACGCCGACCGCAGCGTGACCGGCGCGATCCGGCGGGAGTACGACCGGATCGTGTGCCGGCCCGGCCTGCCCACCGGTCCCCAGCGAGGACTGGCGGGCGGGGTCTGGCAGCGCTTCCAGCGCGGGCGGATCCTCCAGAAGGGGGCGGTGGCGGCCTGGATACGGAAGCCCATCCTCCCCGTCTACCTCCGCCGAGGAGGCCCCGGCGGGTCGCTCGGGTATCCGGTCTCCCAGCAGACGAAGCTCCAGGATGGGCGGGTGCGGGTGCGGTTCGAGGGCGGGACGATCACGTGTCGCTCGGGCGGGGCCTGCTCGGTCCGGACCTGACTCAGACCGCGTTCGGCTCGGGGGCCTCGGGGCTCTCGCGGAACTGGTCGATGAAGTACCTCGCGACGTCGACTACGTCGCCGGCCGAGTCCCCGGACACGTCGCAGCGCTGGGCCCGGTTCCACGCGACGATCACGAGGTTCTCGTCGTCCTGCAGGTTCGGGTAGGGGGCGATGATCACCTTGCGCTGGCTCCGGGCCAGGCTGGTGAGCTCGTCGAGCACCTCCTGGTCGAGCGCTCCATCGCTCTCCTGCTCGTAGTACATGATGACGTAGCCATGCTCGAGGTTGTGGACCGCCCGGAACTCGAAGGCCGGGTCGAAGGGGACGTCGTAGACGCTCTCTCCCGGAGGGAGCCACTGCTCGAAGTGGGGGCCGGAGGTGGCGGGGACGTTCTCGTACGTGGGGGGCTGGGACACGTGGCCCGCGCCCTCGTCCACGAGGTCGCCAGCGTCGTCGCTCAGTATGGACCCGCAGCCGATCTCGGTGGCCAGCGCCGCGATGCGCTCATCGCGCTGCGCGCTCGCCTGGACCGCGTTGAAGACCAGGAACCCTCCCCCGCCCAGGACGGCGAGGGTCAGCGCGCCGATCCCCACGCGCTTCACCAGGCGGCCGCGGCGGTAGGAGCGGATCGCCTTCTCCCGCTCGCGCTGGGCCGCCTCCTTGCGGGCCTCCCGGTCGGCCGGCTCAGGAGCCGACACGGGGGCGCCGGGGGCGCGCTTCTTCCGCTTCTTCTTCTTGTTGGTCATGGGGAGCTCCCTCGACTTCCGAGAGCAACTATACGCAAGGATCGGAACATCGTCGCCGGGCGGAACGCGTGCTGAGGACGGTCGCGGGGGCCGCGTTCACCCTGATCGTGGTGGGAGCGGCGGTGTTCGTGGTGGCCGCCCTGGCGGGCTCCGGGATGAGCTGGCTCGTCGTGGCGCCGGCCGCGGCGGTCCTCCTGCTTGGGGCGGTGACCGGGGCGGCTCTCGCGGCGCTCGCCTTCGCCCGCCGGGAGCCCTGGTGGGGCGGGCTCCTGCTCGTGGCGTGGCCGGTGGCGGTGCCCCTCTACTTGGCGGCCCTCCGCCGCCGTCGCTCACCCGAACCGGAGGTGTGAGGCCGGGTCGATCGGGGGGCGCGGCGGGGGATCGCCCTCGACGGGCCCGCAGGCGACCGAGCCCATCGGGAGCCACTCGGGCTCCAGGCCCAGCGCCTCGCGGGCCTCGTCCTTGCAGAACAGCGTGGAGGAGACCCACGCCCCGCCGTGGCCCTGGGCGTGGAGCGCGAGCAGGAAGCTCTGGACCATCGCCCCGGTGGCGAGGAGGAACATCTCCCGCTCGGCTTCGCGGCGCCGCTCGTCCGGGTAGTCGTCGGCGTTCGCCATCGTCAGCGCTGGGATCGCCAGGACCGGGGCCGTGCCGAGGAGGGCGTCGGAGCGGTCGAGCCGCCGGCGGATCCGGTCCTCGGAGAGCCCGTCGCCGCGCAGGTCGCGGAGCCAGGCCTCGGCCATCGCGCCGAGCAGCCGGCGCTTCGCCGGCCCCGAGTCGAGGATCGTCCACCGCCACGGGCGGTCGGGCCGGCGGTTCCCGTGCGGTACGGGGGCGGTGAGCGAGGCGGCCGCAGCTTCACGGAGGACCTCGCGGGGCACGCCGCCTTCTGCGAACGACCGGACGGTGCGCCGCGCCGAGATCGACTGGAGCGGCGACTCCCGGAAGAGGTCGTCCTTGCGGCCGCGGCGCAGGTCGCGGCCGGTCCCCGGCGGGCCCTGAGGGGTCAGGCCCCGGACGATCGCCACGGGGACGCCGTCGGCCTTGCCCTGCACCAGCCCCGCCGAGGCCGCGACCTCGTCGGCGAGGGCGATCACGGTCGCCTCCAGGACCTTCCCGTGGGCGTCCTTCTCGCCCCGGAGGTCGATGAGCGCCGGCAGGCCGGCCACCCCGATCGCGACGTTCACGACCCCGTGCCGCCAGGGCCGGCCGAAGGTGTCGGTGATCACCACGGCGACCGCCCGCCCCTTCGAGGCCCGGAGACCTTCCGCGATGCGGGCCGCGCTCGCGTCGGGGTCCTCGGGGAGGAGGCTGAGGAACCCCTCGGGCACGTTCGAGCGATCCACGCCGGCGTTGGCGCACACGAGGCCGTGGCGCGTCTCGGCGATCACGAGATCGCCTCGCCGCGCCACCACGCGCTTCGTCTCGCGGGCCACCCAGTCCTTGCCCTCGGGCACGACTCGGCCCTCGGCTTTCGAGACGACCTTCTGCGTGACGACCACGACGTCGCCGTCCTCGAGGTCGGCGGCGGCGGCCACCAGGGCCGCGAGGTCGTCGCCCTCGGCGATCTCGGGCAGCCCGCGGACGGGCAGCACCTCCACGCTCACCCCAGCAGCTCCAGCGCGAACCGGGCGAGCCTCGTCGAGACCTCGTCGTCGGTCATGATCGTGTCGGTGACGCCCACCCGGATCTCCTCGCGCTCCTCGATCTTGGGGGCGAGGTCGCGGTCGCGCTCGTCGACCACCCACGCGGCCAGGAGGCCGCGATAGGCCTCGGCGGCGCCGGCGGCCGACACCCCCAGGCCCATCACCGGCATCAGCTTGTCGGCCATCCCCTGGAGCACCGTCCCCCCCACGATCGGCGAGACGCCCACGACGCGGTCGCGTCGCTCCCGTAGGGCCTCGCGGATCCCGGGGACCGCCAGGATCGGCATGACGCTCACGACCGGGTTCGAGGGGCAGATCAGGAGCGCGTCGGCCTCCGCGATCGCCTCGAGCACCCCGGGGGCCGGCCTCGCCTCCTCCGCGCCTCGGAGCTCGACCTCTCGCACGGGGGGCTCGGCCCCTCGCTCGACCCAGTACCGCTGGAAGGGAAGCTCCGGGGGCTCGCCCTCGACGCGCAGCCAGGTCCTGAGCTCGTCGTCGGTGGCCGGGATCAGGCGGCACGGCACCCCGAGGCGCTCGCAGAGCTCGGCGGTCACCTCCGAGAGGGTCGCGCCCTCGTGGAGCCGCCGGGTCCGGTAGAGGTGCGTCGCGAGGTCGAGGTCGCCGAGCGAGAACCACGACTCGCCGCCGAGCCGCCCGAGCTCCTCAATCGTCCGGAAGGTGTCCCCGGCGCGCCCCCAGCCACGCTCGCGATCCATCGCCCCGCTCAGCCAGTACGCCACCGAGTCGAGGTCGGGGGAGATGCGCAGGCCGAGGTGCGTCATATCGTCGGCGACGTTGCCGATCACCGTCACGCTCGAGGGGTCGACCGCTCGCACGAGCCCGCGCAGGAGCTTCCCCGCGCCCACGCCCCCGGCCAGCGCCGCCACCCGCATGGCCACAGCGTACGCGTCCTTTGACCGAACCGAGGGCCGAAGATACGCTCCGGCCATGGCACCTACCCGCGCGGCGGTCCGGCGGGCCCTCGCCCGCGCCGAGGACTCGAAGTCGCTGTCGCGCGGGGACGTCGCCGCGTTGCTCGCCGCGCGCGGCGACGACCTCGACCGCCTGCTGTCGATCGCCTCCCGCCTCCGCGAGCTGGGCTGGGGTCGCACGATCACCTACTCGCCGAAGGTCTTCATCCCGCTGACGATGCTGTGCCGGGACCACTGCCACTACTGCACGTTCGCCAAGCCGCCGGCCCGCATCGACGCGCCGTACCTCACGCCGGAGCAGGCGGTGGCGATCGCCGAGGCGGGGCGCGGCGCCGGGTGCACCGAGGCGCTCTTCACCCTTGGCGACCGTCCCGAGGACCGCTACCCGGAGGCCCGCGCGTGGCTTGAGGAGCGGGGGCACGCGAGCACGCTCGACTACCTCCGCGAGGTGGCTATCCGCGTGATCGAGGAGACCGGGCTCCTGCCGCACCTGAACCCCGGGGTGATGTCGTGGGAGGAGATGGCCCGGCTGAAGCACGTCTCGGTCTCGATGGGGCTGATGCTCGAGCAGGCCAGCGACCGGCTGCTGGAGAAGGGGATGGCCCACCACGGGTCGCCCGACAAGGTTCCGGCCGTGCGCCTGCGGACGATCGAGGAGGCCGGCCGGCTCTCGATCCCGTTCACCACGGGGATGCTCGTGGGGATCGGGGAGACGCTCGGGGAGCGGGCCGACACGCTGCTGGCGATCCGGGATGTGGAGCGCCGCTACCGCCACGTGCAGGAGGTCATCGTTCAGAACTTCCGGGCGAAGCCCCGGACGCGGATGCACGACCACCCCGAGCCCGACGAGGAGGCGTTCCTGGCGGCGATCGCCACCGCGCGGGTCGTGCTCGGTCCGCGGGTGAGCGTCCAGGCCCCGCCCAACCTCTCCGACGAACGGTTCCCCGGGCTGCTCGACGCCGGCATCAACGACTGGGGCGGCGTGTCGCCCGTGACGCCCGACCACGTGAACCCCGAGAAGCCCTGGCCGAAGCTCGAGCGCCTGCGCGCCGCCACCGAGGACCGAGGCTTCGTCCTGCGCCCGCGACTCCCCGTCTACCCGCGGCATGTCCTGCGGCCCGACCCCTGGATCAGCGGGAAGATGCGCGCGCCCCTCCAGACGCTCGCCGGCCCCGACGGCTATCCGAGCGGGCGACGGCCCGAGCCGATCCCCTGGCAGGACCCCGACGTGCAGTGGAAGCCGCGCGAGATCGACCTCGCGTTCTCCAAGGGGGCGGACGCGGGGCTCCGCGAGGACGCGCTGGACGTCTACGGCGACTTCGATCAGCTCGACGTGACGCGGAGCTGGGTCCAGGAGCGGGTCTCTCCCGAGCGGCTCGACGCCGAGATCCGCGCCGCGCTGGCGAGGGCCGCGGGGGGCCGGGAGGTCACCGACCGGGAGGCGCTGGCCCTGTTCCGGGCCGAGGGTCCCGCGCTCGACGCGCTCGCGGGGGTCGCCGACGACCTCCGCCGCGAGGTCGTGGGCGAGGAGGTCACCTACGTCGTGAACCGGAACATCAACTTCACGAACGTGTGCTACACGGGATGCCGCTTCTGCGCGTTCGCCCAGCGAGAGATCGACCCGGAGTCGTACACGCTGACCCTCGCCGAGGTCGCCGACCGCGCCGAGGAGGCCCGCGCGGCCGGCGCGAGCGAGGTGTGCATGCAGGGCGGCCTCCACCCCGACCTGCCCGGCACCTTCTACTTCGACCTCCTCGACGCCGTGAAGGCCCGCGTCCCCGAGATCCACGTCCACGCCTTCAGCCCGATGGAGGTGCTGAACGGCGCGACGCGGCTCGGCATCTCCTTCCGGGAGTTCCTCGGGGAGTGCCGCCGACGGGGCCTCGGGTCGATCCCCGGCACCGCCGCCGAGATCCTCGACGACGACGTGCGCTGGCTCCTCACCAAGGGCAAGCTGCCGGCCGACACCTGGGAGGAGATCGTCCGCACGGCCCACGAGGTGGGCCTCCGGTCGTCCTCGACGATCATGTACGGACACGTCGACGCGCCGCCGCACTGGGTCGCGCACATCCGGCGGCTCGCCGCGATCCAGGACGACACCGGCGGGTTCACCGAGCTCGTGCCGCTC
>DATKBL010000073.1:0-8238 GCA_035513995.1 Actinomycetota bacterium
GTGATCCGGACCAGATCGCGACCGTCGCGGATCACTCGGCCGAAGCCACGCGGCTCCGCGGCCTCGGTCGTCTGGAGCACGGCGGCCACGTCGCGGCGCCGGTGGATCCGCAGCAGCTCGCGGAGCTGCTCGGCGGTCACCAACGGCTCGTCGCCGGGCAGCACGAGCACGTCGTCGGCGCGGCCCACGGCGCCCTCGGCCACCATCACGGCGTGCCCGGTTCCGAGCGGGTCGCCCTGGTCGACGAAGGTCGCGTCCAATCCCCAGGAGCGGACGGCCTCCTCGACCTGCTCCTTCCCGTGACTCACGACGACGACGATCCGCCACGGGCGCACCCGGCGCGCCGCCTCGAGCACGTGCCGCAGGACGGCGCGCCCGGCCACCGGATGCAGCACCTTCGGGAGCGCCGATCTCAGGCGCTTCCCCTTGCCCGCGGCCATCACGACCACGGCGAGACGACGGGAAGGCTTGGCCACGGCCACAGGGTACCCGGCGCGGCCCGCGCCAGCACCCGGGGACCGCGGTCGTCTAGCCGGACTGTTGGCCGCTCCCCTTCTCCACGAGCCCCACGATGTGGCCGTCGGGGTCGGTGAACTGGGCTATGGTGACCATGGGCAGCTCAGTTCGCGGCATCACGGTCTTGCCGCCCTGCTCCTCGATATTCGCGAGGAACGGATCGATCTTCTCCACCTCGATGTAGAAGACGATCCCGGGGTGCCGCCCATCCTGGGCGACCCCTCCGTTGATCCCGTACTCCTCGTGGTGGGCGTCGAGCATCTGGTAGGGCTGCTCGCCCGGGTACTCCTGCGCGTGCCATCCGAAGACGTCGGCGTAGAAGCTCGCCAGCTTTCCCCCATCGGACGATCCCAGCTCCCAGTGGATCACCGGGTTCGGCATGTGCCCTCCTTCCCTTCCTGGGTTGTGGTCAGGCCTGGCCCGCGGACTCGTTGGGGTCGGGGCCGGGGTCCTGGCCCGCGCCCGCCTGCGACAGGCGCGAGAGGTAATGCTTCCAGCCGTCGGCGTGGATCTCCCGCTCGTCGGTCGGAAGCTCGAGGTGCCGGAGGCGGACGATGGTCTCCTCGCCGTCGGGCTCCAGCGTGATCTCGACCTTGGTGGACCCGGGACCCACCGCGGGATGCCCCTCCCAGCCCCACGTGAGCGCGATCCGCGAGTGCGGCTCAAGCTCGAGATACTCTCCGACGGCCGTGACCTGGTCGCTGATCTCGACCCGGTAGGCCCCGCCGGGACGAGGATCCAGCTCGGCCTTGCGTCCCTTCCAGCGGGTCATCATCTCGGGCTCGGTGAAGAAGGCCCACAAGGTCTCGGGACTCGCCTTGACCCTTGTCTCGACCTCGACGACGTCAGTTGTGCTCCGGATGTTCGCCATGCCGCCTCCTCTGCTCCTCGGTCTGGGCCTCCTCGGCCAGCGCGGCCAGCGAGGTTCGCCAGAACTCCTCCAGGTACTCGTGCAGGCCTCGCAGCCCCTCGGGGCGGGCCCGGTACCAGCGGCGGGCCCCCTCCTTCCGCACGCTCACGAGCTCCGCCTCGACGAGGACGCGGAGGTGCTGGGAGACGGCCGCGCCGGTGACCTCGGGGAAGTTCCCGGCGATCTCTCCGGAGGTGAGCTCGCGGTCGCGCACCAGCCGCAGGATGTCGCGGCGGCGGGGCTCGGCGATCGCTCGGAGGGCCTGATCCACAGGCGATATTCTAAGCCATCGCTTATCTAAGTGTCAACTTGAGTTCCGGGGGGAGGATTCGAACCTCCACTCCAGGCTCCAAAGGCCCGCGTGCTGCCGTTACACCACCCCGGACGAGGCCATTATCGCCCCTTCCTCGCCCCCGAGACCGAGGCGACGGCGACCCCGCCGGTGGCCGCGGCGAGCTCCTCGGCGTGTGACCCGTCGCGGCACAGCCCCGCGACGCTGGGGCCGCTGCCGCACATCAGCGCCGCGAGAGCGCCGGCCTCGAGGAGGGCGGCCTTCGCCTCCTCGACCTCCGGGCCCGCGCCGGCCTCGAGGTCGTTGAAGACCCGGCCGGCGATGGCGTCGAGGTCGCCGGACGCGGCCGCCTCGAGCAGGTCGCTCGGGTCGGGGCCGGTCTCGCCTCGCTCGTCCCAGCGGGCGTACGCGTCGGCGGCCCGCACGCCTCCGCGCGGAACGAGCACCCACCAGAGGCGCGGGCAGTCGAATGGCTCGACGAGCTCCCCCCTGCCTCGGGCCAGCACGGCGCGGCCGTGGACCAGAGCGGGGACGTCGGAGCCGACGCTCGCTCCGATCTCGGAGAGCCGATCCAGGCTGAGCCCGCGGTCCCACAGGTCGTTCAGCGCGCGCAGCGCGGCGGCCGCGTCGGCGCTCCCGCCCCCCAGGCCCGCGGCCACGGGCACGTTCTTCGCGATCAAGAGCCGGGCCCGCGGCTCGATGCCGCAGGCTTCCGCGAGCGCCCTGGCCGCCCGCACGACGAGGTTGTCCTCGCCGGTGGGGACGCCGAAGGCGTGGGGACCGGCGGCCGTGGCCGACAGACCGTCGGCCGCGGCCGCCTCCACCCCGTCCGCCAGCGTGAGCGGAAGGATCAGCGTCTCGATCTCGTGGTAGCCGTCATCGCGACGCTCCAGCACCCGCAGGAAGAGGTTGAGCTTGGCGGGGGCGGGCTCGCGCACGACGCTCACAGCGCCTCGGCGAGCCGCGCGAAGTCCTCGAGGCCCAGCTCCTCGGCCCGCACCTTGGGATCGAGCCCCGCCGACTTCAGCGCGGCCCCCGCCGCGGCCCGCTCAACCCCCAACCGCACGAGCGCGTTAGCCATCGTCTTCCGCCGCTGAGCGAAGCCCTCGTCCACGAGGCGGAAGAGCTCATCCTCGGGCACCTCAACCGGAGGGGGCCTGCGCTCGAGACGCACCAGCACCGATTCGACGTTGGGCTCCGGCCAGAAGACGGTCGGGGGGATCCTCCTGACCAGACGCGCCTCGGCTCGGTATTCGATCCGGAGGCTGACCGCGCCGAACGCCTCGTCGCCGGGCGAGGCCACGAGGCGCTCGCCCACCTCGCGCTGGACCATCACGAGCAGCGGGTCCACGCGGGGAGCCTCCTCGAGGAGCCGGATCACCACCGGTACCGCGACGTTGTAGGGGAGGTTCGAGACCATGCTCCAGCGATCGTCGCCGAGGAGCGCCTCCCAGTCCGCCGTCATCGCGTCGGCCTCTTCGATCCTGGCGCGTCCCGTCGGGCCGACGACCTCCCGGAGCGCGGGAAGCAGCGCGGGGTCGAGCTCGACGGCAAGCACCTCGGCGCCCGCCTGGATCAGCGCCAGCGTCAGCGACCCGAACCCCGCCCCGATCTCGAGGACGCGATCCCTCGGCTCGACGACGGCCTCCCGGACGATCGCCCGGGCCAGGTTGGCGTCGGCAAGGAAGTGCTGGCCGAGGGCCTTGCGCGGGCGGATGCCGTGCCGTTCCGCCAGCTCTCTCAGCTCGCGCTTGGCGAGCAGGCGGCTACCAGGAGATCCGGGCGTTGAACGTCCCCGCTCCGAGGGGGGCGAGCTGAACGAAGGCGTCGTCGGAGAGGTCGATGATCCGCCCGCCGATGAAGGGCCCTCGGTCATCGATCGTCACCCAGACGCTCTTCCCGTTGGCGAGGTTGGTGACCTTGACGCTCGTCCCGAACGGCAGGGTGCGATGCGCCGCCGTCATCCCGTCACGCTGATACCACGAGGCCGCGCCGTGCTGGACGTTGGGGTCCCGGGTTCCGTGGATCACGACCCGCGAGACGGGCTCCTCGAGCACCTTCTCGGAGACGAGGGTGCGCGCGGCCTCCTTCCCGTCCTCCATGCGGAGCCGGAACACCTTCTCCCGCGCGCCGGGCCTCCCCTCGCGCTCCACGTGCGTCACGCCCTTCACGTACTCGTCGGAGTACCGCTCCTCGGTCCCGAAGGGGATCGGCTCCCGCAGCGTCGTCTGCTTGAACGTGACCCGGGTGACCTGGATCATCATGCCGTTGGACGGACGACGCTCCAGCGCCGGGGTAACCTCGTCGTGCTGCCGAAGGATCACGCCGAGGCTCACCAGCAGATAGCCGACATCCGGCGCGTTCGTGATGATCTGCCGGTCGGTGCCGTCGACCTTGATGCGCACCTCGACGGCCTCGCGAAGCACGATGCGGTCGCCGTCCGAGATCGAGGCGCCGCGCGACGGACGGACGTAGGCCCGGTTCGCGGATCGCAGGTTCACGTGCTGGAGCACGTCCTCGACGGTCCGGCCGGTCACGTAAAGGGTCCGGGACTTGCCGTTGAGCACGAGCGTGATCTCCTTGGCCAGGAGGACCTCGATCGTCATGTCGTCGGTCACCGGAGCCTCGAGCGAGGGGGCCACCTCGTCGTGCTTCCCGATCTCGATCCCGCTGCCATCGAGGAGGTCGCCCACCGAGGAGGCGAAGGTGCTCACCCGCCGCTCGTCCCCGTCCACGACGAGCGTCACCTTCTTCTCGAGCTGGAGGTACGCGACGCCGACGGCGAGGAGCACGACGACGACGAGCAGACGGCCGAGCCCCCTGGGGCGGGGGGCGCGCCGACGGACGCGCACGGTACGCCTGCTCGTCATACGGTTCGAGGCACGCGGTGGGGAAGCGCGCCGCGCGCTCTGCTCTTCTCCTCCCTCAGGCAAATCGCGTACGACGCTAGCAAAGAGGACACCCCGTTGCCAGTCTCCTCGGACACGCCTCACTCGGGGAGGGCGAACGCTGACCGGGCGTTCCGATCGGTGACGGTCTCGAGCTCGGCGAGGTCCTGACCTCGCGCTTCGGCCACCGCCTCGAGGTTGAGGCGCAGGTTCGCGGGGGCGTTCTGGCGTCCTCGAAGGGCCTGCGGGGGCAGATACGGGCTGTCGGTCTCCACGAGGAGCAGGTGCTCGGGGACGATCGCGGCGGCGGCCCGCAGCTGCTCGTTCTTCGCGTAGGTGACGGGCCCCGCGAAGGAGCAATAGTAGCCCCTCCGCGACGCCTCGCGCGCCTCCTCCTCGCCTCCGGAGAAGCAGTGGAGGATCACTCGGTCCAGGCGCTCCTCGTCCAGCACCCGAAGGACGTCGGGCCAGGCGTCCCGCGTGTGCACCACGATGGGCTTGTCGTGCTCCCGGGCGAGCGAGCAGTGAGCCCGCAGCACGCGCTCCTGCTCCTCGGCCGGCGAGAGCATCCGGTAGTGATCGAGGCCGGTCTCCCCCACCGCGACGACCCTCGGGTCGCTGAGGAGCTCCTCGATCTCGGCCCCGGTGGCGTCGTCGAAGTCCTTGGCGTCGTGCGGATGCACCCCCGCGGTCGCGAACACGCCCGGCAGCGAGTCGGCGAGCTCCCGCGACCGGTGGGACGACGCTCGGTCCACGCCCACGCACACGAGCACCCCCACGCCGGCGGCCTCGGCCTGGCGAACCAGGTCCGTCGGCTCCCCCTCCATCAGGAACAGGTGGCAGTGGGTGTCGATCACACGCTCATCCTTCGAGCCGGGGGAACAGCGCCTCGCCCTTCGTCACGCGGGTCCCGGGAGCGAGCCCTCCCCAGCGGGCCGCCCCGGGGAGGCGCTGGTCGCCGAGCGCCTCGGGGATCCCGAGCTGGCGCCACAGGCGTTCCGCGGAGGAGGGCATGCTCGGCGAGATCAGGACGGCGAGGATGCGCAGCGTCTCGGCGGCCGTGTACAGGATCGTCGCGGTCTCGTCGCGCCGCTCTGGATCCTTCGCGAGCTTCCAGGGCTCCACCTCGACCAGGTACTCGTTCGCCCGGCCGACGATCTCCCACACGGCGGCGAGTGCAGCGGTGAGCTCGACCGCGTCCATGTGTCGGTCGTACCGGGCGGCCACATCCTCGACCGCGCCCGGGAGGCCGCCGTCGAGCCCGTCGACGACCGGCTCGGGAACTCCTCCGTCGAACGCGCTCGCGATCATCGCCAGGACCCGGCTGGCCAGGTTCCCCAGCCCGTTCGCGAGATCGGCGTTCGTCCGCGCGAGCATCGACTCCCACGAGAAGCTGCCGTCCTGCCCGAAGGCGACCTCGCGAAGGAAGTAGTAGCGGTACGCGTCCACGCCGAAGTGGTCGACGAGCTCGAAGGGGTGGATGCCGGTGAGCTTCGTCTTCGACATCTTCTCGCCCCCCACGAGGAGGAAGCCGTGCGCCCACACCTGCCTCGGCGGCTCGACGCCCGCGGCCATCAGCATCGCCGGCCAGTAGATCGCGTGGAACCTCAGGATGTCCTTCCCGATGAAGTGGATGTCGGCCGGCCACATCCGCTCGAAGCGATCGGGGTCGTCGGCGAAGCCGGCCGCGGTGACGTAGTTCGTCAGGGCGTCGAACCACACGTAGCAGACATGCTCGGGGTCCCAGGGCAGGGGGACCCCCCACGCGAACGAGGTGCGCGAGATCGAGAAGTCCCGTAGGCCCTGGCGGATCGTCGAGAGCACCTCGTTCCGCCGCGACTCCGGCTCCACCGCTTCCGGATGGCGCTCGTAGTGCTCGAGGAGACGGTCCGCGTAGGCCGACAGCCGGAAGAAGTAGTTCTCCTCGGACATCTGCTCCACGGGGCGGCCGTGGATCGGGCAGCTGCCGTCCACGAGCTCGTCCTCGGTGTAGTACGCCTCGCACGAGACGCAGTACAGACCCTCGTAGGTCCCCAGGTAGATGTCCTCGCGCCCGTTCTCGTAGACGGCCTGGAGGAGCTTGCCGACCGCGGCCTCGTGCCGGGGCTCGGTGGTTCGGATGTAGTCGTCGTGGGAGATGTCGAGCCGCTCCCAGACCTCGCGCCATCGGGGCTCCATCTGGTCGACGAAGGCTTGAGGGTCGAGGCCCTGCTCCTGCGCGGCCTGAGGCACCTTCTTCCCGTGCTCGTCGGTCCCGGTCAGGAAGAAGACGCGCTCGCCGCGCAGGCGGTGGTATCGGGCGACGAAGTCGGTGGCCACGGTGGTGTAGGCGTGGCCGATGTGCGGCACGTCGTTGGGGTAGTAGATGGGCGTCGTGACGTAGAAGATGTCCTTCGGCATCGCGGGCGATTCTCCCACAGCCTCAGGCGTCGCCGCCCCCCAGCGAGGCGTCGTAGAGGGCCCTCCGGCCGGCACCGGAGCTCTCCGCCACGCGCGCCGCGGCCTCCTTCCGGGAGAGGCCCTCCTCCACCAGTTCGTTCACGCGCGCGGCGAGCGCCTCGACATCGGGCGCGGCCGGCTCGGCGCCGCCGATCACCACGGTCACCTCGCCCTTGACCTCATGCGGCGTCCCCTCGGCGAGCTCGCGCAGCGAGCCACGGCGGATCTCCTGGTGCATCTTGGTCAGCTCCCGGACGACGGCGGCGGGTCGGTCGGGGCCGAGCATCTCGACGGCGTCCTCGAGGAGCGCCCGCAAGCGCTGGGGCGACTCGAAGAGGAGGAGGGTGCGCGGTTCGTCCGCGTTCTCGCCGAGCCTCGCTCGCCGGGCCGCCTCCTTCTTGGGGAGGAAGCCCTCGAACGCGAAGCGGTCGGTGGGGAGGCCGCTGACCACGAGGGCGGCGATCGCGGCGGCCGGCCCCGGCACCACGTCGACCTCGACGCCCGCCGCGATCGCCGCGCGGACGAGCCGGTAGCCGGGGTCCGAGAACGAGGGCATCCCTCCGTCGGTGACCAGCGCCACGTCGCTCCCGCCCCGTAGCTGCTCGATCAGGTGCGGGGTCTGCTTCCGCTCGTTCCCCTCGAAGTAGGAGACGAGGCGTGCCCCGCGCTCGATCTCCAGCGCCTCGAGGAGCCTGCCGGTGCGGCGGGTGTCCTCGCAGGCGATGACGTGGACGCGAGCGAGCGTCTCACGAAGACGCTCGCTCGCGTCCTTGAGGTTCCCGATCGGGGTTCCGACGAGGATCAGGGTCCCGGCCACACCCCGATCATAGGTGCGCGGGGTGGTGGCGAGACGAGCGAGGGACGCCGTGGCATGCTCCTTCCATCATGAGCGACGTTCGGGGACCCCACGCCGCCATGCCGACGCAGCCCGCCGAGGCATGGGCGGCGAGCACGGCGGAGCGCCGTGCGGACCCGGTGGACGACGCCCGCCGCCGCGCGATCGCGCGAGCCCTCATGATCGTGCTCGCCGTCACCGCGCTGGCGGGCGTCGCGCGATTCTGGAACCTGGGGCACCCGGAGGAGAAGGTCTTCGACGAGGTCTACTACGCGTCGGACGCGTGCCTCTACGCGGGGCATCCCTTCGAGGAGTGCGACCTGGAGAGCGCCACCGAGCGGTCCTGGGTGCACCCCCC
>DATKBL010000074.1:0-23668 GCA_035513995.1 Actinomycetota bacterium
CCCCTCCGGCAGCGGCTCGCCATCGTACACGTCGAACAGCAGGACGCGGTCGAGGAGAGGCCCCGCCTCCTCGACGAGCGCGGCGCGCAGCTCCGCGGCCGGCACCGAGCGGTCCACCACGAAGGCCAGGTCGCGGCGGACCGGCGGGAAGCGGGACACCCCGCTCGCCTCGACGCGCTCGGGCACGGCCGCGACCAGCGGCGCCGTCCGGAGCTCGAAGGCGGCGACCCGACCACCCGCATCGAAGCGCTCCGCGACGGACGGGTGCAGCTCGCCGATCTCGCCGATGCGCTCGCCGTCGAGCAAGACCGACGCCGACCGGCTCGGATGGTACGGCGGCCCCGGCGAGGCACCCAGCGTCCACCCCCCCACGCCGAGCTCCTCGAGCAGATGCTCCAGCGCCCCCTTGGCGTTGAAGTAGTCCTGGGGCCGGCGCTCGGCCGGCCACTCCTCGAGAGCCGGCCCCGTCAGGAGCGCGGCGACCGCGTCGTGCTCGGCCACGCCCCCCTCGCCCATGCGCATCACGTGGCCGTGCTCGAACAGCCGGACGGCGGGCCTCCGATGGCCGATCGAGAGCGCCGCGGCGCGCAGCAGGCCGGGGAGGAGGCTCGAGCGCAGGAACGCCTGCTCCTCCGAGACGGGGTTGGCCACGCGCACGCCGTCCCGGCGCTCGTCGTCGAACAGGTCGAGATCCTCGCGCGAGGCGAAGCTCACGGACTGGATCTGCATGAGCCCGGCCCGCACGAGCGCGTCCTGGAGCCTCCTGCGGACCCGCTGATCGCGGTCGAGGCCGCCCGCCTGCGCCACCCCTGGGAGCGTCGACGGCAGGCTCTCGTAGCCACGGACCCGGCCGACCTCCTCGATCAGGTCGGCCTCGATCCTGAGGTCCACCCGGCGGCCGGGGATCTCGACCTCGACGACGTCGCCCTCCTCCTTCCCCTCGAGACCGAGTCGGCTCATCACGTCGAGCACGTCGCTCGAGGACACGTCCATCCCCAGGAGGAGGGTGGCGCGCTCGGGACGGACGGCCACGCGATGCCGCGGCGGGGGGGCGCCCACGTCGATCTCGCCGGAGAGCACCGCTCCGCCGGCCCACTCGGCGATGAGGCTCGCCGCGCGGACGGCGGCGGCGGCCACCGCCTCGGGGTCGGCCCCGCGCTCGAACCGGACCGACGCCTCGGTCCGGATCCCGAGGCGCCGGGCGGTCCTGAGCACGCCGAGCGGCGCGAAGAACGCGCTCTCGAGGAGGACGTCGGTCGTCCCCTCCCCGACCTCCGTCTCGGCCCCGCCCATCACCCCGGCGACGGCGACGGCTCGCTCCAGGTCGGCGATCATGAGGTCCTCCGGCGTGAAGGCCCGCTCGACACCGTCGAGGGTGACGAGCCTCTCGCCGTCCGTCGCGCGGCGCACGACGACGCCCTGGCCCCGCAGCGTCTCGAGATCGAAGGGGTGCATCGGGTGCCCCAGCTCCAAGAGGGCGTAGTTCGTGGCGTCCACCACGTTCGACACGGGGCGCATCCCGCAGGCCGTCAGCCGGATCTGCGCCCGCAGCGGCGACGGGCCGATCGTGACGCCGCGGATCACCCGGGCCAGGTAGCGGGGGCACCGCTCGAAGTCGGCCACCTCGACCGAGGCCGCGCCGGCAGCCTTCTCGTCGCCCTCGCGGAGCGCCGGGGCCGGGAGGCCGAGGTCCTCGCCGGTGATCGCGGCCACCTCGCGGGCCACCCCGAGCACCGAGAGCAGGTCGGGGCGGTTCGGGAAGACGTCGATGTCGATCACGGCCTCGTCGAGCCCGAGGAGCGCCGCGACGTTCGCGTCCGCCTCGCCCTGGGACAGGATCAGGATGCTGCCGTGGTCGGCGGAGATCCCGAGCTCCTTCGGAGAGCACAGCATCCCGTCGGAGACCTCCCCGCGGATCTCACGGCGCTCGAGCGCCCCATCGAGCCCCGGGAGCGTGGCACCCGGGGGCGCGTACGGCACGAGGTCGCCGGGGGCCATGTTGCGCACCCCGACCACGACCCGCCGCTCCTCGCCGCCGGCGTCCACGCTGGCCACGACCAGCCGGTCGGCATTCGGATGATCGGTCACCTCGAGGACGCGTGCCGCGATCACCCCCGACAACCCGGCCCAGGGGCGGACCACCGCGTCCACCTCCACGCCGTGCTCGGTGAGCGCCACCGCGACCTCCTCCGGGGACAGGCGCGTCGGCACGAGCTCCCGGAGCCAGGAGTACGGGACCTTCACGCCGTGCCCCCCACGAACCGCTCCAGGAACCGGATGTCGCCCTCGTAGAACAGGCGGATGTCGGGGATCCCGTGCCGGAGCATCGCCACCCGCTCGACGCCGATGCCCCAGGCGTAGCCCGTGTACCGCTCGGGGTCCACGCCGCCGTTCTCCAGGACCCTGGGGTGGACCATCCCCGCTCCCATGATCTCGAGCCATCCGTTACCGCAGATCCGGCACCCGGCCCCGTCGCACGCGAAGCAGGAGACGTCCACCTCGGCTCCCGGCTCCACGAACGGGAAGAAGGAGGGCCGGAGACGCACGCGCTGCTCCGTCCCGAAGATCGCCTGCGACCAGGCCTCGAGCGTGCCCCTCATGTCGGCGAGCGAGAGGCCCTCCTCCACCGCCAGCCCCTCGACCTGGTGGAACACCGGGGAGTGGGTGGCGTCCAGCGTGTCGTTCCGGTAGGTCCGTCCGGGCACCACGACGTAGAGCGGGGGCGGCTGTGCCTCCATCGCCTTGATCTGCATCGGCGAGGTCTGCGTTCGGAGGACCAGGTCGGAGACCCCCGGAACGTCGAGGTACAGGGTGTCCTGCATCGTCCTCGCGGGGTGGTCGGGAGGGATGTTGAGCGCCTCGAAGTTGTACCAGTCGGTCTCGACCTCGGGCCCCTCCATCGCCCGGTACCCGAGCGCCACGAACGCATCGACCATCGCCCGCTCGGTCTGGGTGAGCACGTGCAGCGTGCCCATCGGGAGCCGACGGCCGGGCAGCGTGACGTCGATCGCGTCGGCCTCGGCGAACGCCCCCTCGCGCTCGGCCCGAAGCTCCCGCTCGCGCGCGCCGAGCGCCTCCCGGAACGCCTCGAACACCTCGTTGATCGCCTTCCCGAGCGCGGGCCGATCCTCGGGTGGGACCTCTCCCAGCGACCGCTGGATCGAAGGGACGGCGGCTCGCCTGCCCAGGACGGCCACCTCGGCGTCGCGGAGGTCCTCCAGCGAGGCGGCCTCGCGGATCGTGGCCAGGCCGCGCTCGCGCTCCCGTTCGAGCGCGGCGATCGTCTCCCCCGGGTCCATGTCCGGGCTAGTCTACTGCCCGTGACCCGGCCGCCACGGAGCCCGCGAGCGTGACCCGCCCCCGCTGGTCGGACCCCGATCCCACCGGGCTCCTCGTCTTCACGATGGAGGTCGAGATCGGCCGTCCGCCGGAGGCGGTGTGGCCGTACCTCGTGGACTGGGAGCGCCTGGACCGCTGGATGGAGGAGGGTCGGGGGTTCCGGGTCGTCGGGGAACGGCGCGAGGGCGTTGGCGTCGAGGCCGAGGCCACTATCGCCGTCCTGGGGATCACGACCACCGACCGCATCCGCGTCACTCGATGGGAGCCGCCGGCCGTCCTCGAGATCGAGCACCTCGGCTGGGT
Source organism: Actinomycetota bacterium (assembly GCA_035513995.1). Taxonomy (GTDB): domain Bacteria; phylum Actinomycetota; class UBA4738; order UBA4738; family CALAEC01; genus DASUTW01. The sequence continues at coordinate 3,643 of DATKBL010000074.1, forward strand.
GCGCGGCCACGGCCTCATGGAGGTCGGGGTCACCGAGCGCGGGTCCCATCTCTTCTGGCGCGAGGCGTTCAGGCCTCCCCTCGGAGGGCTGGGCAGGCTGGGGATGCGCCTCCTGTCGCCGGTCCTCTACCGCACGTTCCGTCGCGACCTGCAGACGCTGCGCCGGCTGATCGAGCGCGAGACCTAGGAAGGGAGGCGCAGGAGGAGGCTGATGCGGCCCTCCGCCTCGGCCTCCAGCGACCCCCCGAGCCGCTCAGCCACGAGCCTCGCGGTGTACAAGCTGACCCTCCCGCCGCCCTCGGGGGACCCGAGGATCTGCTCGGGCCCGCCGTCGCCGAGCCGCCCCCCGGCCCGCGAGACCTCCACGAGCGTCGTCGCCCCGTCCTCGGACACGCGCACCGAGATCGGCCCCTCGCTCCCCCACCAGACCGCGCCGTCGACGAGACCGAAGAGCAGCGAGCGGATCCGGTCCGGATCGGAGCGCGCGTATCCTTCCCCCTCGACCACGAGGTCGGGGAAGTCGTCGCTGAGGGCGAAGAGGTCGGCCAGCCAGCGGGCGGCGGCGGCGGCGTCGGTACGATCCTGCGTCGCGGTCAACGGGACCCCGGAGAGGATCCGCACCGAGTCCACGACGAGCCGGACGAGGGCGCTCGTCCGCTGGCCGTCGAGCGCCATCCCCTCGACGATCCCTCGACGCTCTTCGTCGGGGAAGCTCTCCCACCGCTTGGCGAGTGTTCCGGCGAACCCCGTCAGCGCCGTCAGCGGCGAGCGGACGTCGTGGCCGGCCGGGCCGATCAGCTCGGCGATCTCGCGGAGCCCGCCGGGGGCCTCGCGGGCGCGCACGGCCTCGAAGAGAGTGACGGCCGCGGCCGCGGCGAGGTTCAGGGACTCGGCGCGGCCGCGGATCGGCACGCGGACCGAGGCGTCGGCGAGGGCGCGCACCTCGGGGTCGAGGCCGTGCGCCTCGTTCCCGAACACGATCGCCGTCGGGCCCGAGAGGTCGGCCTCGTAGATCGAGAGCTCACCGTCGCTCGCGGTGGCCAGGACCCGCATCCCTCGCCCCCGCAGAGCCTCGACGGCGTCTGGGAGGCTCACGTCTCGAACGACCGGAACGTGGAAGAGCGACCCCGCGGAGGCGCGCACGGTCTTGGGGTTGTAGACGTCCACCGACTCCTCGCCGAACACGACGGCGTCCGCGGCGGCCGCGTCGGCCGAGCGGAGGATCGTCCCGGCGTTGCCGGGGTCGCGCACCGAGCTCAGGACCGCGACCAGCGAGGGCTCCGCCGGGAGCTCCCCGAGGGGGACGTCCACGAAGGTGGCCACGCCCACGATCCCCTGCGGGGTCACCGTGGACGTCAGGAGCTCGATGATCTGCTGGGTCACCGCCTCGGCTCGCACACCGGATTGGCGGGCTCGTTGCACCAGCGGATCGACCCGCTCGCCCTCCTCCATCGTGTGGTAGAGGACCTCGACCCGGCCGGCGTCGATCGCCTCCATCGTGACCTGGGAGCCCTCCACGAGGAAGCGCGCCTCCCGGTCCCGGAAGGCGCGCTTCTTGAGCTTGGCCGCCGCGACGACGCGGGGGTTCTTCGTCGAGGTGATCACGGCCGCACGGCCGCCCCCTCGGCTACTCCCCGAGCCCCTGGCGGGCGACCTCGACGAGACCCGCGAAGCCCTCGGGATCGGTGACGGCGATGTCGGCGAGGACCTTGCGGTCCAGCTCCACCTCCGCGGCCTTCAGGCCGGTGATGAACCGCGAGTAGGACAGCCCGTGCTGGCGCGAGGCCGCCCCGATGCGCGTGATCCAGAGTCGCCGGAACTCGCCCTTCTTCCTGCGACGGTCGCGGTAGGCGTACACGCCCGAATGCAGGAGCTGCTCCTTCGCCACGCGGAACCGACGGGACCTGGCCCCGCGATACCCCTTGGCCTGCGAGAGCACCTCTCGGCGCTTCTTCCGCCCGTGGACGGCTCGCTTCACACGGGGCATCTCAACGCCTCCCCAGGAGCCGCAGGACGGTCCGCTTCTCGGCGGTCACCTCGTTGGCGCGCGCCAGCCGGCGCTTCCTGCGGGAGGTCTTCTTCTCCAGGAGATGGGCGCGGTTCGCCTTCCGGTGGAGCACCTTGCCGGTGCGCGTCACCCGGAACCGCTTCGCGGCGCCTCGATGGTTCTTCCTCTTGGGCATCCTTCGTCCTCCGTCGCCCTACCCGGGCTTCCGGGTCGGCGAGATCACCATCACCATGTTCCTGCCGTCGAGCTTCGGCATCTGCTCGACCTGCGCCAGCTCGTCGAGGTCCCCCACCAGCCGGTCGAGGATCTTCCTCCCCAGCTCGGTGTGGGCCATCTCGCGGCCTCGAAACATGATCGTCACCTTCACCTTGTTCCCGGCGGTCAGGAAGCGCACCACGTGGCCCTTCTTCGTCTCGTAGTCGTGGGTATCGATCTTCGGCCGGAACTTGATCTCCTTGACCTCCACCCGGGCCTGTCGCTTCCGCGCCTCCTTCTGCCGGACGTCGCGCTCGTACTTGTACTTCCCGTAGTCCATGATCCGAGCGACCGGGGGCTTCGCCTGCGGCGCGACCTCCACCAGATCGAGATCCAGCTCGTCGGCCTGGCGTAGCGCGTCCCGTGTGGAGACGATGCCGATCTGCCCGCCGTCTGGTCCTACAAGGCGGACCTGCGGAGCGCGGATCCGCTCGTTGATGCGGGGTTCAACCGGTACGCCGAATCACCTCCATACGAAACGCGCCGGCGACCGTCGGCGGCGCGTCGATTCCCTCGGGGATGGACAACCTGCTCACGAGTATAGGGTTCCCTCGTCCGGTCTGTCGATACCCCCCGGACACGGAAGGAGCCCCCGAAGGGGCTCCCGAGCCACGTCGCTGGCTGCAGCTACACCGGCCGTACGTTCGCCGCCTGCTTGCCCTTGGGTCCATCGACGACCTCGAACTCAACCTCCTGCCCCTCCTGGAGGGTCTTGTAGCCCTCACCGGTGATGGCGGAGAAGTGGACGAAGACGTCGTCGCCGTCGGACTGGGCGATGAAACCGTAGCCCTTCTCGTTGCTGAACCACTTCACGGTTCCGGTCGTCACCGAGCTACCTCCTTGCAAGCGGGCGATTCCCGCCGATGATGCGCGCAGAAGCCTAGCACAGCGTCACCGGAGCCGCAGATCACCAGCGAGGCTCGAGCGGCCGCCCGTAGTCGTCCTGGAGACGGTGCGTGTCGTCCTCGGTCGTGTAGCCGTGCGCCACCTCGAGGACGCGTCCGCGCGTCTTGCTCGTGTTCGTGATGCGGTGGGGCTCCTCGGCGGGGACGACGAACTCCTCGCCGGGCTGCGCGTCCACGACGCGGTTGCCGATCTGGATCTGCAGGCCGGGGTCGAGCACGATCCACATCTCGTCCCGGAGCTGGTGGTAGTGCTCCGAGGTCTCCTGCCCCGGCAGGATCGTGAGGATCCTGACCGACGAGGGCTGGTTGAGGGAGTAGGTGGCGACCTTCCCCCACGGCTTGTCGACGATCATGCGTCACGCTCCTTCGGGAGAGCGCCCATCAGGCTGGCCATCTCGATCGCGGCGACCGCAGCGTCCCATCCCTTGTTGCCGTGCTTGCCCCCGGCGCGATCGAGCGCCTGGTCGAGGCCGTCGGTGGCGAGCACACCCAGGATGCAGGGCACGCCGGTCTCGATCGCCACCTGCTGGACCCCGCGCGCGGACCCCCCCGCCACCAGGTCGAAGTGCGCGGTCTCCCCGCGGATCACCGCGCCCAGGCAGACCACCGCCTCGACCTCGCCGGAGCGGGCGAACCGACGGGCCACGACGGGGATCTCGAACGAGCCCGGGACCCAGGCCACCTCCACGTCGTCCTCGGCCACACCGTGCCCGCGGAACGCCGACAGAGCGCCCTCAAGCAGGCGGTCGGTGACCACCTGGTTGAAGCGGCCCACGACCACGGCGAACCGCCGGCCGCGCGCGTCCAGGTGCACCTCGCGGACGGTCACGTCTCTTCCCCGTCGCTCTCCAGGCTCTCGAGCAGGTGCCCGAGCTTCTCGCGCTTCGCCCGGAGGTAGTCAAGGTTCTGGGCGGTGGGCTTCGTCTCCAGGGGGACCCTCTCGACGATCTCGAGCCCGTGCCCCTCGAGACCGGCTCGCTTCGAGGGGTTGTTCGTGAGGAGACGCATCGTTCGCACCCCGAGGTCGAAGAGGATCTGCGCCCCCACGCCGTAGTCCCGAGGGTCGGGGGGGAAGCCCAGCTCGAGGTTGGCCTCCACCGTGTCCTTCCCCTCCTCCTGGAGCCTGTAGGCCTGGAGCTTGTGCTTCAGGCCGATCGCCCGTCCCTCGTGCCCCCGGATGTACAGCACGACGCCGCGCCCCTGGCCGGCGATCTTGCCCAGCGCGGAATCGAGCTGCGTGCCGCAGTCGCACCGGAGACTGTGGAAGACGTCGCCCGTGAGGCACTCCGAGTGCACGCGCACCATGACCTCGCGCCCGTCGCCCACCTCGCCCAGCACCATCGCCACGTGCGAGCGCCCGTCGATCTTGGACTCGTAGACGTGGGCCTCGAACTCGCCGTAGATCGTCGGGATCGTGGCCTCGGCCACCTTCTCGACCAGCTGCTCGCGGCGCCTCCGGAACTCGATCAGGTCGGCGATCGAGATGATCTTGAGGTCGTGCTCCCGAGCCACGCGCATCAGCTCGGGGAGGCGGGCCATCGTTCCGTCGGGGTGCATGATCTCGCAGATCACACCGACCGGGAAGAGGCCGGCCATCGAGGCGAGGTCCACCGCGGCCTCGGTGTGCCCCGCGCGGCGAAGCACCCCGCCATCCTGCGCCCTCAGCGGGAACACGTGCCCCGGCATCAGTAGGTCGTCGGAGGTCGTCGAGGGGTTGGTCACCGCCCGGCATGTCGCCGCCCGGTCGTGGGCGCTGGTCCCCGTGGTCGTGACGCCCTTCGCGTCGATCGAGACCGCGAACGCCGTCTCCTGAGAGCCCTCGGACCGCTGAACCATCAGGGGGATGCCCAGCTCGTCGAGGCGCCAACCCGCGCTCGGGAGGCAGATCAGCCCCCGGCCGTGAGTCGCCATGAAGTTGATCGCCTCGGGCGTGACCTTCTCGGCGGCCATGACGAAGTCACCCTCGTTCTCGCGGTCGGCGTCGTCCACGACGATGACCACCTTGCCCCGCGCGATGTCTTCGACGGCCCCCTCGACCCTCGCGAAGGCCCTCGCCTCCGGCTCCTCGACCAGGCTGATGTCTTCCTGCTTCATCGATCCCTCCGGGTGAGTCGTTCCAAGTACTTCGCGATCACGTCCATCTCCAGGTTCACGCGCGCGCCGGGCCCCTTGGACCCGAGGCCGGTCGCCTCGAGCGTGTGCGGGATCAGAGCCGCGGCGAATCCGTCCCGGTGCACGGCCGCCACCGTCAGGCTGACGCCGTCCACGGTCACCGACCCCTTCTCGACGAGGTAGCGGCCCAGGCCCTCAGGGATCCGCACTGTCATCAGCGCTCCCTCGCCCTCGGCGTCCATCGAGGTGATCTCGCCCACGCCGTCCACGTGGCCCTGGACGAGGTGCCCCCCGAGACGGGTGGCGAGGGTCACGGGGCGCTCCAGATTCACCGGGTCCCCCTCGGCAAGGTCGCCCAGGGTCGTCCGCCGAAGGGTCTCGGGGGCGACGTCGAAGGCGAGCCGACCCTCGTCCCGATCCACCACCGTGAGGCAGACACCGTCGACGCTGACGGAGTCGCCCACGCGCGAGTCGCCGGTGACGGTGCGGCATCCGACCTCGAGCCGGCGGGGCGAGGCCGAGCGCACCGTGCCGCGCTCTTCAACGATCCCGGTGAACATCCGCCACCACCTTGATGTCCCTGCCCACGCGCGAGACCTCGCGGATCGCCACGGCCAGACCGTCGCCGATCGAGGGGATCCCGCCCCCCATCAGCATGCTCGGCGCGTCCTCGCCGCCGACGAGGACGGGGGCGAAGTAGAAGACGACCTCGTCGACGACCTCGCGCTCGACCATCTCCCAGGCCAGCGTCGGACCGCCCTCGACGAGGAGATGCTGGACGTCTCGCTTCCCGAGCTCGTGCATCAGCCGATCGAGCGGGATCAGGCCGTCGCCGGCGTCCTCGAGCACGAGCACCTCGGCCGCGCGACGCCAGGCTGACCGCCGGGCATCCGACGCCCGCTCGGTGGTCGCCACCAGGGTCGGTGCCTCGCCGTCGAAGAGTCGGTGCGTCTCGGGGACGATCCCGCGGCCGTCGACCACCACCCGGAGCTTGGGGGCCCCTCGGTACGAGGGGTGGCGCGAGGTGAGCGAGGGGTCGTCGCGGCGAGCCGTCCCCGCCCCCACCACGACGGCGTCGACGCCCGCCCGGAGGAGGTGCACGTCGGCCCGGGCCTCCTCGCCCGTGATCCACCTCGAGGATCCGTCGCGAGCGGCGGCCTTCCCGTCGAGGGAGCCCGCCATCTTGAGCGTGACGAAGGGCAGGCCCGTGCGGACGTGCTTGACGAAGGCTCGGTTCTGGCGGGCCGCCTCCTCGGCCATGAGCCCCAACGTCACCTCGACACCGCGCTCTCGGAGGAGCCGCAGGCCGGCCCCGTCGACCAGAGGGTTCGGATCGGTGATCGCCGCGACCACGCGGGCGACGCCGGCCGCCGCCACCGCGGGCGCGCAGGGCGGGGTCCGGCCGTGATGGCTGCAGGGCTCCAGGGTCACGAAGAGCGTGGCGCCGCGCGCGCGGGGACCCGCCTCGACCAGCGCCCGGACCTCGGCGTGGGGGGTGCCGGGGCCCTCGTGCCACCCCTCCCCCACGACCTCGTCGCCGGCGACGATCACCGCACCGACGAGGGGGTTGGGAGAGACGAGCCCGCGACCGCGCTCGGCCAGCTCGAGGGCCCTTCGCATGTGCGCGTCGTCCACCGCGTTCCTCTCTCGGGGGAAGCGGGAACGGGCGGCACGAGCCGCCTGCCCTCGCCCTCTCTCATCCGGACTCTCACCGTCGGTCCCGGGATTCCGCCGGGTCCACCCCCGCGTGGCTCGCGGAGGGTCGTGGACTGTCACCACCGGTGGGGAATTCCACCCCGCCCCGAAGGCTCGGTTGCCCGAACAGTATAGAACGCGACGCGATCAGCGGCCCGCGGAGCGGCGGTCGATCGCCCACGAGGAGCCCTCGGACCGCTTCGCGTAGTTCTTCATCTCCGTAGCGATCGCCACGGCCTCCTCTCGGTGCGAGAACGCGCGGCGCTCGGTCGTGGCCACCCCCAGCGAGATCGAGACGAGCGGGAACCGCTGGAGGTCGCCCCGCCGGCTGCGGATCTCGATGTAGCCACGCTCCCGGTCCTCCTCGTCGTACAGCTCGGCCGTGGCCTTATCGAACCGCTGGATGATGGCGCGGCACAGCTCCTCGACGTTGGTCAGGGGGACCATCAGCACGAAGTCGTCGCCGCCCATGTGGCCGACGAACGCCGCGTCGCCCGCCGCGCGTCGGGCCTCCTCCTGGAAGATCCCGGCGGCGGTCTTGATCGCGGCGTCGCCCCGGAGGAAGCCGTAGTAGTCGTTGTACGCCTTGAAGTTGTCGAGGTCTGCGTAGACGAGGGCGAACGGATGGCCCGACGCCACCGCCCTCGCGATCTCGTCCTGGATCCTGATGTTCCCGGGGAAGCCCGTCAGCGGCGACGAGGCCCGCATCTCCTCGGCCCGGCGGAGCGTGCCCTTCACTCGCGCGAGCAGCTCGACGGGGTCGAAGGGCTTGATGATGTAGTCGTCGGCCCCGGCGGTCAGTCCCAGCACCTTGTCGGCGGTCAGCGACTTCGCCGTCAGCATGATGATGCTGATGCCGGCGGTCCGCTGATCGCCCCGGAGCCGCTCCACGAGCTGGAACCCGTCCATCCCCGGCATCATCACGTCCACGAGCGCGAGATGGGGGGGGTGCTCCAGCGCCTTCTCGAGCGCCTGCTCGCCGTCGGCGGCGATGTCGACGATGTACCCCTCGGCGAGCAGGTTGACCTCGACGAACCGCGCGATGTCCTGGTCGTCGTCGACCACGAGGACCCGGACGTCGTCGCCTCCCTGCTCGTCGGGACGGGCGCCGGCCTCCTCGTCGCTCATCTCCCCTCCTTCGCCACCGCCGCGAGGCGCCTGGTCGCCTCCGCGGGATCCTCCGCCCCGAAGATCGACGACGCGGCGGCAAGCACCGTCGCCCCCGCCGCGGCGCAGAGCCGGCCCGTCTCCTCGTTGATCCCGCCGTCCACCACGACGTCGACCTCCAGGCCCAGACGGTCGATCTCCTTGCGGACCGCCTCGACCTTCCTGAGGTGCTCCTCCTGGAACGGCTGTCCCGCGTACCCGGTTCGCCGGAGGGTCATCACGATCACGTTGTCGAGGCGCTCGAGGAACGGGTAGACGGCCTCGATCTCCGTCTCGGGGTTGACGCCGATGCCGGGGCGGAGCCCCAGCGTCTCGGCCTCCCCCAGGACGGCCCCGGGATCGGCGGCCGCCTCGAGGTGGAACGTCGCGATGTCGGTCCCGGCCCGAGCGTAGTCCTCGAGGAGCCGCTCCGGGTGCTCCACCATCATGTGCGCGTGGAGGACACGGTCGGTCAGGGGCCGGATCGACTCGACCACCACCGGGCCGATCGTGAGGGGCGGGACGAAGTGAGCGTCCATCGAGTCCACGTGGATGATCTCGGCGTACGGCTCCACGGCCTTGACCTGCTCCCCGAGGCGGGCGAAGTCCGCGGAGAGGATCGACGCGGCCACCTTGATCTGGGACATCGCCGCAATTCTAAGGCGGAGATCCCTCCAGGACGAAGCGCGCCGCGAACATCGCGTCGGTGCCGTGACGGTGGGGCCAGAGGCGTGCGGAAGGGGCCTCCTCACCATCCGGCGTCGGGAACGGATCGGGACGGAGGCCGGGCACGCGCCGCAGCGCGGCCTCCACCACCTCCTCGGTCTCCGCACGCGGGAAGGAGCAGACCGAGTACACGAGCACGCCGCCCGAGCGCAGCATCCCGGCGGCGGCGGCGACCAGGTCGGTCTGGAGGCGGGCCAGGTGGTCGAGGCCCTCGACCCGGGGGCGCCACAGGAGCTCCGGGCGGCGGCGGGCCGAGCCGAGACCGGAGCACGGCGCGTCGACCACCACGCGGTCGAACCCGGGCCGAAGGGCAGGCCGGGTGGCGTCCATCACGAGCGGACGCACCTCGACACCCAGCCGCTCCGCGGCCCGGACCACCAGACCGACGCGGCGCTCCGAGAGGTCCGAGGCCACGACCGAGCCCGCCCGGCACGCGACGTCGGTGGCCTTGCCGCCCGGCCCCGCCGCGACGTCCAGCACGCGATCGCCCGGCCGCGGGTCGAGGACGTCCACCACCCACGCGGAGGCCTCGTCCTGGACGGTGAAGAGCCCCTCCTCCCATCCCGGCAGGGTCCGCGGGTCGCCGCCCGGGATCCGCAGGGACCCGGGGTGGAGCCGGCCTCGCTCGACCTCGTGACCGGCGCCCATGAGCACGCCCACGAGATCTTCCACCGAGCCCGCGCACGGGTTCGCGCGGAGCGTGAGCCCGGCGGGCGAGGCGATCGCCGCGGCCTCGGCCTCGGCCTCGTCCCCGAGCAGGGCGCGGAGCTCGGCGACGACCCAGGGCGAGACGCCGGTGCGGAGCGACACCGAGGCGTCGTCCTCGCCCTCGGGCGGGCGCCACCCTTCGTCGGCGAGTCGTCGCAGCACGGCGTTGACGAAGCCTCGCTGCCGGGGCGGCGTGACCGCGACGGTCTCCCCCACGGCCGCGTGCGGCGGGATGCGCGTCCCGAGCAGCTGGTGCGCGCCGACGCGCAGCGCGGCCCGCGCGGTCGCTGGCGCGCGGCGGAGAGCCCGCTCGAGGAGCGGCTCGAGCGCCGCGTCGATCGGCAGGAGGCTCCGGAGCGTCCCGTAGGAGAGCTCGGAGGCGAGGCGCCGATCCTCCGGGCCGAGCCCCGATCGCCCGATCAGCGAGGGGACCAGGCGGTTGCTGTACGCCCCCTCGTCGGCGACGCGGCGCACGGCCTCGATCGCCACGGCACGCGGGGTCCGGAGGGGCGCGGCGGTCCGGCGCGGAGGCCGTGCGCCGCGCCGCCCCCTACCCGAGCCGCTCGCCCGGTTCCGGCCTGTGGCCATGAGCCAGCTCCGCTCCCCTCATCCGGCGCCTCCCCTCCGGGAGCACCTCCTCGAGCGCCACCGCCCCTTCCCCAACGGCGACCACGAGCTCCTCCGGCGAGACGACCGTCCCCGGCTCGCCGCCCTCACCGTCCACCGCCCTCGCCCGGTAGACCTTCAAGACCTTTCCCCGCAGCCGGGTCCTCGCCCCCGGCTCGGGCGAGAGCGCGCGCACCCGGCGAACGACGGCGTCGGCCGGCTCCGACCAGTCGATCCACTCCTCCTCACGAGGGATCTTCGGCGCGACCGTGGCCCTTGCCTCGTCCTGGGGACGCTCCTCGATGTCCTCGAACCGATCGAGCGTCTCCACGAGCAGGCGCGCGCCGAGGACGGCCAGGCGCTGGCCGAGGGCGCCGGCGTCGTCGTCGTCCCCGATCGGCTCCTCTGCCTGGAGCAGGATCGGCCCGGTGTCCATCCCCTCGTCCATCCGCATCGTCGTCACGCCGGTCGTGGCCAGGCCCTCGAGGATCGCGCGGCGCACGGGGTCGGCGCCACGGAGCTCCGGCAGGAGCGAGAAGTGCACGTTGATCGGGGCGAGACGCGGCACCGCCAGGATGTCGGCGGGGAGGATCTCTCCGTAGGCGACCACGACGAGGACGTCGGGCTCGGCGCGCTCCAGCGCCTCGCGGCCCTCCCCCTCCTTGACCGTGGCCACCTCATGGAGAGAGAGCCCGAGGCGGCGGGCGGCCCCGGCCACCGCGGTGGGCCGCGGCTCGCCCCCGCGTCCCGCCGGCCTGGGCTCGCGGGTCACCACCACGACCGTCTCGTGCGGGGAGGCGGCCAGCGCCTCGAGCGTCGGGACCGAGCGCGGGTCGTTGCCGAGGAACGCGACGCGGAGCGCCACTCAGAGCGCGCGCGAGGGGTCCATGGGGGTGGGCGCCAGGCCCAGCTCCTGCCGCCGCAGCTCGGCCATCGCGCGCTTCCGCTCCTCCTCGTCGAGCCGGTCGATGAACAGCATGCCGTCGATGTGGTCGACCTCGTGCTGGAGCACCCGGGCCAGGAGCTCCTCGGCCTCGATCCGCACCGGTCGACCCCTCGTGTCGAAGCCCTCGGCGGTCACCCGCATCGCCCGACGCACCTCGAAGTAGAGCCCGGGGATCGAGAGGCACCCCTCCTCGCCAACCTGCTCACCCGCCTGGCTCGACAGCGTCGGGTTGACGAGTGAGGCCGGCCCCTCGCCGATGTCGTAGACGATCAGCCGGATCGAGCGCCCGACCTGCGGGGCGGCGAGTCCCACGCCTGGGGCCTCGTGCATCGTCTCGATCATGTCCTCGGCGAGCGCCCGCAGCGCGTCGTCGAACTCCTCGACCGGGCCGGCCGGCTGGCGGAGCACCGGGTCGCCCAGCGTCCGGATCGGAAGGATCGCCATCTCGCACTCCTTGTCACAGTCGCGGCTCGGCCTCGACCCTCTCGACGACGCGCTCGCCGACGAGGCCGAGGATGCGCTCCCGGAACGCCGCGAGGGCGTCGGGGCGGATCGCCACCAAGCATACCGCCTGGTCTCCGAGCGGCGTGGCCAGCAGGTGGGCCGGTTGGAGCGCCCGGAGGGCCTCCTCGAGCTCCGGAGACCCCAGCACCCGGAACAGAGGCACCCCCGGAGGGAACCCCGCCTCCTCGCGGCGGGCGCGCTCGCGCCGGTGGAAGTGCAGAGGGTCCCACCGCACGAGCGCCTGGACCGCCGGGTCCCCCGGCTCCCGGGTCTGGACCAGTACCCGCCCTCCCTCCGCTCGCGGGCCCGCCCAGGCGGCCGCCTCGAACCAGGTGGCGAGCACCTGCTCGGGAGCCTCGAGGCCCGCGCGGCGGCGCGCGCGATCGGCGTCGAGGATGCCCACGAGCCCGATCGACCGCGGGCCAAGATCCTTCACCGCGGCGGCCGTCCCCACCACGACCTCGCCCGGCTCAGGACCGGCGGCCGCGCCGTCGTCCACGCGGCGAACCGGCAGCTTCGTCACGCCGCGGGCCCATTCCTCGATGCGCTCCGTGCCGCCCCGCTCCACTCCGAAGTCCGCGGCTCCGCACGCCGCGCAGCGGCCGCCGGCCCCGCACACCGCGCAGGCCTCGCGACGCTCGCGCACGACGATCGGCCCGTGGCAGATCGCGCAGCGGGCGGGCTCGCCGCACGCCCGGCAGATCCGCGCCGTCCCGTAGCCGCGCCGGGACACCAGCAGGAACGCCCCACGCGCCGATCTCAGCATGGTCCCCAGGCGGGTCGATCGGTCCTCGTCGGCCGGCTTCGTGGTCTCCACGAGCGGGGCGGCGGCCCGTTCTCTCTCGCGGGGCGCCCGCACCAACACGGCCGCGCGGTCGTCGACCATGGCCGCGGCGTGGGCGCTGGGAGACAGGCCGGCCAGCACGCAGACGGCCCGCTCGAGCTCCGCACGAGCCAGCGCCACCTCCCGCGGGTGGTAGGCGGGGGTCCGCTCCTCTCGGTGGACCGCGTGGGCCTCGCGATGGACCCACACGAGACCCGGCCGCCGGACGAGCGAGAACACCGCGGGCCTCGTCCCCACCACGACCCGGTACCGGCCGCGAAGGATCTCGAGCCAGGTCCGGTAGCGGGCCCGTCGGTCGCCTCCGGCGAACAGGACCCCTGCCGGCCCCGCCGCCTCCAGGACGGCCGCCGCCACCCTGGGGAGGGGGTCGACCTCGGGGATCACGACCACCGCGTCCCGGCCGCCCGCCAGGGTGGCCAAGACCGCCTCCACGCACACGGTCGCCTCGTCCTCAGGAAGCGGACGGACGACGAACACTCCTCCCTCGCTGCCGCGACACGCCGTCAGCAGCCTCCCCCCCTCCTCGTAGCGTCCGAGGACCTTCGGAGGAGGGCCGCCGGGCTCCCGGGGAGCAGGTGACGAGCCCCCCTCCTCCGAGGCCACCCGCGGCGGCACCGCCCTATCGATCGCGACCGACAGGGGCACGACGTACCGCTCCCGCATCCAGGCGAACAGATCCAGTGCCCGCTCGTCGAAGGCGGGCTCCTTCGACAGCACCCGGCGCACCGGCAGCACACGGGAGGGGACGTCCTCGGTCTCCCCCAGCACCCAACCGTGGACGGTCCGGCCGTGGAAGGTCACGCTGACGACGGAGCCGACGGGGGCCGGGACGTCGTCGGGGAGAAGGTAGGTGAACGGACGATCGAGCTCGAGGCGGGGCAGGTCGATCGCGACCTCGACCGGCCGACCCACCGGTCCTACCCGAACGCGCGCCGGAGCTCGTCGGCCTTGTCGGTGGCCTCCCATGGAACGTCCTTGCGCCCGAAGTGCCCGTAGGCCGCCGTCTCGCGGTAGATCGGGCGCCGGAGGTCGAGGTCTCGGATGATCGCCGCCGGCCGGAAGTCGAACAGCTCCCGCACCGTCTCCTCGAGCCCGTGGGGGTCGACCTCGGAGGTGCCGAACGTCTCCAGCACGAACGACACCGGGTGGGCGGTGCCGATCGCGTATGCCACCTGGATCTGGGCCCGGTCGGCGAGCCCCGCCGCCACCACGTTCTTCGCCACGTAGCGGACGAAGTAGGCCCCGGAGCGGTCCACCTTCGTGGGGTCCTTGCCGCTGAAGCAGCCGCCTCCGTGGGGGACGAGCCCTCCGTAGGAGTCCACGATGATCTTCCGACCCGTCAGCCCCGTGTCGGCAGCCGGACCTCCTCGCTCGAACCTCCCTGTGGGGTTCACCATGTGGACCACGCCCTCGGCGTCGAGGCCGACCTCGGCCAGCACCGGGTCGATCACGTGCTCGACCACGTCGGGCGTGAGGAGGGTCTCCACGTCGACCTCCTCGCGGTGCTGGGCCGAGATGACCACGGTGGTGATCCGGCGCGGGCGGTCGTCCTCGTACTCCACGGTAACCTGGCTCTTCCCGTCGGGGCGGAGGTAGGGCACGACCCCGGCCTTGCGCACGTCGGCGAGGCGCTTCGTGAGCCGGTGCGCGACGGCGATCGGGGCGGGCATCAACTCGGCCGTCTCGGTGCACGCGTAGCCGATCATCATCCCCTGGTCGCCCGCGCCCAGCCTGTCGAGCTCGTCGTCGGAGCCTCGCCGCGACTCCCATGAGTCCTCGACGCCCTGCGCGATGTCGCCCGCCTGCTCCTGGATCGCGGTGATCACGCCGCACGCGGCTCCGTCGATGCCCAGCGCGGGGTCGGTGTAGCCGACGTCGGTGATCGTCTGGCGCACGACGTCACGAAGATCCACGTACGTGCGGGTCGAGATCTCGCCAGCGATGATCGCCAGGCCCGAGGTGACCAGCGTCTCGCACGCCACCCTCGCGTTGGCGTCGTCGGTGAGGATCGCGTCGAGGACCGCGTCGGAGATCTGGTCGGCCAGCTTGTCGGGGTGCCCCTCGGTCACCGACTCCGAGGTGAACAGGTGGGTCCGCGCCATGCCCGGGATTCTATACGCGGGCGCTCACCCGAGGAGCTTGGCCAGGCGGTCCGCGATCGCGCGGGCGAGATCGCGCTTGGTCCACTCCCGGAGCGGCTCGTCGTCACCGGAGGCCGAGAGGATCATCGCCCGGTTCGTCTCGGCGTCGAAGCCCGTGCCCGGCCTCCCCACCTCGTTGACGACGACGAGGTCGAGGCCCTTCTCGGAGAGCTTCCTCCGCCCGGCGCCCTCGAGGTCGTCGGTCTCCGCGGCGAAGCCGATCAGCACGCGACCCTCCTTCGCCCGCCCCAGCTCGGCCAGGATGTCGGGGGTCCGCTCCAGCCGGAGGTCAGGCCGGCCATCCTCCTTCTTCAGCTTCCTCCAGGAGGGCTCGGCGGGACGATAGTCGCTGACGGCGGCGGCCTTGACCACGGCGTGGGCATCCCCGAAGGCACGCAGAACCTCGTCGCGCATCTGGGCGGCGGTCTCCACCCGCCGCACCTCGACGCCGGGAAGGTCCGGGAGGTGCGTCGGGCCGGTGACCAGCACGACCTCGGCTCCGCGCCGGCGCGCCTCCTCGGCGATCGCGAAGCCCATCCGCCCGCTCGACCGGTTGCCCACGAAGCGCACCGCGTCGAACGGCTCGTAGGTCGGCCCGGCCGTCACCAGCACCCGCTTCCCGGTCAGGTCCCCTCCGCCCAGCGCCTCCTCGAGGGCCCGGGCGATCTCCTCCGGCTCGGCCATCCTGCCGATGCCCTCGTCGCCGGCCGCCAACGCCCCCTCGACCGGGCCGACGATCGTCACGCCGGCCTCGCGCAGCTGGGTCAGGTTCCGACGTGTCGGCGCCGCCTCGTACATCCCGGAGTGCATGGCCGGGGCCACGACGAGCGGACCCGTGAACTCGAGCAGGGTCGAGGTGACGAGGTCGTCGGCGATCCCGTTGGCGAGCTTCGCCACGATGTTCGCGGTGGCGGGGACCACCACGGCGGCGTCGGCCTCGCGGGCCAGCCGGACATGGAGCACCGTCTCGGTTCGCTCGAAGACGTCGCTGTGGACGGCGCGGCCGGTCAGCGCGGCGAAGGTGTCGGCCCCGACGAAGCGGGTGGCCGAGGGGGTCATCGCGACCTGGATCTCGGCGCCGCGCTCCTGCAGCAGCCTGCAGAGGTAGGCGGCCTTGTACGCGGCGACGCCCCCCGTGACCGCGAGCAGAACGCGCCGCCCTGCCAGGGGGCTTGCCACGGCTACTCCTCGTCCTCGAGCTCCTCCGGCCGCTCGGCGGTCACCTTGTCCTCGGCGATCTCCTGGATCGAGATCGTCAGCGGCTTCTCGCGGAGCCCGCCGGTCTCGACGAGGGGCGGCACGAACTCGCCGCGGCCCTCCCCGAGCTGGCTGTAGTAGTTGTTGATCTCGCGAGCCCGGCGCGCGGCCAGGATCACGAGCGAGTACTTGGAGTCGACCTTCGAGAGCAGCACGTCGATGCTCGGCTCGATCATGGGATCAGGGTTCTCCTCACGGATCCGGTGCGTTGATGATAGCAAGAACCTCGGCCACAGCATCGTCGATCCGGTCATTCACCACCACGTGATCGAACCGGTCCGCCTCGTCCATCTCGCGCCGGGCCTCGCGCAGCCGGACCTTCAGCGACTCCCCGGTCTCGGTCCCGCGGGCGGCGAGGCGACGCCGCAACTCCTCCTCGGAGGGAGGCCGCAGGAACACGAGGATCGCGTCGGGGACCCGCTCCCGGACGGTGCGCGCGCCCTGGACGTCGATCTCGAGCAGGACGTCCCGCCCGCTCGCGCGCGCCTCCTCGACATCCCCGACCAGGGTGCCGTAGCGGCGGCCGAACACCTCGGCCCACTCCAGGAAGGCTCCCCGCTCGATCAGCCCATCGAACGCGGCGTCGCCGAGGAATCGGTAGTGGACGCCGTCCACCTCGCCGGGGCGAGGGTCGCGGGTCGTGGCCGAGACCGAGAGCGCGAGGTCGGGCCGGGCGGCGAGCACCTCACGGACGACGGTGCCCTTCCCGACGCCCGAGGGCCCGGAGACGACGACGAGGCGGCCTCGCACGGCTGGCCGCCCCGGCGCCTCAGCGCCGCGAGAACTCCTCGAGGAGGGCCTCCCGCTGCTTGGAGCCGAGGCCTCGAACCCTTCGGCTCGAGGAGATGTCCAGCCGCTCCATGATCTTCCGCGCGCGGACCTTCCCCACCCCCGGCATCGACTCGAGGACGGCCGACACCCGCATCTTCCCCAGGATGTCGTCGCCCCCGGCCCGGTTCAGGACGTCGCGGAGCGAGAGGGAGCCCTTCTTCAGCTCCTGCTTGACCACCGCTCGCTTCTTCCGCGCCACGGCGGCCTTCTCGAGTGCCTGACGTCGCTGTTCGGGAGTGAGCGATGGCAGGGGCATACATCCTCCTTCAGGTGGCTTCGGAAGCGCGGGGATTATACCAACGGCGTTTTCCGAGCGACAATGCGGAACAGCAGGTCGTCAAGCACAGGATCAGAGGTGCCGCGAGCCGCGACCGGCGAGCGGCTCGCCCGCGGCGCAGAGCGGGCACTCCTCGGGCGCGAAGACCAGGGCCTCGACGCGCGCCACCGCGCGCATCGGGAAGCCGAGCGGGGCCGCGGTGCGGTCGACCAGCGCCGCCACGCCGAGCGCCTCCGCGCCCGCCTCCCGGACCAGATCCCAGACCTCGCGGGCCGAGCCCCCCGTGGTGACCACGTCCTCCACCACGAGCGTCCGCTCGCCGGCCGACAGCGAGAATCCACGGCGGAGGGTCATGCGACCATCCTCGCGCTCGGCGAACAGGGACCGAGCCCCGGCCGCATGGGCGACGGCGAACCCGAGCGGGATCGCGCCCACGGCGGGCGAGACCACGGCCTCCACCCGCTCGTACCATGATGCGATCTCGCCGGCGAGCCTCGTCACGAGGGCCGGGTCCTCGAGCATCCGTGCCTTCTCGACGTACACGTCGGAGTGCTTCCCGGAGGTCAGGAGGAAGTGCCCCGACAGCACCGCCCCTCGCTCGGCGAGGAGGTCGAGCGTCACCCCTCGAGCTCCCGCGTGATCGCCCGGGCGGCCGCGGCCGGGTCGGCGGCCCGCGTGATCGGACGGCCCACGACGAGGAGGTCGGCCCCGCGCTCCACGGCCTCGCCCGGCGTGAGGACCCGAGCGTGGTCGTTCGGGCCGAGCCCCGTCGGCCGGATCCCGGGGACCACGATGAGCGGGCCCTCGCCCAGCGCCTCGCGCACCTCCCGGACGTGGTCGCCCGAGCAGACCACTCCGCGCGCGCCGGCCTCGATCGCCTCGAAGGCGAGCGAGGCCGGCGACGCGCCCGCCGCCTCCGCGAGGCTCGACAGAACCGTGACCGCGATCACCTCGGGCGGCTCCAAGCCGCGCTCGACGGCGCCTTCGGACGACCCGCGCGCCGCGGCGGCCACCATGTCGGGCCCTCCGAGCGCGTGCACCGTGATCATGGCCGCGCCGAGGGATCCCACGACGCGCGAGGCCCGCTCCACAGTCGTGGGGATGTCGTGCAGCTTCAGGTCCAGGAACACCGGGAGATGCCCCCGGAGGCGCCGCACCGACTCGGGGCCCTCCGCCGCGTACAGCTCCAGCCCGACCTTCACCATGCCCACGGTCCCGGCCAACTGCCGGGCGAGATCCTCTGCGGCGGCCACCGTGGAGACGTCAGCCGCCACGATGAGCCGGCTCACCGGCCTCCTCTTCCGCGACCACCTTCGCCCGCAGGTCGGCCGGGGCGCGAAGCCCCCGCTGAGCCAGGAACTCCCCGATCCCCCGCCCCACGTCGGCGACGGCCTGCGGGTTCCAGAAGTTCGTCGTCCCCACCGCCACGGCCCAGGCGCCAGCCAGAAGGAACTCGACCGCGTCGCGCGCGTTCCGGATGCCACCCATCCCGATGATCGGGACCTCGGGCAGGGCCCGAGCCACCTGGTACACCGCTCGCACCGCCACAGGTCGGATCGCCGGGCCCGACAGCCCGCCCGTCACCCCGCCGAGCTTCGGCCGGAAGGTGTCCACATCGATCGCCATCGCCAGCAGGGTGTTGATCAGAGAGATCCCGTGGGCGCCGGCGCGCATGCAGGCGTCGGCCACCTCCACGATGTCGGTGACGTCGGGGGTGAGCTTCGCGAAGACCGGCAGCCGGGAGAGTCGTGCCACGGCGCCGACCACCTCTGCGGCCGCGTCCGGATGGCACGCGAACACCTGGTTCCGCCGCTCCACGTTCGGGCAGGAGATGTTCGCCTCCAGCGCGACCACGCCGGGCACGTGCTGCGCGCGGATCGCGACCTGGACGAACTCCTCCACCGACTTCCCCGCGATCGAGAGGATCACGGGCACGCCCGCCTTCCGGATGAAGGGCCCCTCCTTCTCGATGAACTCGTCGATGCCGGGGTTCTGGAGGCCGATCGCGTTGAGCATCCCCGAGGGGGTCTCCACCATGCGGGGGGTGGGCAGCCCCCGCACCGGGCGGAGGGTCACGCTCTTCGTCACGACGCCCCCGACCCGAGAGAGATCGAGGAGCGGTGAGAGCTCGCGCCCCGATCCGAAGGTGCCCGACGCACCGAGCACGGGAGTGGGGAGCTGGACCCCAGCGAGGTCGACCCCGAGGCTCACTCGTGCTCTGGCCACGCGTCACCTCCCACGCCCGCCTCCTCCATCCGGAACCCGTGGGGCGGTGTCTGCGTCGGCGCCGAGGGCCCCCGGAGCCACTTCTCCCACCACACGCGGCCGCCGTTGAAGACGGGGCCCTCCACGCACGCGCGGAGGTTGTCCCATCCCGACCCGTCGCGCCGGATCACGGGGACGGTGCAGGTCCAGCAGACCCCCACTCCGCACGCCATCAGCTCCTCCACCGCGACCTGGCACGGGATCCCGTGGTCGGAGCAGTACTCGGCGACCGCCCGCAGCATCGCGTTGGGCCCGCACGCGTACACGACCTCGGCGTTCGTCCGCGAGACCATCCCCGGCAGGATGTCGGTGACCCGGCCGCGATCGCCGAGGCTTCCGTCCTCGGTGGTGATCGCGATCGAGACTGAGAGACGCTTCGCCTCGACCTGCTTGAAGACCCGATCCTGGTCCCGGGCCCCGATGATCATGTCGACCCGCTTCCGGCGCGCGTTCAGCTCCTTCGCCAGGAAGTAGAGGGGCGCCGCCCCGTAGCCGCCACCCACGAGCAGACAGTTCGTCAGCTCCCGCGGGTACGGGAAGGGCTTGCCCAGCGGCCCGATCACGTCGAGGAAGTCGTGGGGCTGGACCTGCGTCAGCCAGCTCGTACCGGGGCCGGCCGCCAGAAACGCCAGCTCGAGGGTGCCGGCCCAGCCGCCGCGCCGGGACGCCTCGTGGATCGAGAAGGGCCGGCGGAGGAGGAACTCCCGCTGCTCGGGGACGGCGATCTCCACGAACTGGCCGGGACGCGCCTCCTCGGCGATCTCGGGCGCCACCAGCGTGATCGTGTGGTACACGCCGCT
>DATKBL010000075.1:0-33008 GCA_035513995.1 Actinomycetota bacterium
GGCTGAGCCGCGGCCGGAGCCGGGTAGGCGGGCGCGTTGACGCCGGCGTACGCGCGGGGACGCGGGGGGATCTTCGGGGCCTCCTCCCTCGCGTAGAAGCGCGAGGAGACGCGGACGTACAGCAGGCCGATCAAGAGAGCCAGTCCGAGCGCGCCCAGCGCGATCGGGATCGAGAGCCACCAGGTCCAGGGTCGGACGATCTCAGGCTGATCGCCGGGGACGGGGGTCTGGCCCCAGACAGCCAAGGGGATCAGCACGACGGCAACGAAGACCCCCGTCGGGATGAGCCATCGAAGTCGGGACGCGCGCATCGGCGCGGATTCTAGCAAATCCCCCGTCGCCGGCATTCGGAGGATCGTGTCGGTGGGCCGTGCTAGGGTCGCGGTCTGCAACCCTAAGGAGGTGTCGGATGACAGGTTCGCCACACCTCCCCCTCACCCCCCGCCGGGCGGCTCGCCGCCTGGCTCCGGCCGTCGCGATGGCGGTCGCTCTTCTGGTGCTGGTGCCGGCCCCCGCGCAGGGCGCCCGCGCCCCGTCGCTCCGGATCGGGGACACTCGTGTCTCGGAGTCGGCGTTCACGGCCGTGTTCACGATCAAGGTCCGAGGCAAGATGCGAGGACCGGCGACGGTCAGGTACGCCACGGCCGACCGGACCGCTACGGCCGGCGAGGACTACGTCGCGGCGTCCGGGCGGCTTCGATTCGGTCCGCGTCAGAAGGTCCGGCGAGTGGAGGTGTCGATCATCGACGACGAGATCGCCGAGCCCGACGAGACCTTCGTCCTTCGATTGAGCAAGCCGAAGGGTGCCAAGCTCGCCGACCGGGTGGGCGTCGGGACGATCCTCGACGACGACCCGACCATCGGGGGGCCGCTGGGAGCCCTCGTGATCAACGAGGTCGACTACGACCAGGTCGGCGTCGACGATGCCGAGTTCCTCGAGGTTCTGAACGGATCGAGCCGGACGGTGAACCTCGAAGGGGTGGAGATCCACCTCGTGAACGGCTCGGATCTCGCGACCTACGAGCTGCTCGACCTCTCCGGGCCGGGGACCCTCGCTGCCGGAGGCTACCTCGTCGTGGCGATGCCGGGCGTGGCCGTCCCCCCGGGGACTCCGACGATCGAGATGCCGGAAGGGACCGCGATCCAGAACGGCCCGGACGGCCTCGCGTTGATCCTCCGCGCCGGAGAGACGTGCACGCTGGTCGACGCGCTCTCCTACGAGGGATCGCTCAACGGCACGACCCTCGAAGGCTGCGCCGACACACACGACCTCGTCGAGGGCACCCCCACGACCGCGTCGGACTCGAACACCGACGTCGGATCGCTCGCGCGGCTGCCCGATGGGAGCGACACCGACGACGCCGCCACCGACTGGGGTTTCACGGCGATCCTGACGCCCGGAGCGGCCAACGCGGCGAGTTGACGTGAGGGCCGCGCCGGGGCGCGGCCCTCGCGAACACCCGGCCGCACGCCTCAGCGGCGCAGCGTCGCGAGCAGGCTCTCGGTCGACCGCGGACGCAGCCAGTCGGAGATGGGCGACCGCGGCCGTGAATCCTGGGTGATCACGCGCGAGCTGAACGACATCACCCCTCGCTCGACCTCACAGCCGCGTGCCAGGTTGATGCCGGACCCGCCCACGCACACATCGCGACCGCGACCACCGAAGAGGAGGTCGTTCCCCGCGCCTCCGCGGAGCCGGTCGTTCCCGTTGCGTCCCACCAGGAAGTCGTCGCCTCCTCCACCGACCAGGCGGTCGCTCCCCGGCCCGCCGTCCAGGAAGTCATCGCCCGCGCCGGCCACGAGACGGTCCTTGCCCCCGCCGCCCAGCAGCACGTCGAAGCCTCCCAGCCCGCGGAGCGTGTCGGCGCCGTTCAGGCCGCAGAGCAGGTCGTCGCCCGAGGTCCCCGTCAGCACGTCGGGCCCCGGCGTCCCCACGACCTGGTTGAAACCGTCCAGCGCGGCCAGCGTGGCGAACCCCGGACAGCCTCGGGCAAGCTCTGCATCGATGCCGCTCACGATCCCGGGCGCGGTCACGTCCACCGGCGTCGCGTCCTCCGGCTGGGCGAACGGGACGTCGTCGTACCACTCCGCGATGTGGTCGTCGGACGCGTCGCAGAAGTCGAGGAAGACGACGAGATAGGAGCCGCTCCGGAGCACGATCTCGTAAGTGCCGTCGGCCCGCGTGACCGCGGTCTGGACCGAGAACAGGTCACGGTCGATCGCGTCGACACAGATCCCCGCGATCGGGGCCCCGGTCCCTTCCTGGGTCACCGTGCCCTCGATCATCCCCGCCTCGATCGCTCGCATCCTCATGAGGAGCGAGCCGCCGGCCGAGAACCCCCCGGCCTGGATGTAGTAGGTCGTCCCCGAGACCGCTCGGAACGCCAGCTGCGCGCCGAGCGACAGCGCGTCGTCGTTGCATCCCACCAGATCAAGCGCGCCGAGATCGGGCCCCGTCCACACCGCAAGGACGGTGTCGAAGCTGCTGCCGAGGGTGTCGGCTGACACGAAGGTGTCGGACCCGGGCGTGAACGCGTACCAGACCGTCCTCTCGGTGAGCCCGAAGGCGCAGGGGGGGTCCGGCTCGTTCGGCTCCATTGTCGCTTCGACCGTGCTCACGGTGTCCTGGAACGGCAGCGAGCCGACGACCGCCGCGGAGGCAAAGTCGTCGTTAGCGGGCGGCACGGCCCCCTGCGCGGACGGACCCATCGAAAGGACGGCGAGCATGAAAGCGACCGACGAGATGATCCTCCGACGGTTGCTCAACTGGCGGCCCCCTTCAAAGCGGACGCCCAGCATGGACCCTGCTTGAGGGAGCGTCAAGGAGTCTCCGTCTGTTCCCGGATGCCCGGTCGCCCGCCCGCCGGACGCCGCTCGACCTCAGGGCCTCGCGATGTGGATCGTCACGTCTACCCCCGCGTGATCGGAGGGCCAGAGGCCCGAGGGCGTGCGATCCTCCGGGTCCTCCTCGCCGATGATCTCCCCGCTGCCCGGCACCGCGTCCAGGAAGCCGGCCGTGTCGTACATCACGAAGTCGATCGTCTGATCGAGCAGCGAGGGACCCATCAGGTCCGCCGCCTGCCCGGAGGTGAACCCGGGGTCACCGGGCATCGCCTCCGCCCAGGCGTCGAGGAATCCCGCGCCGATGAACATCCCGTACGCGCCGGCCAGGTCGCCGCGCGGCGTGTTCAGATCGCCCGCTAGGATGACGGGCAGCGGCGAGTCGGCCATCCACTGGATCAGCTCGGCGGCCTGCAGCTGCCGGATGAGCGGATGGAAGGCCTCCAGGTGCGTGTTGACGAACCGGAACGACTTCCCGCGGAGCTTCACGTCCACGCTCGACCATCCGCGGATGATCTCGAGCGGCACGCCTCCGGCCGAGAGCGTCAGCGCCGCGACGAACGTGTTCGACGTCGGGTTCGACAGCTTGAGCTGGGAGGTGGGCAGGTCCGACCGGGCCAGGATCACGTCGCGATCCGTCAGGGTGGCCAGGGTGGTCGGGCTGATCGGCAGAGAGCCGCTGAAGTTCACGTTCGTGGCCACGGCTTCGTAGTGAGCGCCGCGCTCCTCGAGCTCCGCGAGCAGTACGTCGAGGAAGTCGAGGGTGGTCAGGGGGTTTCCCGGGTCGTTGATCGGCGCCGTCTCGATGACGGCCACCTCCTGGAGCCCGATCACCGAGGGGGCCTCCTCGGCGATCTCCCGGGCGATGACCTCGGCCCGCGATGGGAAGTCGGTCTGCTGCGTCTGTTGGAAGACGCCCGCGGCGGCCGCGATCAGCTCCGGCAGGGTGTCGACCTCGGGGTCGAACAGCGGCGAGAGGTCCGCCCCGAAATAGATGTTGTAGGTCATGACGTCGACCCGCCGCTGCGCCTGCTCGGGGGGGGGCGCCTGGGCGGCGGTGGGCCCGGCCACCAGCACGAAGACCGCGGCCAGCGTCGTGGCCACGGCTCGGGCGCGGAACGGGGCGCGGGGCGAGGTGATCCGTCGCATGGAGACCCTCCTTCACGAGGAAGCGTGCCAGAGACTCTAGCGAGAACCCACCCTCGGGGACAAGGGGCTCTCACGGGGACCGGGGGTGCCCCGTGATGGAGGCTCCACACCGGAGCCTCGCAGCATTCGAGCCGGAGATGGGATTCGAACCCATGACCCCACGATTACGAATCGTGTGCTCTGACCGAACTGAGCTACTCCGGCGACCGCGGCTACGATTCTAGCAATGCGCCGGCGCCGGACCGGCGCACTGAGCCGACACCCTGTCGGGACCACCGAGGGCACGTTCGCGGAGGGCGGGGAGGACGACAGCCGCTACGACATCGCGCGCGTCTTCCTACCGCGCCGACGGTTCGATCTTTGTGGCGGTGGGGCGCGACACGTACACGGTGGAGGTCGGCAACGAGCGGGAGCGATGGCCTGAGACCAACGACGATCCCTTCCGGAGCTGCCCGAGGTAGGGCTCAGCTCGCGATGCGCAGGAACGCCCGTTCCACGACGAGCTTCGCGTTGAGGTTGGTCTCGTCGGCGAGCGCGGCCCGGGCCTCCTCGAGCGCCTCGATCGCCGCGGCCGCGCGAGCCGGCGAGACCCCATCCGCGCTCCAGTCGAGGTCGAGGTTGATCACCCACGCGGGATCGCCGCCGGTCGAGATCAGCAGCGCGTCCCGGTACCAGGCCTCGAGCGCGAGCAGCGACCAGTCCAGGAACTCCCGCTCCGCCCGACGCTCCCTCCGCTGATGGCGCTCGCCGATCCGGCGGGCCAACGCCCGGAACTGCTCGGCCACGTCTCCGGTGTCCTGGTCGAGGAGCGGCTCGAGCTCCTGGTCGAGGAAACGGCCCATGCCCTTCCGGTAGTCGGCGGCGGCCTCGGCCAGCCGCTGGGCTGCGGCCAGCGCGCCGCGCGCGTCGCCGCCGACCTCGCGTAGCGCCGCCAGCGCCTCGTCGCGGAACCCGAGACCCTCGGGGTCGCGAGCGATCCGCCTCGCCCGGCCCACGTTCCCCCCTGCCAGCCGCGACGCGAGCATCGCGCGACCCTCCGAGACATCCTCGGCCGTCAGAGTCTCCACCACGAACGCCTCGGCCAGCGGATGGAAGGCGACCGTCTGGCACCGCGAGCGGATCGTCTCCGTCAGTTCATGGGGGCGGGCGGACATCAAGAGGAATACGGTGTCGGGGGGCGGCTCCTCCACCACCTTCAGGAGAACGTCGGCGGCCTCCTCGGTCAGCCGGTCGGCCTGCTCGATCCGGAACACTTTCCTGCGGGGCTCGGGCGCCGTCCGGTGCGCGCGCGCCACGAGCCACCGCGCGGTCCCGTAGTCGTCGGAGCCCTCGCCCACGCGGATGTCCCGGCCCTCCGGCTCGAGCACCGCGAGGTTGGGGTGGCGGTCCTCGAGCGCCAGCCGGCAGTCGCGGCACTCCCCGCACCCGCCCCGGTCGCACAGCAGCGCGGCGGCGAAGGCGGCCCCGGCGAGCTTCTTGCCGGAGCCCTCCGGTCCGGCGAAGAGATACGCGTGGCCGGGGCGGGCGGCGGCCCGAGCCAGGAACGCCGTCGCCGCGTCCTGCCCCGGCACGCCCGCCAGGACCGGGACCCCGCTCACGACTCCTCCTGCCCCCGGAGGAACCGGAGCATCGCCTCGCGCACGCGCCCGTGGACCTCCTCGGGCGTGCCCAGCGCGTCCACCACCACCACCCGCTCGGGGTGCTCGTCGGCGATGTGCAGGTACGCCTCGGCGACCCGCTGGTGGAACGCCTCGTCCTCGGCCTCGAACCGATCGTCGCCGCCCGAGCGCTCCAGGCCCTCCTCGGGATCGATGCTGAGGAGGATCACAAGGTCGGGGAAGAGGCCCTGGGTCGCCCAGGCCGAGAGCGCAAGGACGTCCTGCTCGCCGAGGCCGCGCCCCACGCCCTGGTAGGCGAGCGAGGAGTCCACGTACCGGTCGCACAACACGACCTTCCCCTTCTCCAGGGCGGGGCGGATCATGTTCACCACGTGCTGGGCCCGGCCGGCGGCGAACAGCAGCGTCTCGGCTCTCGCGTCGAGCGGCTGGTCGCCCAGCAGCACCTCACGGAGTCGCTCGCCCAGGGGCGTGCCGCCGGGTTCGCGGGTCACGACGACGTCGTAGCCCTCGTCCTCGAGGAAGCTCTTCGCGAGCTCGGTCTGCGTGCCCTTCCCGGAGCCCTCGACGCCCTCGAATACGATGAAGGTGCCCGGCCGCTCACCGCGACGCAGGTTGGGCCGGAGGTGGAGCGCCTTGGACCTCGACCGCCTTCCGCGCCGGATCCCCCTGCGAGCGCTCAACCCGCCCGCCAGGACGACGGCGGCGCCCACGCAGAGGGCGAGACGGGTGCCGGCGAGATCGACCCCAGCCCCGCCGACCTCGATCGAATGGTCTCCGAGGCTCGCGGCCAGCGCCGGGAAGCCGGCGAGCGAGGCGAGCAGGCCGAACCTCGCCAAGATCGTGAGGGTCGCGAAGGTCCGGCCACGGAACTCATCGCCCACATTCTCGTGGAGCAGCGTGTAGCCCGCGACCCAGGCGAGGCCGACCACCGCCCCCATCACCGCGGTCAGCATGGCCGCCAGCGCGATGTTGGGCATCAGCGCCAGCACCAAGAGCAGCACCGCCGCTCCCATCATGGCGAGGGGAAAGAGCGTCTCCTTGTCGATCACTCGCTCCAGCTGGCCGGTCGAGATCATGCCCGCCCCCATCCCGAAGCCCACCGAGGTCACGAGGATCCCCCACCCGGCCTGCCCGGCCCCCAGCGTGTTCTGCGCGAAGATCGGGCCCAGCGCAATCACCGACCCCACGCCCGTGAACGCGAGCACGATGCCGATCGTCATCGCCCGCTGGAAAGCGTGGTCGCGGAGGAACCGGACCCCATCCCGCAGATCCTCCCAGGCCTGGGCCGGCCGAAGCGGGCCCGCCGCGCGACGGCTCCTCTGGGGGAGGTCCAGGCCCCAGACCATGTACGCGGAGAAGGCGAAGGTCAGGCCGTTCAGCCACAGCGCGAGCGATTCGGGGCGCTGCTCGAAGTACTCGAACACGCCCCCCAGCCCGTTCGCCGCTCCCGCCAGCAGCGTGAACAGGATCCCGCCGAGCGGGAGCGTGCCGTAGGAGGTGAAGAGCCCCATCGAGTTCGCGTTGGAGAGCTGCCTGCGGGAGACGATGTTGGGGATGCTGGCGTCGCGGGCCGGCGTCCAGAGGAGCGACAGGCACTCGATCGCGAACGACAGCGCGTAGATCGCCCACAGCTCTCCCAGGAAGGCCATCGAGGCGTACCCGGCTCCCCGGCCGATGTCGGCGATCACCATCAGCCGCCTCCGGTTGAAGCGGTCGACGAACACTCCGGCGAACGGCCCGAAGATCAGGGACGGCAGCAACCGGGCGAGCATCACGCCGGTGATCGCGTAGCCGGCTCGGGCCCCGCCGATGCGGGTCACGAGCGAGGTGACGGCGACGAACCCGGTCCAGTCGCCGAGGGAGGAGACGAGCATCGCCCGCCACAAACGGAAGAACGACCGGTTCTTGAATAGGCTGCCGAGGGTCGCGGGCTTCGTGCCCCGAAGCGCCGCGATCTCGTCGGCGATGCTGGCCACTCAGCCCGCTTCCGCCGATCCGGAGCCGGACGCCTCCGGCTCCCGCTCCTCGTTCGGGTCCTCGCCCGAGCCCGCGGCGGCGCCCTCGACCACGTGGCCCTCGAGGCACTTCCCGCTCCCGTCCTTCTGCGCCGTCATCAGTGCGCCGCACTCGGGGCACGCCTCGGTCAGCGGCCGCTGGCCGACGGTGAAGTCGCAGTCGGGGTAGCGGTTGCATCCGTAGAAGACGTTCCCGCGGCGACGGCGCGCCCGCTTCTCGATCAGGTCGCCCTCGCCGCACTTCGGACACTTGACGCCGGTCTTCTTCTCCTCGCGCTTGATGTAGCGGCAGTCCGGGTAGCCGGAGCAGCCGACGAAGGGCCCGTAGCGCCCCCACCGCTTGACGAGCTGCTTGCCGCACTCGGGGCAGGTCTCCTCGAGGAGCTCGGGCTCGGGCCGCTCCTGCCCGTCCACGTCCCGCGTGTAGCGGCACTCGGGGTAGTTCTTGCAGCCCACGAACTTCCCGCGGCGGCCCAGCTTGATCACGAGCTTCCCGGGCTCCCGGCCCTCCTCGGGACACCGGGGGCAGAGCTCGTCGAGCTCCTCCTCCGGACGCTCCAGCTCCTGCTCGGCCTTCTCGACCTTGCGCTCGAACGGCGTGTGGAACTCGTCGAGGACCTGGCTCCACTTCATCTTGCCCTCGGCGATGTCGTCGAGCTCGCTCTCCATCCGAGCGGTGAAGTCGTAGTCGAGGAAGTGGTCCCCGAACTGATCCACGAGCACATCGGTGGTGACCTCGCCCACGTCCTCGGGGTAGAAGCGGCGCTCCTCGAGCCGCACGTACTCGCGGTCGAGCAGCGTCGAGACGATCGAGGCGTACGTCGAGGGCCGCCCGATCTGAAGCTCCTCGAGCCTCTTGATCAGCGACGCCTCCGTGTAGCGGGGCGGCGGCTGGGTGAAGTGCTGCTCGGGGAGGACCTCGAGCAGCCGAAGGGCCTGCTCGGCGGTGAGCTCGGGCAGGCGCGACTCCGCGTCCTCGTCGGGAGCGTCGTCGCGACCCTCGAAGTACACGCGGCGGAACCCGTCGAACTTCACGGTCTGCCCCGTCGCCCTCAGAAGGTAGCGTGGAGCGTCGTCGGCGACCGCCTCGATGTCCACCGAGACCTGGTCGAGCACCGCCTGGGCCATCTGGCTGGCCATCGTGCGCTGCCAGATCAGCCGGTAGAGCCGCGCCTGGTCGCGATCGAGATGCGGCTGCACGGCCTCGGGGAGCCGGGCCGCCGAGGTCGGGCGGATCGCCTCGTGAGCCTCCTGGGCGCCGCGCTGCTTCTTCTTGAAGGGGCGGGGGGAGTCGAGCGCGTACTCCTTCCCGTACTGACGGCGCACGACCTCGGCGACCTCGGCGAGGGCCTGCTTCGCGATGGTCACCGAGTCGGTTCGCATGTACGTGATCAGACCGACCTGGCCCTCGCCGGGCAGCTCCACACCCTCGTAGAGCTGCTGGGCCATCCGCATCGTCTTCCTCGAGGAGAACCCGAGCTTGCGGGCGGCCTCCTGCTGGAGGGTCGAGGTGGTGAAGGGAGGCGAGGGGTTCCGCTTCGTCTCCTTGCGCCGAACCTCGTCCACACGGTAGGCGGCGCGCTCGAGGTTGCCGGCGTGCTCGCGGGCCGTCTCCTCGTTCTCGAGGACCAGGCCCTTCTTGTC
This sequence comes from Actinomycetota bacterium, assembly GCA_035513995.1. Lineage (GTDB taxonomy): Bacteria > Actinomycetota > UBA4738 > UBA4738 > CALAEC01 > DASUTW01. The sequence continues at coordinate 9,269 of DATKBL010000075.1, forward strand.
GGGGTTGGCGGCGAGCTTCTCCTCGCCGATCTCCCACAGGCCTGCCAGGAACGCGACGTCGTCGCCATCAGGCGAGAGGCGCGCGTCCACGCTCCAGTACTCCTTCGGCTGGAACGCGTCGATCTCGCGCTCGCGCTCGACGATGAGCCTGAGCGCCGGCGACTGCACCCGGCCGGCGGAGAGCCCCGGGCGAACCTTCTTCCAAAGGAGCGGGGAGATCGAGTAGCCGACCAGACGGTCGAGGATGCGCCGGGCCTGCTGCGCCTCCACGAGCTGGAGGTCGATCGTCCGAGGCTCGGCGAACGCCTCCTGCACCGCCGACTCGGTGATCTCGGTGAACGTGACCCGCTTCGCGTCCTCGGGGCTGACCCCGAGGAGCTCGGCGACGTGGAACGCGATCGCCTCGCCCTCGCGGTCGAAGTCGGTGGCGAGCCAGAGCTCGTCGGCCTGCTTGTGGGCGCGCTTCAGCTCCGCGACCACCTTCTTCTTGGCGTCGGGCACCTCGTACTCCGGCTCGAAGTTCCGCTCGGTGTCGACGGCCATCTTGCTCTTCGGGAGGTCGCGGACGTGCCCATAGGAGGCCTTCACCCGGTAGTCCGGGCCCAGGTACCGCTCCAGGGTCTTGGCCTTGGTCGGCGATTCGACGATGACGAGTTTGGTTGCCACGGGTCCGCTTTCATACACGAGGGGAAGGATCGGCGTCAACGGTACGCCACGGCGAGGATAGCGTGTGGGACCGACGGGCAAGGGCACCTGGTAGGCTGGCGACTCCCATGCTGGAATGGCTCGAGCACTTCATCGTCGACACGATCGGGGCGTACGGCTACTTCGCGATCTTCGTCCTGATGATGCTGGAGTCGGCGCTGATCCCCATCCCCTCCGAGGTCACGATGGTCTTCGGCGGCTTCCTGGTGGCGCGCGGAGAGCTCGACTTCATCGCCGTCGGGATGATCGGCGCGGTGGCAAACGTCGTGGGGTCGTGGCTCGCCTACTACGTGGGTCGGGTCGGGGGCCGGCCGCTCGCCGAGCGCTGGGGCCGCTACATCTTCCTACGCAAGAAGGAGCTCGACCGGGCCGACCAGTGGTTCGAGGAACGGGGCGAGCTCACCGTGTTCGTCACGCGGCTCCTCCCGGTGATCCGCACGTTCATCAGCTTCCCGGCCGGGGTGTCCCGGATGCCGTTCTGGCGATTCACGATCTACACGTTCCTGGGATGTCTGCCGTGGTCGTTCGCCCTCACGTGGGCGGGCGTGCTGCTCGGGGACAACTGGGAGGTCTTCCTTCGGCACTCGCGTCCGGTCGTGATCGGGGTGAGCGTGATCACGGTCGCGGTGATCGGATGGTGGCTGTGGCGGCGCGCGAGCGCTCGGAAGCGCGAGCGAGCCGAAGAGGACGAGCTCAGCCGCTGAGCTCGATCTCGCCCGCGACCCCCTGGAGCCCCTCGATCCCGACGGCGATGAACTCGTCCAGCGGGAGGCCGATGCCCTCCTCGACCGAGGTGATCTCGTCCCGGTTCACACCCGGGGCGAAAGCCTTCTCCCTCAGCTTCTTCTTCACCGAGGACACCTTCATGCCCTCAGCCTTCTGAGGCCGGACGAGGGCGCATGCGACGAGCAGCCCCGCGAGCGCGTCGGCGTGGACGATGGCCCGCGTCATGAGGTCGGTCCGGTGCTCCTCGTGCGCGTGGGCCAGCACGCCGGTCACGATCCGCTCGTCCACCCCCGCATGGCGCAGCCACTCGGCGGCCTGGTAGGCGTGCCGCTCGTGATCCTCGTGGGTCTGGTCCTGGTCCAGGTCGTGGAAGAGGCCGACCAGGCCCCACGTCTCCTCGTCCTCGCCGAACCGACGGGCCAGCGCCCGCATCACCCCCTCGACGCTGATCAGATGGCGGACGGTCGTCTCCTTCTCGGTCTTCTCGCGCACCAGCGCGACCGCGTCACTCCGCTCCATCCCGGCTCCTCCTTCCCCCATCTGGCTCCTCCACTCGGATCGGGGGGCTCCCGAGGTGGAACGGGACGCTCACCCCCACGACCCAGGGCTCGAACAGCAGCAGCCGCTTCATGAAGAAGGAGTTCTGGTTGTGGAGAAGGTGCTGCCACCACTTGTCCGCGACGAACTCGGGGAAGACCACGGTCACCACCGTGTCGCCGCGACGCGTGTGCCGCCGGATCTCCTCCAGGAGGGGGGGGCCGTAGTCGCGGAAAGGCACCTCGACGATGGACAACGGGATGTCGATCCCGGCCTCACGCCAGGCATCGAGGAGCTCGTCGGCCTCCTCGGGCTCTTCCGCCAGGTAGATGGCCTCGAGGTGGGCGGGCCGAAGGGAGCGCGCCCACACGAGGGCCCTGATCGTGCCGTCGTGGACCTTCGAGACCGGCACGAGACAGATGTTGCGCTCGGGCTCGAGCGCCCGTTCGCCCGCCGCCCACCTCTCCTCCTTCTCCGCCTCCTCGGGCAGGAGGGGGACGTCGGTGACGACGACCCCCGGCTCGAACAGGAGCCCGGTCTTGATCCGGAAGGCCATGGTCCTGCGGAGCAGATACAGGAGGTACCCCGTCGTCACCTCCTCGGGGAGGACCACGGTGACGAAGTCGTTCTCGCCCCGGGGGAGGCGGCGTATGTGACGGCGCAGCGCCCGCGTCACGCTCCCTCCCGCGAGCTCGAGACGTTCGAGGGGAGGGAGCCGCGGGGCGGCGGCGCTCCAGGCGGTCGCGGCCTCCTCGAGATCTTCGCTCCCGATGTAGAGCGGGGTGATCCTCGTGGTGCGGACGGCCAGCAGCCACGAGATCATCTCGCGGGTGGCGCGGTCGACTCTAGGGACCAGCGCCAGCACCATGTTCTCGGCCTCCATCGAGGGCGAGAGGTTCCGCGCGCGGAGCTCTCGACCGACCCGCTCGTAGTGTCGGTGGACCGCAAGCAGGCCGGCGATGATGACCGGGACCGCGACCACGACCATCCACGCCCCCTCAGTGAACCGGGTGAACACGACCACCGCGAGGACCACCCCGGTCGCCGTGGCGCCGGCCCCGTTGAGCACCGAGTTCCTGCGCCAGCCCCGTTCTTTGCGGCCGACCCAACGCCGCACCATGCCTGTCTGGGACAGCGTGAAGGCGGTGAAGACCCCCACCAGGTAGAGGGGGATCAGGCGGGTGAGGGAGGCGTCGAACGCCCACACGAGCAGCGCCGCCAGCACCGAGAGCAACACGATCCCGTTGGAGAACACGAGCCGATCGCCGCGGTTCATGAACTGGCGCGGGAGGAAGCCGTCCCTGGCGAGGATCGCCGAGAGGCGAGGGAAGTCCTGGAAGGCGGTGTTCGCGGCCACGATGAGGATGAGGGCCGTGAACGCCTGCAGCGCGAAGAACATCGCCCCGCGGCCGAAGACGGTCTCCCCCGCCTGGGACAGCACCGATCGCGACGCGACGATCTCCTCGGTGACGCGGACCTGCAGGGCCTGGGAGAGGAGGGTGATGCCGACGAACATCGAGATGGACATCGACCCCATGATCGTCATGGTCGCGGCAGCGTTCTTCCCCTTCGGCCGGCGAAACGCCTGCACCCCGTCCGCGATCGCCTCCACCCCCGTGAGCGCGGCCGACCCCTGGGTGAAGGCACGAAGCAGGAGCAGCACGCCGAGGGCTTCGTGGGGCTCGACGGTGAGCGTAGCTGTCTCGGCGACCGGGCAGCCGTCGAGGCATCGGACGAACCCCGTCAGCAGCATCACGAAGATCGTGACCACGAACCCGTAGGTGGGAACCGCGAAGAGCACGCCGGATTCCCGCACGCCGCGGAGGTTCGCCATGGCGATCAGCGCGAGGAAGCCGATCGCGATGAGGACCCGCTGATCCACGAGCTCGGGGATCGCGGAGGTCACGGCGATCGTTCCGGCGGTGACGCTCACCGCCGCCGTCACGACGTAGCCGATCAGGATGGCGGAGGCGGCGGTCAATCCGGGGATCGTGCCGAGGTTGTCGCGGGCCACGATGTAGGAGCCGCCTCCCCGCGGGTACGCCCGGACCGTCTGCCGGTAGCTGGTGATGACGATGGCGAGGACCACGGCGATGCCCAGCGCGATCGGGATCGTGAACCGGAGCGCCATCGTGCCGGCGAGGATCAGCACGAGCATGATCTCCTCCGTCGCGTACGCCACCGAGGACAGCGGATCGGAGGAGAAGACCGGGAGGGCCAGGGTCTTGGGGAGGAGCTGATGCTCCAGCATGTGCGTGGGGTGCGGCCGTCCGACCAGCACCCGCTTCATCACCGAGCCGATCCTCAGCACGAAGGGGATTCTACGCAGGTCGGGATTACAGTCTGCCCTCCGGCGCGGTATCGTTCCGCTCGTGCACGCTGTGATCATGGGTTGCGGACGCGTCGGGGCCGAGCTCACCGTGCAGCTCTCGAAGACCGGCCACTCGGTTGCCGTGATCGACAAGCGGCCCGATGCGTTCGACCGCCTCCCGCCCGGCTTCGACGCGAAGAAGGTCGTGGGGATCGGGTTCGACCGAGAGGTGCTCGAGGAAGCCGGCATCCAGGAGGCCGACGCGTTCATCGCCGTGTCCAACGGCGACAACTCCAACATCGTGTCCGCCCGGATCGCCCGCGAGCACTACAAGGTGCCCAGAGTGGTCGCCCGGATCTACGACCCCAAGCGCGCCGAGATCTACGAGCGGCTGAACATCCCCACGGTCGCCACCGTGCGGTGGGCGGCGAAGCAGATCCAGTTCCTCCTCCACCACGGCAAGGAGGAGATGCGGGACACGATCGCGGGGGGCTCGCTCCTGATCGTCCAGGTTCCCGTCCCCGAGCACCTGGCCGGTCGGAAGATCGGCGAGATCACCTCCGAGGGGAAGATCGAGGTGATCGGGGTCGACCGGGGAGGCAGCGGCTTCATCCCGGTCCCCGACTCCACCTTCCAGGAGGGAGACATCGCGCACGCGATCGTGCACAAGGACTCGCTGGCGGAGCTCGAGACGCTCCTGGAGCCGATGGCCGAGTGAGGAGGGAACCCGGATGCGCGTGACGATCGCGGGCGCGGGCAACGTGGGCCGTCACCTCGCCTACGACCTCGCCGAGCGGGGCCACGACGTCACGATCATCGAGCAGGAGACCTCCGTGCTCGAGCGGGCGAAGAACGCGCTCCCGGCGGGCATGGTCTTCGTCCTCGGCGACGCGTGCGAGCCCTGGGTGCTCGAGAAGGCCGAGCTGTCCTCGGCCGACGTGATCGTCGCGGCGACCGGCGACGACGAGGACAACCTCGTCGTCTCGCTGCTGGCGAAGCAGGAGCACGCCGTTCCCAGGGTGGTGGCCCGCGTGAACCACCCTAAGAACGAGTGGCTGTTCACCGACCAGTGGGGCGTGGACGTCTCGATGAGCCCGCCGCACGTCCTCACCGCCCTGGTCGAGGAGGCCGTGACGGTGGGCGACCTGGTCCGGCTCCTCAAGCTCCAAGGGGGTCAGGTCACCCTCGTCGAGCTGACGATCGACGAGTCGGCGCCGATCGTGGGACGGCCGCTCTACGAGCTTCGGCCGCCGCCCGACTCGGCGATCGTGGCCGTCCTCCGCGAGGGGCACGTCGTCGTCCCGCAACCGGAGACTCGGCTCGTAGCCGGCGACGAGATCATGGCGATCTGCACGTCGGAAGCCGAGGACGAGCTGCGGGAGGCGATCCTCGGTCCCATCCGTCGCTCCGAGCCGCGCTGACTCAGGCGAAGTCGTAGCTCGGGTTCACGATCTGGAGACGTCCCCGCTCCCGCGCGACCATGCCCTCGAGCACGACGCGAGAGCCCAGTCGGATCCCGGCGATCTGCCCGCGGCCCGTCCACATCGCCGTGATCTCGCCCGTCCCGTCGGTCACGACCACCGAGAGCGACTCGGCGCCTTCGGTGCCGGGGTGCAGGGTGATCCGGCGCACGACGCCGGCGACGCGCACCCGGGCCCGCTCCTTCCCGTCCGCGATCCTCGTGGTGTCGGGGATGGAGTCGCACCACGACCGAACCTCGTCGGTCAGGCGCTCCTCGTCCGACTCCGCGAATCGACGGAAGAACCGGGTGAGCACCCCCACGGGGCGGCCTACCCCGTCTCCGTGGTGACGGTCGCGGCCTCCGGGCTGGGCGGGTCCGAGGGGATGAGCTCCGGCCCCCGCTGCCGCTTCGAGTGCCAGATCGCCAGCCCCAGGATCACCGTCCCGGTCCCCGCGATCGCGACGCGCACGGCGACGTCATCGGCGAAGCTCACCACGAGCGGCGCGATCAGCAGGGCCACCAGGTTCATCACCTTGATGAGCGGGTTGAGGGCCGGCCCGGCGGTGTCCTTGAATGGATCGCCCACCGTGTCGCCGATCACCGTCGCCTTGTGCGACTCGGATCCCTTCCCCCCGTAGAGGCCCTCCTCGACGAGCTTCTTCGCGTTGTCCCAGGCACCGCCCGAGTTCGACAGCATCACCGCGAGGAGCTGGCCGGTCAGGATCACCCCCGCCAGGAAGGCGCCCAAGGCCTCCGCCGCGAACGCGAACCCCACCACGACCGGCGTGAGTACCGCGAGCAGGCCGGGCGTCAGGAGCTCTCGGAGCGACGTGCGCGTGCAGATGTCGACCACCCGCCCGTAGTCGGGCTTCTCGGTCCCGTCCATGATGCCGGGGTGGTCGCGGAACTGGTTCCGCACCTCGACAACGACCTGCGCGGCCGCGCGACCCACGGCCCGGATCGCCAGGGCCGCGAAGAGGAACGACACCGACCCGCCGATCAGGAGGCCGATCAGCACCTCGGGCTGATCCACCCGGACCCCGAGGAACTCGTACCCGGCCTCCTTCAGCGCCTCCTCGAAGGAGCCGAACAGCGACGTGGCCGCGATCACCGCGGTCGCGATCGCCATCCCCTTCGTGATCGCCTTGGTCGAGTTCCCGACCGCGTCGAGCCCCTGGAGGACCTCGGCCGGCCGTCCCTCGAACTCCCCCGACATCTCCGCGATGCCCTGCGCGTTGTCGGCCACCGGCCCAAAGGTATCCATCGAGACGATGACGCCCACCGTGGTGAGCATCCCCATCCCCGTCAGCGAGATGAAGTAGAGGCGCTCGGCGACGTCGTTGCCGAGCAGGAAGGCAGAGAAGATCGTGGCGGCGATCACCAGGATCGCCCAGACCGTCGACTCCAGCCCGACCGAGAACCCGGACAGGATCGTCGTGGCGGCCCCGGTCTGGGACGACTCGGCGACCTCTTGGACCGGCCTGCGCCTCGTCGACGTGTAGTGCTCGGTGAGCACGTGGATCACACTGGCCAGCAGGAGCCCGATCACCACCGCCCAGAACACGCGGATGTCCCCGACGTACACGTCGGCCACGAAGTACACGGCGGCGGCCGACAGAACCGCCGAGATGAAGAATCCGCGGTTGATCGCCCGCATCCCGTGCTCGGTGTCGCTCCGGGGCATGACCGCGTAGATGCCGATGATCGAGGTGATGACCCCGATCGCTCGGACGAAGAGGGGAAACATCACGCCGACGATCGCTCCCTCGGGCGAGTCGGCGAACGCCGCCGCCCCCAGAATGATCGAGGCGACCAGCGTCACCTCGTAGGACTCGAACAGGTCGGCCGCCATCCCCGCGCAGTCGCCGACGTTGTCCCCGACGTTGTCGGCGATCGTGGCGGCGTTGCGCGGGTCATCCTCGGGGATCCCCTGCTCGACCTTCCCCACGAGGTCGGCGCCGACGTCGGCCGCCTTCGTGTAGATCCCCCCGCCCACCCGCATGAACATCGCGAGCAGGGCGCCCCCGAACCCGAATCCCACGAGCACCGACGTGGCGTCCTGCTTGTAGATCAGCAGGATCAGGGCCGCGCCGAGCAGGCCGAGGCCCACGGTGAACATGCCCGCCACGCCGCCCGTCCGGAAGGCGATGATCAGGGCGCGCTTCAGGCCGACCTCCTTGGCGGCGTTGGCGACCCGGACGTTGCCGCGGACCGCCAGCCACATCCCCGCGAACCCCGTGACGGCCGAGAACCCGGCCCCGAAGATGAAGGCGAGCGAGCGTCCCAGCCGGATCGCGTTGGCGGAGGTCTCCGCGTTCTCAGGGACGGGGAGGAGGAAGAAGATCCCGATCGTCAGCACCACGAGAAACATCCCCACCGTGCGGAACTGGCGGTTCAGGTATGCCCTGCTGCCCTCCTGGATCGCCCGGGCGATCTCCCGCATCTTCTCGGAGCCTTCCGGCTCGGCGAGCACGCTGCGCCGCAGGACGTAGGCGACGAGCAGCGCCAGGACCGAGATCCCGAGGATGATCCACAGCACCGCGTCCTCGAACGCCCCGAACTCCGCGGAGATCGGGCCGCCTTCCTGGGCAAGCACAACCATCGAGCGTTCCTCCTTGGAGAGTCCCATGTGGCCGGCGCGCCCGGCGCTCGGCCGGCCATAGCCTAGCGGGTCGTCACCGACGCGACCACCGCCGACGGCTTGCCCCCGGACGCAGGTCTGCTACCCTGCCGGACGGTTTGCCTCGTCGAGCGCATCACGCATCATCCGGTCGGGCCCTTCCCTGGATCCTCGTCGGTCTCCTCATGGTGGCCGGCGCCGGGGCCGGGGCGTGGGCGCTCCTGCGCGACGGCGGCCCCGGCGAGGAGGAGGCTCTCCCCGTCCCCGACCTCGTCTGGGAGGTGGCCCGCGTGCGGGCGACCGCCGTCGACGCCGAGGCCCCCCAGGGCGACCTCGAGACGGCGGGCGACGCCGTCACCGACCTGCTCGACCGCCTCTACACGACTGCGTTCGTGGACCCGGGCGAATGGGATGAGGGGCGGTTCCCCGGGCTCGGATCGTACTTCGCCGGCCCGGCCACGGCCCGCGCGGAGCGCGACCGCGACGACCTGACGCTGGGGGGGGGCGCGGCCGGGATCCAGCGGGTCGTGCCGACGAGAGCCAGGCTGCGCCTGAGCTTCCTGGTGGACCCGCAGGGCGCCCCCTACGCCGCGGTGGCGACCGCCACGTTCCGGGCCGACGGGCGGACCAGCGACGGCGGCGCCCTGGCGATCGCCCATCACGGACGCTACGTGGTCCGCCAGGTTGAGGGCGAGTGGCTGATCGTCGGGTACGACGTCGAGGGGTCGGTGGAGTCCGTCGCCGATCCCGGGCCGGGCACGCCGGGGGCCACACCGTGAGGCGCCGCGTCGCGCTCGGGCTCGCGATCCTCATCGGCCTGGGAGGCTGGATCGCCGTCGGAGCGATCGTCGCCGACCCCTACCGCGCCCGGGCACAGACGCCGGCGGTGGAGATCTCCCGCGCCCAGGACGCGAGGTTCGTCCCCTCGGTGCGCGGGAACCGGCCGATCTTCATCCTCGCGATCGGCAGCGACGCCCGCCCCGACGAGCAGGTCGACCGGCGCCTCGCCGACTCGATCCACGTGATCGGGGTGAACCCCAGGCAGGGGGCCGCCTCCATCGTGGGATTCCCGCGCGACTCCTACGTGCCGATCCCCGGCTTCGGCGAGGCCAAGATCAACGAGGCCCTCTACAACGGCGGCCCCGAGCTGGTCGTCGAGACCGTCGAGGAGGTGACCGGGATCCAGATGGACTACTGGGTGCTGACCTCGTTCCAGGGGATGACGAGCATGGTGAACGGGATCGGCGGCCTCCGAGTCGACGTCCCCTACCCGATGGACGACTTTTACTCGGGCGCCGACTTCGAGGCCGGCGAGCAGGTCCTCGATGGGCGCCAAGCCCTCGCGTTCGCGCGCAACCGGCACGACACCCCCGACGGCGACTTCAGCCGCTCAGAGAACCACGGGCTGTTGCTGATGGCCGCGCTCGGGCAGCTCCGGTCCGAGTTCCGGCAGGACCCCTCGGTGATCTTCCAGTGGATCGCGGCCGGGCTGCAGAACGTGCAGACCGATCTCTCGTTCGACGAGGTCTTCGACCTGATGCTGACCGCCGTCACCGTCAACCCCGAGCAAGTGACGAACGTGGTCCTGCCGGGCGGCATCGGGATGGCGGGGGAGGCGAGCGTCGTCATCCTGACGGCTGAAGCGGACGCGATCTTCAGCGACCTGGCCGACGACGGGATCCTCCAGGGTGCCGGGGGCGGCTAGCGAGCCGGGGGGCGGGGGCTGCGCCGCCTGGGCCGATCGCCCTCGGGGCGGGTGGGTCCGTCCTCGGGTGGCGGCGGGTTCCTGAGCGAGAGCCCAATCGTCACCGCCAGCACCGCGGCGATCACGCCGAGCGAGGCCCACACGGGGATGTGATAGACGTCGACCAGCAGCATCTTCACCCCTACGAACCCGAGTATGACCCCCAGCCCCACGTTGAGGTAGCGGAACCGGCCGGCCATCCCCGCGAGGAGGAAGTAGAGGGCGCGAAGCCCCATGATCGCGAAGGCATTTGACGCCCACACGATGAACGGCTCCCGGCTCACGGCGAGGATCGCCGGCACGGAGTCCACGGCGAACAGGACGTCGGTGACCTCGACGAGGATCAGCACGACGAACAGGGGGGTGGCCATCAGCTTCCCCGCCTGCCGCGTGAACAGCTTCTGGCCGTCGTAGTAGCTCGTGGTCGGGATCACCCGGCGAACGAGGCGAAGGACCGGGTTCTTCTCCGGGTGCACCCCCTCGCCCGAGTGGCGGGCGATCCGCACGGCCGTATAGATCAGGAACGCGCCGAAGATATAGAGGACCCAGTCGAACGCCTCCAGCAGGGCGAGTCCCGCGAAGATGAAGACGGCTCGCAGCACCAGCGCGCCGAAGACTCCCCAGAACAGCACACGGAACTGGTACTCGCGGGGCACGTGGAAGTACGAGAGGAGCACCGCCCAGACGAAGACGTTGTCGACCGAGAGGCTCTTCTCGATGAGGTAGCCGGCGAAGTACTCCCCGGCGGCCTGCCCCCCCTGCCACCAGAGGAGCACGAACGTGAAGCTGATCCCAATCGTCACCCAGACCGCGCTCTCGATCGCGGCCTCCTTGAACGTGATGACGTGCGCCGTGCGGTGGACGATCAGGAGATCGATCAGTAGGAGGGCCGTGATCGCGCCGACGAGGACCGCCCAGACCCACGGGGGCACATCGAAGCTGGCGAAGGTCGCCTGAGACTGCTCGATCGCCGCGACGGTCATGCGCTTGCCCTCACGGGCCGGAGGATACCCGACGATCGACCACATCACGCCGGCGGCCGCGTGAGAACATCGCCCCGATGGACCCCCACGCGTTCCTCGAGGCGCTCGAGCGGGAGGCTCCCGACCGGCTCGTCCACCTCCGGACGCTCCCCGCCCGCCGGCCCGACCTCCTGCCGCTCCCCGATCTGGCGGAGCCGCTCCCCGCCCGGCTCGGGAACCTGGGGATCGAGGGCCTCTACCCGCACCAGGCCCGGGCCCTCGAGCTGCTCGACGACGGCCGGAACGTCGTCCTCTCGACGGGGACGGCGAGCGGGAAGAGCCTCGTCTACAACGTGCACCTGGCCCGGACGGTCCTCGAGGAGCCTCGCAGCACCGGTCTCTACCTGTTCCCCACCAAGGCCCTGGCCCGCGATCAGCTGCGGCAGGTCCGGGGGCTACGTCTCCCGCAGATCCGGGCGTCGGTCTTCGACGGCGACACGCCGAGGCCCGAGCGCCCGCTGATCCGACGGACGGCCAACCTGATCCTCTCGAACCCCGACATGCTGCACGCCTCGCTCCTCCCCGACCACGCCAGGTGGGCGGACTTCCTCCTCCGCCTGGCCGTCGTGGTCGTGGACGAGGCGCACGTGGCCCGGGGGGTCTTCGGGTCGCACGTCGCGATGGTGCTCCGGCGCCTGCGTCGCCTCGTGGCCCGCTACGGGGGCGACCCGCGCTTCGTCCTGGCCTCGGCCACGATCGGGAACCCCGGGGGCCTCGCCGAGCGCCTCACCGGCCTGCCGTTCGCCGAGGTCGCCGAGGACGCCTCCCCCGCGGGCGAGAAGCTCTTCGCGCTCTGGAACCCTCCGCTCGTGGACGAGGAGGAGGGGGTCCGGAAGGGCGCCGTCTCCGAGGCGGCGGGGCTGATGGCGCGCCTGGTCGGCCAGGGAGCCCGGACGATCGCCTTCACGCGCTCGCGGCGCGCGGCCGAGCTGCTCGCCGAGATCGCCCGCCGTGAGGTCGGCGGGGCGGGCCGCGAGCGCGTGAAGACGTACAGAGCCGGATACCTCCCGGAGGAGCGCAGGCGGCTCGAGCGCGCCCTCGCCGACGGCGAGCTGCTCGGCGTGGCCTCGACCAACGCCCTCGAGCTGGGGATCGATATCGGCTCGCTCGACGCCGCCATCCTCGCCGGCTATCCGGGCACCCGCGCCTCGATGTGGCAGCAGGCGGGGCGGGCGGGGCGCCGCTCCGACTCCTCGATCGCCTTCCTCGTCGCCCAGGACGACCCCCTCGACCAGTACCTCGTGGCGCACCCCGCCGACATCTTCGACAAGCCCCCCGAGGACGCGGTGGTCGACCCGACCAACCCCTACGTCGTGACGCCGCATCTCGCGTGCGCGGCTCGAGAGCACCCCCTCGCCCCCGAGGAGCTCGCCTTCTTCGGCGAGGCCGCCCCCGACGCCGTGGCCACGATGCTGGAGGAGGGGAAGCTCGTCGAGCGACGCGGCCTCCTCTATCACCGCGGCGGGGCCTCGCCGCACCGCGAGGTGGACATCCGCTCAGCCTCCGGATCCCTCTACCTCATCGTCGAGATCGACACGGGGGCGGTGCTGGGGAACGTGGACGAGTCGAGGGCCTTCTTCCAGGTGCACCCCGGAGCGATCTACCTGCACCAGGGCGAGCAGTACGAGGTGGTCACGCTCGACCGGGAGCGGAAGGCCGCGCTCGTCCGCCCGAGCGAGGCCGACTGGTTCACGCAGTCCCGAGATGTCACCGACATCGAGGTGCTGCGCGTCCGGGCCGAGTCGAAGGTGGGGGCCACCCCCGCGTTCTTCGGCGACGTGCGCGTCACCACCCAGGTCGTGGGATTCCAGCGCCGGATGCACATCACCGGCGAGGTGCTCGGCGTCGTCGACCTCGATCTCCCCCCGCAGACCCTGGTGACCCGGGCCCTGTGGTGGGCCGTCCCCGAGGAGACGATCGCAAGAGCGGGCGTGACGCCGGCGACGCTTCCCGGCGCCGCCCACGCGGCCGAGCACGCCGCGATCGGCCTCCTGCCCCTCGTCGCCACCTGCGACCGCTGGGACGTCGGCGGCGTCTCCACCGCCCACCACCCCGACACCGGCTCGTGCGCGATCTTCATCTACGACGGCTATCCGGGCGGGGCGGGGATCTCCGAGCGAGGGTTCGCGTCGGGGGAGCGGCTCCTGCGCGCGACGCTGGAGACGATCCGCGGATGCCCGTGCCAGAGCGGCTGCCCGGCGTGCGTCCAGTCCCCGAAGTGCGGGAACGGGAACGAGCCCCTCGACAAGCACGGCGCCGCCGAGCTCATCGAGGAGATGCTGGTGTGATCCCGGTCCACGTCGCCGTCTGCGGGCCCGGCGTCGCCTCCCCGGAGGAGGAGGGGTGGGCCGAGGAGGCCGGTCGGCTTCTGGCTGGGGAGGGCGCGGTCGTCGTGTGTGGCGGTATGAGCGGGGTGATGGACGCGGCCGCGCGGGGCGCCCGGAAGGCCGGTGGCATGGTCGTGGGCATCCTGCCAGGCCGGGACCTCGAGGGAGCGAGCGAGCACCTCTCCGTCGCGGTCGTCACCGACATGGGGGAGACGCGCAACGCACTCGTCGTGCGCTCGGCGGACGCCGTGCTGGCGATCGCCGGCGAGTACGGCACCCTGTCCGAGATCGCGCTGGCGCTGAAGATGGGGATCCCGGTGGTCGGGCTCCACACGTGGGACCTGGCCAAGGACGGCGTCCCGGTGGACCCGGTAGTTCGCGCCGACCGTGTCCCTGAGGCCGTGGCCGATGCGCTGCGCCTCGCGCGAGGACGACGGGCGTGAAGCGCCGTATCGTGAACGCTCTCGCCAAGCACATCGCCAACCCGGTGATGCGTCGCGTGGCGGGGCGCGTGCCCGGGTGGGCCCTGCTCGAGACCACGGGCCGCCGGAGCGGCCGCCCCCATCGCGTCCCGGTCGGTGGGGGTCTCCAGGACCGAACCTTCTGGATCGTCGCGGAGCATGGACGGAGCGCCGACTGGGTCCGCAACGTCGAGGCCGACCCGCGGGTCAGGATCCGGGTGCGGGGCGCGTGGAGGACCGGGGCCGCTCGGATTCTGGACGACGACGACACCAAGGCTCGGCTGCGCCGGCTCGGGGGGCTCAATCGGTGGGTGGTTCGGGCTGCGGGGACCGACCCCCTCACCGTACGGGTGGACCTCGACCCCGCGCCTCCCGGAGACCCGTCCTAGCTCCGCGCGGCTCCCACGAGACGCGCCAGCACCCGGCGTTCAGCGGGAGGCAGTCCGAACAGCACCAGCACCAGCCCGTACACCAGCGTCCCGGCCGCCCCCGTCACCGCGAGGTCCACAGGCCAGGAGGCGCCCGAGACCAGGAAGTGAGCCGCGAACGCCGCGCCGAGCCCGAGGGCCAGGGGCACGGCCAGCAGCGCGTAGTGCCGCGTGAACGGCTGCATGCGGAGGAACTTCCAAACGAGCCACAGACGGGCGACCTTCGACAGCGCCATCGTCAGGGCGCCGGCGATCGCCGCCCCCTCGATCCCGAGACCGAACCCCCCGATGAGGAGCACCGCCGCCCCGATGTCGAACGCGACCGAGGCCGCGTACACCACGAGGTCCCACCCCGTCCGCCCGATCATGATGAGGACGAACCCCACCGCGCCGGTGGCCACGTTCACGAGCTGACCGAGGAGCAGGATCCCCAGCGCCGTGGCGCCGGCCCCGAACTCCGCGCCGAAGAGACGCAGCGCGGCCTCCGGCGCCGCCGTCAGCACGATGAATACCGGGAGCGTCGCCGCGAGGGTCCACCGCGTCAGCTGCTTGTAGAGTCGGTCGAGCTTCTCGCGCTCTCCCCGGGCGTGCAGGTCGGCCACGAAGGGGCTGAACATCAGGCTCACCGAGATGATGAACAGGAGGAGGACCTGGCCGGCGCGGGCGGCGGCCGAGTAGATCCCCACGTCCTCCGAGGAGGCGTACACGGCGAGGACGAAGACGTCCGTCCAGAACAGCAGCTGGGAGAAGAGCGCCGCGGGGGCCCGCGGAGCTCCGTACCTCACGAGGTCGCGCACCTCGCCCGGCAGCGGGGGCTCGCTCCCGAACCCGCGCGTCTCCCGGTACCAGAGCCACGCCGCGGCGGCGGCGGCGGCGGCCCACGAGACCGCGTAGGCCAGCGTCGTGACGCCCACCGACCTGGCGACTACCCATCCGGCGAGGATCAGCGCGAACCACGCCAGCGGCTGGCCCATCCAGAACACGTAGAGGGTGTGACGCATGATCTTCAGTCCCCGTGTGGCCCCGAGGTAGACCTGGACCAGCGCCGCGAAGGGGATCGCCAGCGCGGCGGCGCGGAACGCCGGGGTCGCGGCCTCCACCGCGTCCGCCGCCAGGGCGCGCGCGATCGGCTCCGCGAGGACGAAGACGATCCCCGCCACCACGACGCTGAACAGCGTCGAGATGATCGAGGCGCGCATGACCACCGCGCGGACCCGGGATCGCTCCCCCTGTCCCACATCGATCGCGACGCGGCGCACCGCCGCCATGTCCATACCGAACCGGGAGAAGTAGCCAAGGACCAGCGCGCCCTGCGTCGCGAGGGTCACGATCCCGAACGCGGACGCCCCCAGAGAGCGGGTGATGAGCACCTGCGTGGCGAAGGTGGCGATGATCGCGACCACCATCCCCACCACGTTCTGACCCGTGCCGGCAAGGATGGTCCGCTCGTCGCCGAAGCGCTCCAGTGGCAGTACAGACTCGAGCGCGCCGCGGATCCTGTCTGCTCGGGAGGGTCGCTTCCCGCTACTCGAGGTAGCCAAGGCCCCGGAGGTGCTCCTCGACCTCGGCCGCCTCGTCGGCGTCCAGCCCGCTGTCGTCGGCCTCCTCCACGGACTCCGAGGGCGCAGCAGAGGCCGCGGCGGTCGATCGCTCCTCCCCCACCACAGCTTTCAGTACCTCGCCGTCGTGCTTGACCGAGGGCGTGACCCCGAGCGCGGCGAGCGTCGTCGGCGCAACGTCCACCAGGAGCGCGGGCCGCGCGAAGGCGTCGGCCCGCACCTCCGGACCGGCCGCCGCGATCACCCCGTCCATCCGATGATCGCCGGAGAGCCAGTCCGCGTCCTCGATCGAGGACTTCGCGTGGGTGAGGCTGTACCCCTCGGCCGGCTCCATGATGATGTCGGGGGCGGTGTCGGCGTAGCGGCCGCTGAAGAACTCCTCGCGCTTGTGGATCGCCTTGACCGGGCTCCGTCCCGTCGCGGGGTCGACGAAGCCCGTCAGCGCCTCCATCATCCTGTCGCGCGTCGCCTCGAAGTTCGCCGGGTCGACGATACCCTCGGGCTCGCGACCGGCGAGGTTGATCGAGACCCCCTCGCCCGTGGAGCGCACGGCCGTGTAGGCCACGCTCCGCTTCCAGTTCACCGACTGCGGCAGCGACACCTTGCCGTGGAGCCCGAGCAGGTCGTAGACCCGCCTCGCCAGCGACCGCACCTTCCCCCACTGCATCGGCCCGAACACCGCGCTCGACGCCGCGAACTTCAGGAACCCCAGGTGCTCGAGGAAGCGGTCCATGTGCAGGGCCCTCGTGCATGACCGGAACCCGTGGTCCGAGATGAACAGGACCAGGTCGTCGCCCCCCACGTGCGACAGGTGGCGGCCGAGCCCGTCGTCCAGCAGGCGGTAGACGTCCCGGATCTTCTCGGCGAGCGGCTCCTTCGAGAGCGTGGAGAAGTTCGGGTGATCGGGCGAGACGTACTTGGCGAGGCAGTGCTGGACGCGGTCGGTGGCCACGTACACGAGCGAGGCGAACCTCCAGTCGGTCGTTTCGAGGAGGTGCTCGTTGGCGTCGATCCGCCGTCGGGTCAGGTCCATCGCCTCGGCCAGGAACGGCTCGGGCTTGTTCCAGTAGGTGGTCCAGGACATCCCGTTGATCGGGTACGCCTTCCCCGCCGCCTCGAGCTCCTCCGCCAGCCCCTCCGGGTGGGTGTACGGACGCCCCTTCGGGAGCACGCCGCCCGAGATCAGCTTCCCCTTGATCCTCTGCGGCGGGAAGGTCAGGGGCACGTTGGTCATGATCGTCTCCACGCCCGCCGCAGTGAGATCGGGGAGGATGGTCTTCTCCTTGATCGAGCGGTAGGTCACCGGAAGCTTCTTCCGCGTCTCGAACTCACGCTCGAAGATGTCGTAGACGCCGTGGTTGGAGGGCTCCACCCCGGTGAGGAACGAGGGCCAGGCCGACCAGGAGTGGTTGGGGACCGTGGACTTCAGGACGCCCTTGGCGCCGCGGTCGATGAGCGACCGAAGGTTCGGGAGCAGGCCCGCCTCCAGCATGGGGTCGAGGATTCGCCAGTCGGCCCCGTCCCATCCGATGAGCAGCACTCGTGACATGCAAATCCTTCGATGTCGTGATCGGTCCCCGCGAGCGACTCGGTAGTGTAGTTGCCCTCGCGGCGGCCTGCCCAGCGCGACCCTCAGGCCACCTCGCTCGAGACCAGCTCGGCCCGGACGATCATCCGCTCGCTGGCGCTCCCCGGCGGATGGCAGGTCGTGAGGGTGAGGACCGAGGCTCCCTGCACCCCGCCCAGGACCCCCACGTCGTTCGGGGTCGTGACCCACGGGGAGCCGGCCACCTCGTACACGCACCGGCCTACCGGCGTGATCACGACGATCTCGTCGCCGTCGCGCAGCCGGTGGAGATCGGCGAAGGGCTTCGAGTACGTGGTGCGATGCCCGGCGATCGCGGCGTTGCCGACCTCGCAGGGGAAGGCGGTCTGCTCGTAGTGCCCGGCCCCGGCGCGCAGCGCCGCGAGCGAGGTCCCCTCGACCACCACGGCATCGACCTGGAGCCGGGGGATCGTGATCTTCGTCAGCGCGTCCCCCGTCTGGATGGTCCGCGCCACGTAGGCCCGGCGCGTCTCGGGCTCGGCGAACGCCACCTCGAGCCTCGCCTGCCGCCAGTCCCCGTACAGATTCGTGAGGAGGGGGTAGGAGAGGAGCCCCGCGCCGCCCAGCAGCAGCAGCACCGAGAGAGTGCCGATCACCCGCCGGGGGACGGGACGACGGCGCCAGGTGTCCACCACCATCCCCGCCGTGGAGCGGACGCCCCGCCCCTCGCGGTCGCGAGGGAGCACGGCCGAAGGGTAGAGCGGCTCGCGCTCTTCCTCGGTCATGGCCCGGAGTCTATCTCCGGGCCGATGCGCGACGTCGTTGACACGGGGGCCCCGGGTTGTGTATATATCGGTTCGATACATCGAACCGATACATCGAACCGATACATCGAGGGAAGGGAGAGTAGGTGCTCGAGTTCGCGATCCTAGGGCTCCTGAAGGAGCGTTCCATGCACGGCTATCAGCTCAAGAAGCGCCTGGCCGACGCCCTGGGAACGTTCTGGCAGGTCTCTTACGGCTCCCTCTACCCCGCGCTGAAGCGGCTTCAGAAGCAGGAGGCCGTGGAGATGGTGTTCCCGAAGGGAGAGGTCGGGCGCCGCAAGAACGTCTACCGGATCACCGAGACGGGCGAGCGCCTCTTCGCCGAGCTCGGCGAGAGCACCCAGGAGGACTCCGACGACAACGGCTTCCGCGTCCGGCTGGCCTTCTTCCGTCACCTGAAGCCAGAGGCGAGGATCGGCGTGATGGAGCGCCGCCGCGCCGTCCTGGTCGTCCGGCTCCGTGAGCTCAAGGATCGGCTCGCCTCCTACCGCGAGCGCGTGGACGGCTACACGCTTTCCCTGATGCGCCACGGCATGGACACGACCGAACACGACATCCGCTGGCTCGACGACATGATCCAGGCAGAGCGTCGGGCCAGCCGGAGCGGCCGCAAGCGCCGCGCCCCGGGGAAGAAGGGAGTCAGGGCATGAGCAAGGTCCGTCTGGCCATCGTGGGGGTCGGCAACTGCGCCTCCTCCTTGGTGCAGGGCCTGGAGTTCTACAGAGACGCCGACCCCGGCGAGCAGGTGCCCGGGCTCATGCACGTCCGGCTCGGCCCGTACCACGTCTCCGACGTGGAGGTTGTGACCGCGTTCGACGTGGACGGCAAGAAGGTCGGCCGAGACGTCTCCGAGGCCATCTTCGCCGAGCCCAACAACACGATCCGGTTCGCCGACGTGCCCCCGACCGGCGTCGACGTCCTCCGCGGCCCCACCCTGGACGGCTTCGGCCACTACTACCGAGAGATGGCCGAGGAGTCCGACTTGCAGCCGGTGGACGTGGCCGAGGCGATTCGCAAGGCCGAGGCCGACGTCGTGATCAGCTACCTCCCCGTCGGCAGCGAGCAGGCCGCGCGCCACTACGCGCAGGCCGCGATCGACGCCGGCGCGGGGTTCGTGAACTGCATGCCGGTCTTCATCGCCTCCGACCGCGCGTGGGCGAAGCGCTTCGGCGACGCCCGGCTCCCGATCGTCGGCGACGACATCAAGTCGCAGGTCGGCGCCACGATCATCCACCGCATGCTCGCCAAGCTCTTCGAGGATCGGGGCGTGGCTCTCGACCACACCTCCCAGCTGAACTTCGGCGGCAACATGGACTTCATGAACATGCTGGAGCGCGAGCGGCTGACGTCGAAGAAGATCTCCAAGACGCAGGCCGTCACCTCGCAGCTGCGCGACGGCATCGCCTCTCAGGACATCCACATCGGCCCGTCCGACCACGTGCCCTGGCTGAAGGACCGCAAGTGGGCCCACATCCGGCTGGAGGGTCGCGAGTTCGGGGGCATCCCGGTCTCTGTGGAGCTGAAGCTCGAGGTGTGGGACTCGCCCAACTCGGCGGGGGTGGCGATCGACGCGATCCGTTCCGCGAAGCTCGCCAAGGATCGCGGCGTGGGCGGCCCGCTGATCGGACCGTCTGCCTACCTGATGAAGTCGCCCCCGGTCCAGTTCTCCGACGACGCCGCGAGGGACATGGTCGAGGAGTTCATCCTCGGCAACGGCGGCGCCAGGGACCAGGACTGGACGAAGTTCTTCGACGTCCAGCCGCAGGGCTGACCCGGGCCGCACGACGGCCGACCAGCGGGGCCTAGACTCCTCGCATGCGCGCCGAAGGGCTTCGGGCGGTGCTGGGCGAACGCCGGTTCCGGCGGCTCGTCACGTCGCAGTGGAGCTCCCAGGCCGCCGACGGCCTCTATCAGATCGCGCTGGCCGCCGTCCTGATCTTCGACGTGTCGACCGCGGAGACACCAGCCCAGGTCACGAAGGTTCTCGCCGCCACGCTGCTCCCCTTCTCCGTCATCGGGCCGTTCACCGGACCCTTCATCGACCGCTTCTCCCGCCGCTCGATCCTCGTGGGCTCGAGCATCGTGCGTGCCTGCCTGACCCTCCTGCTCCTGATCGCCCTGGACTGGCCCGAGCCCTTGCTGCTCGCCCTGATCGTGGCCAACGTGTCGGTGAACCGCTTCTTCCACGCCACGAAGTCGGCGGTGATCCCCGTGACCGTGAGGCCGGATCGCTACCTCCTGGCGAATACGGTCTCCAGCGTCGGGGGCATGGTGTTCGGCCTCGCCGGTGCGGTCGTGGGCGGCCCGATGACAGACCTGCTCTCGGTTCGGGTCGTCATCCTCGCGGCGGCGGCTCTCATGGTCGCGTCGGCCTTCGTGGCCGCGACGGTCGACCTCCCCCGGGGTGAGAAGCGCGGCCTGACGGGGATCCTGTCGGAGCTCCGGCAGAACGCGCGCGACGTGGCCGACGGCCTCCGGGCCCTGCGCAGCCGTCCCCGAGCGACCTACGCGGTCACGGCAGTCTGGACGATCCGCGGCCTCCTCGGGTTCCTGCTCCTGGCCGGCCTGATGCTGGTGCGCGCCCGGCTCGAGCTGGCCGTGACCGGGTTCTCGGCGCTGCTCGCATCGGTGGCGGTCGGTGGCTTCGTCGGGGCGCTGCTCGTCGCCCCGGCGGCCCAGCGGCTCGGGATGTCGGGGGTCGCCCCGCTCGCCTACGTGCTCGCCGCGCTGGCGACGCTGGCCGTCGCCCCCCTGCCGTCGATCCCCACGATCCTCGGCTCGCTGTTCGTCGGCGGCCTGGCGATGTCGGCGACCAAGATCACCGCCGACACCATGATCCAGCGCGCCCTCCCCGACCGCTTCCGCGGCCGGGCCTTCGCCGTGTACGACATCGGCTACAACGGCGTGTTCGTGCTGGCGGCTCTGATCCCCACCCTGTTGGTTCCCGTGATCGGCGAGGTCGGCGTGGTGACCGCCGCAGGGACGATGGGGCTCGCGGCCGCCGCGCTGCTGGCGCGGTGGCGCGGACGCCTGGACGAGGAGATCGAGGTCCGCGCCTACGCGGGCGGGCGAGCGGATGAGACCCCGCGCGAGGTCGTCATCAGAGGCAAGGCTCTTCAGGTGGCCGAGGTGGAGCGCTCATGGCGCGAGGACCGCGCCGGCGAGCACCTGCTCGTCTTCGTGCTCCGCCTCGAGGACGGCCGGCGGGTCCAGATCAGCCGCGACGAAGCGTGGCGCCTCGACCGGTTCCTCGACGAGCGGGGCTAGACGAACCGGGGATCCGGGAGGTAGCGGAACAGAGCGACGCCGGCGATGTCGCCCCGGCCGACCGGGCCGAAGGCGCGACCGTCGGTAGAGCTCGTGGGGTCGTCGCCCTCGACGAGGTACTCGTCCTCGCCCAGCACCCGCTCCCCCACCAGGTCGCCCGGCAGCGCCGTCACCCGCTTCACCATCTCGAAGTCGCGCGTGGCCGGCAGCACCACGACGACATCCCCCCCTCGGATCCGCCCCCGTCGCACGCAGAGCAGCTGATCCCCCGGCCGGAGGGTCGGGGCCATGCTCTCTCCCTCGACCAGCACCCGGAACGGCCGGCGCCACACCGCCCAGGCCGCGCCCGCGACGACCGCGATCAGGAGCGCCCTCCGCATGCGCGAAGCCTACCCGGGTAGGAACGAGGTGGCCGCTCCCGACGAGCGGGTGATAGCGTGGCGAGCACCAGATGAAGGAGGCGAACGGCATGCTCAGCCGACTGCTGAGGCCCAAGCGGGTCGTCCGCGCACACTGCGACCTCCCGTGCGGCGTCTACGATCCGGCGCAGGCGCGGATCGAGGCCGAATCCGTCCAGAAGATCCAGGAGAAGTACCAGGACGCCGAGGCTCAGAAGAAGCCCTCCGAGACCGTGGAGGAGTTCCAGACGCGGTGCGTCCTGATCAAGGAGCACCGCGCCGACCTCGTGAAGCACCACCTGTGGGTCCTGTGGACCGACTACTTCAAGCCGGAGCACCTCGAGCGGTACCCCGATCTCCACGACCTCTTCTGGAGGGCCACCAAGGCCGCGGGTGAGGCCAAGAAGTCCGCGGACCCGAAGCAAGGCCAGGAGCTCCTGGACCTCATCGGGGAGATCGACAAGATCTTCTGGGAGACGAAGAAGGGCTGAGCGAGCGGCGGGGCCGGGGGTCCGTGACCCCCGGCCCCGCCGATGACGTCTGGATGCGGCTCCGCTACCTCGAGCCGCCCTTCCTGCCGATCTTCTGGTAGAACTCCACGCCGTAGCGCTTCTTCGTGGTCTGGCCGCCCTTCTTGCCGCCGCGGCGTCCGATCTCCTGGTAGAAGTCGCTGCCGTACTTCCTCTTCGTGGAGAGCCCGCCGCGCCGGCCAGCCTCCGCTCGCGTCATCCGCTTCGCCAACTTCGTCCCCTCCTTCGCTCAAGGCTCGCACGCCTACAGGTACCCCGCGCTTGCCTCGACAAACCCGCCGCGGATCCCGGGCGCGTAAAGGAAGCGAGGCATCGGGCCGATGAAGAAACGGACATGAAGGTCCAGGAGTATCTCGCGTTCATGGTGGAGGCCGAGGCGTCCGACCTGCACCTGAAGGTCGGCCTCCCCGCGGTGATCCGCGTCAACGGCGTGCTGCACCGCACGCACTTCCAGCCGCTGTCGGACGAGGACACGGAACGGCTGGCTCTCGAGCTGATCCCGGAGAACCGCGTTCCCCAGTTCGAGGCGGGCAAGGAGATCGACCTCGGATACACGATGCCCGGCGGGAGCAGGTTCCGCGTGAACGTCTACCGGCAGCGGGGGCACGTGAGCGTGGCGATCCGCCTGGTGCGGACCCGCATCCCATCCTTCGAGGAGCTGATGCTCCCCGAGGGGGCTCAGCTGCTCGCGAAGGAGCCGCGAGGCCTCGTCCTGGTGACGGGCCCGGCCGGGACCGGCAAGACCACGACGATCGCCGCGATGCTCGGATGGATCAATCAGAACCGACGGGTCCACATCATCACGATCGAGGACCCGATCGAGGTGCTCCACGAGGATCTCCAGGCGGTGGTGGAGCAGCGGGAGCTCGGCGTCGACACCGATTCCTACGCGGCGGCGCTCCGGGCGGCGCTCCGTCAGGACCCCGACGTGATCTTCATCGGCGAGATCCGCGACCGCGACACGGTGGAGGCTGCGATCCAGGCGGCCGAGACCGGCCACATGGTGATCGCGACCCTCCACACCCTCGACGCCACCGAGACCGTGAACCGCGTGATCGATCTCTTCCCTGCGGAGATCCAACAGCAGGCCCGCGTGGCGCTCGCCGCGGGGCTCAAGGGCGTCCTCTCGCAGCGCCTCCTCCCCAGGGCGGATGAGGAAGGAAGGGTCCCGGCCGTCGAGGTGATGATCAACACCGGTCGCGTGGCCGAGCGGATCGTCGACCCCGAGCAGACCTTCACGATCCCCGACGTCATGGCCGAGGGCGACTTCTAC
>DATKBL010000076.1:0-2822 GCA_035513995.1 Actinomycetota bacterium
GCGTGGCGGCGCGAGCCGCGTCCTCGCGGAGCAGGAGCCCGACCAGGACGCCGCCGTTCGTCGTGATGGGGACGTTGGGGAGGTCGTGATCGACCATGAGCTGGGCGAGCTCGGAAGGGTGGACGCTGAGTCGGAAGGTGCTGGGCCCGGCGCTCATCGCCTCCTCCACGGTGAGGTCGGGATCCTTGGCCAGGTGTCGGTCGCGCAGGATGCCGAAGACCACCCGTTCGTCGTTGACGGCGATCGCGGTGTCGAACCCGGCCTCACGCGCGCGCTCAGCGACATCCCCCAGCCGCTCGTCGAGCGAGCACGTGGGGACGTCGGCCCGGGCCAGGTCGCCCGCCCGCGGCGCGTCGTCGCCTCGCTCGGTGGGGAGCCCTACAGTCACCCAGTCCTGCTTTCCGGGGCCGTAGTCGTAGACCTCGGTGAACCCGAGCGACTCGAGCCGCCACGCGGCCCGCGGGCTCAGGTCTCAGGCGGAGTCCCAGCAGTAGACGATCACCGGGCGGGAGGGGTCGAGCTGGCCGTGCTCCTCGTCGAGGCGGCGGAGGGGGATCGAGATCGCGCCGGGGAGGTGCTCCGCCTCGTACTCCTCGCGCCCCAGCGTCTCTACCAGCTGGGCGCCCCCCTCGAGGAGCCGCTGGACCTCCTCCCGATCGATCTCCCTCATGGGGTCAGCCTCTCGCAAACGGCCCCCCGCCGTCCATCCTGGGGGGTCGCTCCCAAATCCGACCTCAATAGTGGGATTCAGGGCTCGCTTGTTAGACTGGAGGCGTGGCCGAGACCTTCACTCGAGACGCGCTGCCCGGGCAGGGCGAGCCCTCCTGGGCGCGAGCGCTCCGCGAGGAGGCGCTGACCGTGTTCGAGCAGCTCCCGGTCCCCTCCCAGAGCACCGAGGAGTGGCGCTACACCGACCTCTCGGACCTCGACTTCGACGCCTTCCGCCCCCACGCGCAGGCCGTCGAGCTCGACGGCCCCGACCTCCCCGACGGCGCCATCGTCACCTCGCTCGACGAGGCGATCGAGCGGCACTCCGACCTCGTGGAGAAGGCCCTCCATGACCTCGTTCCCTACGACCGCACGAAGTTCACCGCGCTCCACGCAGCCTTCCGGGCGGGAGGGGTCTTCGTCCACGTCCCCCGGAACACCCGGGTCGAGGTCCCGATCCGCGCCACGACCCTGCTCGAGGCCGACGGCGCCGCGATCTTCCCCCACACCCTGATCGTGGCCGAGGAGGGTGCCGACCTGACCTTCGTCGAGCGCTACGTCTCGCCCGACCTCGCCGCCTTCTCCGACGCGATCACCGAGATCGTCGTGGGGCCCGGGGCCCGCGTCCGGTACGTCTCGCTCCAGGACTGGGGGAGCGGCGTACAGCACCTCGCCGTCCAGCGAGCGTCGCTCGACCGCGACGCGACGCTTCACTCGCTCTCGGTGGCCTTCGGGGCCACCCTCTCGCGCACCGAGGTCGAGTCGGTGCTGGCCGCCCCCGGCGCGAGCTCCGAGATGCTCGGGGTCTACTTCACCGACGACGACCAGCACTTCGACCACCGCTCGCTCCAGGACCACGCCGCCCCGAACGGCACGTCCGACCTCCTCTACAAGGGCGCGCTCCGCGACGAGTCGAGCGCGGTCTACTCGGGACTGATCCGGGTCCGCCCGGGCGCGCAGAAGACCAACGCGATGCAGACGAACCGCAACGTCGTGCTCTCGGAGCGGGCCAAGGCCGACTCGATCCCGAACCTCGAGATCGAGGCCAACGACGTGCGGTGCGGCCACGCCGCCAGCGTCGGGCCCGTCTCCGACGACGAGATCTTCTACCTGCAGAGCCGGGGGATCCCCCGCGAGGAGGCCGAGCGCCTGATCGTGAAGGGCTTCTTCCAGGAGGTGATCGACCGCATCCCGCTCGAGGACGTCCGGGAGGCGATCGACGAGGCGATCGAGGAGGAGCTGCGCCGATGAGCCTCCGCACGATCGGCAGCCCGAGCGAGATCCCCGATGGCGAGGCCCGCCGCTACGAGCTGGACGGTCGCGAGATCGCCGTCGTCAACCTGGGCGACGGCGAGTTCCGCGCCATCGGCGACGTCTGCTCGCACGCCGAGGCCTACCTCCACGAGGGCGAGGTCGACGTGGACTTCGAGACGATCGAGTGCCCGCGCCACGGCTCCACCTTCGACCTGGAGACCGGCAAGCCGAAGTCGCTGCCGGCCACGACCCCCGTCCCGGCCTACCGAGTGAAGGTCGAGGGCGACGAGCTGAAGATCGAGATCCGCGACGAGGAGTGACCCACAGATGACCGACGAGAAGAAGACGCTGGAGATCGAGGACCTGCACGTGGAGGTGGAGGGCAAGCCCATCCTCCGCGGGGTCGAGCTGGCCGTGGCCCAAGGCGAGGTCCACGCGATGATGGGGCCGAACGGCTCCGGCAAGTCCACGCTGGCCTCCGTGATCATGGGGCGGCCCGGCTACGTGATCACGAAGGGCGACGTCCGCTTCGGCGGCGAGTCGATCACCAAGATGACCCCCGACGCGCGCGCCAGGGCCGGGCTGTTCCTGGCTTTCCAGTACCCCGTGGAGGTGCCCGGCGTCTCGGTCGTGAACTTCCTCCGCACGGCGTACAACTCGACCAAGGGCGAGGAGATGGCCGCGCTCGCCTTCCGCAAGTACATGAAGGAGAAGATGGGGATGGTCGGCGTGGACGACGACATGGTTCGCCGCTACGTCAACCAGGGGTTCTCCGGAGGCGAGAAGAAGCGCATGGAGACGCTCCAGCTCGCGGTGCTCGACCCGAAGATCGCGATCCTCGACGAGACCGACTCGGGCCT
>DATKBL010000077.1:0-5965 GCA_035513995.1 Actinomycetota bacterium
GCGACGAGGCCGCGCACGACGCGGAGGACCCCGTCGTAGTCGGCCGTGGCCGAGAGATCATCCTCGGCGGCCTCCACCTCGATCTCGAGGTCGACGACGAACGGCTGGGGGCGCTCGCGCTCCTCGTCGGGCACGCCGTGGCGGCCCTCGCACCGGATGCCGCTCATCCGGATCAGCATCAGCTCCGCCCCGCCCGAGCCTCGGGGATCTTGCGGAAGTCCCAGGAGGCGATCGACCGGGGGGCGAGGCGGAACCACGAGCGGTTCTTCCAGCGGCGGTAGGGAGGCTCGTTCCCTCCAAGATACTTCTCGGACCACGCCCGCTCCACCCCGTCGGGCGCGAAGTCACCGAGGCGCTCGATCCCTCCCGCGATCGTCGCCCCCCGCAGCTCGTCGTAGGCCTCGCCGCTGTCGACGACGCCGGTCGCCGTGCCGCTCCGCAGCATGTTCTCGACGGTGACGTTCCCCAGGGTGGAGTTGAGGAACATCCCGCCCTCGTGCCAGACGAACCACAGCGGGACGACGTGGGGCGTGCCCTCCTCGTCGGCCGTCGCCAGGCGCACGATGCGCTGCTCGAGGAGGTACGCGTCGAGCTCTTCCTCGGTCATCGAGATGTCGGGCTTGGTCATCGGCCCCCCAGGTACATCGATCGGAGCCAGTGCGAGATGAGCGGGCCGACCGTCTCCGGGGCGTCCTCCATCAGGTAGTGGGAGACGCCGGGGAGAAGCGCGGTGGTCGAGGTGGGGATCAGCTCGCCGAGGCGCTCGCCGCGCTCGGCGGGAAGGAACGGGTCATCCTCGCCCCAGAGCACGAAGACCGGGATCTCGAGCGCGGCGAGCGCCTCCTCGGTCCCGGTCAGACCCTCGCCGTCTACCGCGAGGAAGGCCCGCCGGAGCGCGAGCGGCTGCCCGCGCCAGGGCTCCAGGTAGGCCTCGATCTCCTCGGGGGTCATCCGATCGAACCTCTCCATCCCCCGCTCGAACGAGGTCCGCACGACCTTCTCCGCGAGCTCGTCGTCCCAGCGCTCCTCCGGCAGGTCCTGGACGCGGCGCACCCCCTCGACCGGCCAGCCGTCGAACGAGATCGTGTTCGTCAGCACGAGCGCCTCCACCCCGCCCTCGAGCGCCAGCAGCTGGGCCACGCCTCCGCCGATGTCGTGCCCCGCTACCGCGCAGCGCTCCACACCCAGCGACTCGAGCAGCTCGCGGACGTACCCGGCCTGCGCGCGGATGTCGAGGGGGACGCCCTCGAGCTTGGCCGAGGCCCCGAAGCCGATCAGGTCGGGGACGATCACCCTCGCCATCGGGGCGAGCAGGGGCGCCACGTTCCTCCAGAGATCCGCGCTCGAGGGGATCCCATGGAGGAAGACGACAGGCTCCCCCCGGCCGGCGTCCACGTACCCGATCTCTCCGACCGACAGCTCCGCCGTCCGGCGCTCCAGGCTCATGCCCGCAGGATCGCGTCCACGACTCGCACAGCGCGGACGGTCTCCCGGACGTCGTGGACCCGCACGATATGCGCGCCCTTCCCGACCATGTAGCAGACGGCCCCGACGGTGCCCTCGGCCCGCTCACCCACCTCGGTGCCGAGCACGTCGCCGATGAACGACTTCCGCGAAGGGCCCACGAGCACGGGCCGCCCGAGATCGAGCAGGGCGTCGGTGTGCTTCATGAGCGTGAGCGAGTGCGGGGTCGTCTTGGCGAACCCGAGCCCCGGGTCGACGCAGATCGCCTCCCGGTCGATCCCAGCCGCGACCGCCGCCTCGACCCGCTCCTCGAGGTAGTCCCGCACCTCTCGCACGACGTCGTCGTAGTGGGGGGTCTCCTGCATCGTCTTCGGCTCGCCCTTCATGTGCATGAGGACGAAGGCCGCGCCGCTCTCGCGCACGACGTCGAACATCTCGGGGCCTCCCCCCGCGGTCACATCGTTCACGATCGTCGCGCCGGCCTCCACGGCGGCCGCGGCTACCTCGCCCTTCCTCGTGTCGATCGATATGGGGGTGTCGAGCTCCTCGGCCAGCCGCTCCACGATGGGGACGACGCGACGGCGCTCCTCCTCGACGGAGACGCGATCCGACCCCGGGCGCGTGGACTCGCCCCCGACGTCCACGATGTCGGCGCCGTCCTCGACCATCCGGAGCGCCTGCTTCACAGCGTCCTCGGGGTCGAAGAACCGGCCTCCGTCCGAGAACGAGTCGGGGGTGACGTTGAGCACGCCCATCACGAGGGTGCGCTCGTCGCAGTCGAAGACGCGGTCGGGAAGCCTCCAGGTCGTCACGCGGCACAGGGTACCCATGGAGGGCGGCTCCCCGCCATGGGGAGCCGCCCCCCGATGGGCGTCAGCCGGTGCGGGTGATGAGGATGTCCGCGACCGGGGCGTTCGTGTCCCAGCCGTGGATCGCGGGAACGAGGTCGGCGATCCCCGCCACGCCGGCGTGGTGGTGGATCACGCCGCCCTCGGCCAGCGCGGGGTTCGTCATGCCGGTGCCCGCGTCGTCGCTCGCCACGCCGACGAGCGCCTGGCACGGCGGGACGATGTCCGCGAAGTCCTCCGTGTTGATCTCGGTGCCGGCGTCGTAGCCGAACGTCGCGGCGCCCACCGTCTGCCCGATGCGGCTCGGCAGCTTGATCCCGTCGGCCCCCGTGAACCCGTCGTTCGTACAGATCAGCATGGAGACGTAGCTGAGGAAGTTCGAGCCCGGCCCCGCCGTGATCTCGAACGTCACGGAGTCGGCGAACATCCCCGAGCCGGGGAGCCCGCCCGGTACGAGCGGTCCCGTCCCCGTCTGGAGGAACGCCCCGACGTGCCTGGAGGCGTCGAGCTCCGCCAGCAGCGGTGCGCCATTGCCGTTCTCGGCGATCTGCTGAACTCCCTCGCTGGCGGGGGTGCCCACGTCGAACGCGTCGTAGGCCCCTCGGTGCGTGGCCACGACCGGCGGGGTCAGCGGCTGACCGCTCGTGAGGTTCGTGAAGGTCACCTCGAAGGTCCGAACGGGCGGCGCAGCGGCCGCCTCGGGTACGGCGAACGCGGCCACCATGGCGGCCGCCGCGAGCGCCGTCGTCAGAGCGCGGATGCGCATGTCGATCACTCCTTCCGGGGCGATGACCTTCACCGCCCGCGGCCCAACCTAGGAACGACGTCCTTACCGAGGCCTTGCGGTCGCCAGTAAGGTCCTCGCAAGGAAGTTGGGAGAGGATGGAGACGTGAGCGAGCAACGAGTGTTGGTCGTGGACGACGAGCCCATCGTGCGCGAGGTGCTGGGGAGGTACCTGGAGCGCGAGGGCTATCAGGTGGGGGTCGCGGCCGACGGCGAGGAGGCGATCGAGCGCTTCGCTCAGGCCCCGCCCGACCTCGTGGTCCTCGACCTCATGATGCCGAGGCTCGACGGGGCCGGCGTCCTGGACTGGATCCGCCGCCGCGCCCAGACCCCCGTGATCATGCTGACGGCTCGCGGCGAGGAGACCGACCGAGTGGTGGGGCTGGAGATGGGGGCCGACGACTACGTGACCAAGCCCTTCTCTCCCCGGGAGGTCACCGCCCGCATCCGTGCCGTCCTGCGCCGCGCGGCCCGCGGTGACGGCGACGATGGCCGCCTCGAGCATGGTGACCTCTCGATCGACCCCTGGGCTCGCCGGGCCGGGCTGCGCGGCGAGGCCCTGACCCTGACCCCGAAGGAGTTCGACCTCCTCCACCACTTCGCCGCCAACCCGGGCGTGGTGTTCTCGCGGATCGAGCTGCTGGAGGATCTCTGGGACTTCGCCTTCGACGGGGACCCCTCGACCGTGACGGTCCACATCCGCCGCCTGCGCGAGAAGATCGAGGACGATCCCTCCCACCCGAAGCGCCTCGTGACCGTATGGGGCGCCGGCTACCGGTTCGACCCATGAGCAGGCGGACCCTGCTCGGCGTGGGACTGCTCGGCGCGACGGGCGCGGCGGCCAGCGTCGCCATCGCCATCGTCACCGGCATGCCTCGGGCTGACCTCGCGCAGCTCTCGATCCTGTTGGGGGTGGCGGTGCTCGCCACGGTGGGCGTCACTGCGGCGGTGGCCCGGCTCCTGGCTCGGTCGTCGCTCCGGATCAGGATCGTGGCCGCCACCCTGGCGGGCGTGGCGGTCGCGCTGCTCAACCTCGCGGCCTTCGCCCTCCTGATGTTCGTGAGCGGGCACGACGCGGCGCTGACGGCGATCCTCCTCGGCTATACGGGAACCGTGGGCGTGGCGACCGGGACGGCCCTGGCCCGGAGCTCCACGGCAGGGATCACCCGGCTCGAGGAGACCGCGCACCGGCTCGCGGACGGCGACCTCCACGCCCGTGTCGACGAGATCGACGCCGCCCCCGAACTACGCACCCTGGCCCGCACGCTGGACGAGATGGCCGCCCGGCTCGAGGAGGCTCAGCGGAACGAGCGTGAGGCCGAGTCGAGGCGCCGCGACCTGGTGGCCGCCGTCTCCCACGACCTGCGGACGCCTCTGGCGGGACTGCGGGCGATGGTCGAGGCCGTGGAGGACGGGGTGGTCGACGACCCCGAGGACCTTCGCCGCTACACACGCGAGATGCTGCGGGCCGTCGGCGCGCTCACGACCCTCGTGGACGACCTCTTCGAGTTGTCGCAGCTCGACGGCGAGGCGATCCGGGCGGAGGTGCGGCGGGCGCGGCTCGCCGACGTGGTGGCCTCGGCCCTGGCCGCCGTCGAGCCCCAGCGACTGGCCAAGGGCGTCTCGGTGGAGCTCCACCTCGCCGACGCGGCCGCGGAGCCCTGCTCCCCCCGCGTGACCAGGGTGCTGCAGAACCTCATCCAGAACGCGATCCGCCACACCCCGGCCGACGGCAGCGTGCGCGTGGAGGCCCGGCGCGACGCCGACCGACTCGAGATCGCCGTGACCGACACCGGCGAGGGCATCCCGGGGAGCTCCCTGGACCGGGTGTTCGAGCCGTTCTGGCGAGGAGACGCCGCCCGTTCCGGCCCCGGGTCGGGGCTCGGTCTCGCGCTCGCCAAGCGACTCGTGGAGGCGATGGGCGGCGACATCAGCGTCCAGAGCCAACCCCGCGAGGGCTCTCGCTTCGCCGTGCTGCTCCCCACCTGACGGAACCTTTCCGATCGCCAGGGCGTCTTTGGCTCGGAGGATGAGCCATGATGCAAGCGAGGACGCTGAGCGTGACGGAGAGCGGGCGGCTGGGTGAGCTGTACGAGCGGCACGCCCCCGAGGCGGTGCGGCTCGGTTACCTCATCACCGGGGACGCCGCGCTCTCCGAGGATCTGGTGCACGAGGCGTTCGTCAAGCTGCTGGGGCGGTTCCGCGACCTGCGGAACCCCGACGCGTTCCACTGGTACCTGCGCAAGACCGTCGTCAACCTCGCGCGGTCGCACTTCCGCCACGCGAGGGTCGAGCGCGAGTACGCGGAGCGTGAGGGTCGTCGGCCGGCGGAGCAGGCGGACGCCGATCCCACCGGGCGCGACGAGATGTGGACCGCGCTGGCAAGGCTGTCGGAGCGTCAGCGGGCCGCGATCGTGCTCCGCTACTACGAGGACCTGACCGAGGCGCA
Organism: Actinomycetota bacterium; assembly: GCA_035513995.1. Taxonomy (GTDB): domain Bacteria; phylum Actinomycetota; class UBA4738; order UBA4738; family CALAEC01; genus DASUTW01. Next base: position 5,546 of record DATKBL010000077.1, read on the forward strand.
GACGGCCGACGTGATGGGCGTCCGCCTGGGCACCGTGAAATCGCTGGTCGCGCGGGGCATGGCCCGGCTGCGAGAGGAGATGGGTAGCGATGACTGACTTCAACGACGAGCTGCGAGAGGCGCTGAGCCGGAAGGCCGCGGACGCGCCGCGGCCCGGGGGGATCCCCGACGGCGTGCTGCGCCGGGCCCGGCGACGCCGGGCGGCCAACGCGGCCCTGGCGGGGGGGCTGGCCCTGACCCTCGCCTTCGGGGGGTTCCTCGGGGTGCGGGCCGCGATGGACGCGGCGGCCCCAGAGCCGGAGGTGATCCCGGCGAGCCCGAGCGAGCCGAGCCCCGAGCCGACGATGACCCCGTCGCCGGAGCCCACGGAAACGGCCGAGCCCAGCCCGGAGCCGACCGAGGAGCCGCCGGTCGACCTGC
>DATKBL010000078.1:0-13083 GCA_035513995.1 Actinomycetota bacterium
AGCTGCATGCCGTCGCCGGAGTCGCCGGCGAACCGGACGACCACCTGATCCTTCTGCTCGACCTGCTTCGTCATCGCGTCGCGCCGGCGCCGACCGGCAGCCTCCATTTCGTCGCTGGCTCCTCCTTGGATGTTACCGCGCCTGAGGAGGTGCTCACGGAGTCCCGGGCACTAGCCGAGACGGTCGCGGACGCGCCGGGCCCCCTCGACCACCACCCGGAGCTTGTCCTTGGCCTCCTCCACGCTCCGCGTCTTCAGCCCGCAGTCGGGGTCCACGAAGACGCGGTCGGCCGGGATCACCTGGAGCGTCCGCTCGATCGCCTTCACCACCTCGTCCACGGTCTCGATCCGGTGCGAGTGGACGTCGACCACACCGAGCCCGATCGACTTCGTGAACGGATGCTCGGCGAAGCGGTCCAGCAGGTCGAACCGCGAGTTGGTCAGCTCGAGGTCGATCTGATCGACGGGGAGGTCGAGCATCCGCGGGTAGGCGTTGTGGAAGTCGCCGTAGCAGATGTGTGTCACCGTGTGGACCGTCAGCGGCTCGGTCACCACGGCGAGCGCCTCGATCGCGAGGTCGAGCTCGTCCATCCGAGTCGACACCGCAGGCTCGTCGATCTGGACGTACTCGGCTCCGGCCTCCTGGAGCGCGACCGCCTCGTCGCGGATCACCTCGGCCAGCGCCAGCACCGCGTCGCGCCTCGTGTCGTAGTGCTCGTCGAACGACCAGTCGCGGATCGTGTAGGGCCCGGTCAGCATCCCCTTCACCGGCCGGTCGGTGAGCGACTGAGCGTAGCCCCACCACTCCACGGTGATCGGGTGGGTCCGGCGGATGGGGCCCGTGATGATCGGCTTGCGGTAGTAGCGATTGCCGTAGGAGCGAACGAGTCCGCCGCGCGAGAAGCCTTCCAGCTCCTCGGCGAAGAACGCCACCATGTCGCCCCGGTACTGCTCGCCGTCCACGACCACATCGATACCGATCTCGTTCTGGAACTCCACCCACTCGCGGGTCGCCCGGCGCTCGAGCTCGCGGAGCTCCTCGCGCGGGATCTCCCCGCGAGCGAACTCCGAGCGCGCCCTGAGCAGGTAGTCGGGCTTGGGGAGGCTCCCCACCTGCGTCGTCTTCAGCACGCCGCTCATCCGTCCCCCCGGAACCGTCGGGCCGCGTCGGCCAGCGCCGCGAGCTTCCGCTGCGCCGCCTCGCGCGGCAGGAACTCGAGCCCGGCCGAGGGACTCACCCAGAGACGCTCGGGATCGACCGCCCCGGCCAGGCCCTCGATCTCGCGCGTCAGCGCCTCGGGCTCCTCGACGCGAGTGTTGCGCGCGTCCACGATCCCGGCCTGGAGGATCCTGTCGCTCGGGAACTCGTGGATCGCCTCGAGGTTCCCCGGTCCCGCCACGAGGTCGATCCCGAAGCCGTCGAAGGGCAGGTCGAAGAAGGCGGGGCCGTGCTCGGCCACGTCGCCGAAGAAAGTCTGGAGAACCGTCGTCGCGGCGACCCCCTCGGTGAGCCGGTCGGCGACCGCCGCCAGCAGGTCGAGGTCCCCGGGCGGGGAGCCTGGGATCCGAGCGAGCGCGGGCTCATCGAACGCGATCACCTCGCAGCCGGCCTCGGCGAGGTCGCGCGCCTCCCCGTTCAGCGCTACGGCGAGATCGGCCACGAGCGCCGCCCGGTCCCCGTAGTGCTCGTCCACGCTCAGCGCGGCAAGCGTGTACGGCCCGATCAGCGTCTGCTTCACGGGGACGGGGCTGTGGTCCCTCGCGAAGAGGAACTCGTCGAGGACGATGTGCCCCCGCCGCGCGACCGGCCCCTTGACCACCGGCTGGCGGAAGTAGGTGTTGGTGTCGAAGTAGCGGAGGAGGCCGGTCGTCCCGAACCCCTCCAGGCCCTCGGCGAAGCGGGTCTGCGGGTCGTCCCACGGGACCTGCCCGTCGGTGACCAGCTCGACGCCGCCCTCCGCCTGCTCCGCGATCACCTCGCGGACGAGGTCGTCCTGGGCGGCTCGGACGTCGACTATCGAGGCGTCGCCCCGATCGAGCGCGTGCAGGGTCTTACGGAGGGTGAACTCCCCGCCTTCGTGCGGTGGCTTCGGGTACGACCCGACCACCGTGACGCGTGCCGTCATGCATGCTCCTTCCACGTCACGGAGGGTTCGGCTAGGAGAGGGACCGATGGTTGCCCCATCCCGGACTGGCCGGTCGGGACCGCATCCCCGCGAACGCGGGAAGGCACCTTGGGGGTCCTCCCAGGTTGCCGAGCTCCGGCTTCGGCCGAAACCCTCCTGATGCTGGGCGAAACCCTAGCACAGAGAGGGGGCTCGGTGAGGGGAGGTTTCCCCTAGTTGAAGGAGTGGCCGCAGGCGCAGGTGCCCTGGGCAGCGGGGTTGTCGATCGTGAAGCCGGTGGCCTCGAGGCTGTCCACGAAGTCGACCTTCGCGCCCTTGAGGTAGGGGACGCTCATCCGGTCGACGGCCACCCTCACGCCGTACTGCTCGGCGATCTGGTCGGAGTCGGTCAGCTCGTCGTCGAGGAACATCGAGTAGCGGAGGCCCGAGCACCCGCCGGGCTGGACCGCGACGCGGAGGGCCGCCCCGCCGCCCTCCTGCTCCAAGAGCTCCTTGACCTTGTGCGCGGCCGCCTCGGTAAGCTCGATCGACATGATGCTCCGATTATACCCGTCGACCGGACCCGGCTAGTCGGTCCTCACGATCCCGTGACGCACGGCGAAGGCCGCGGCCTCGAGGCGCGAGTGGACCTGGAGCTTCGTCAGGATGTTTTGGATGTGGGTGCGGACGGTGTTCCGCGACACCCGGAGCTCCCGCACCATCTCCTGGCTGCTCGCCCCCTCCACCAGGAGCGCAAGCACGTCGTGCTCCCGACGGGTGAGCTGGTTCGCCAGGAGGCTCACGTAGATGTCCCCGGTGCTCGTCACGTTCATCTCCCGCGCGATCGGGAGAGGGAGCACGGCGTGTCCCGCCAGCACTCCGCGGATCGCGTTGAGGAGATCGTGCATCGCCGAGTCCTTCGAGAGGCAGCCCTGGATCCCCGAGCGGATCGCGGCCTGGGCCAGCAGCGGCCGCTCGGCCGCGATGAGAGCCAGGATCTTCACGCTGGGCACGTCGCGGAGCACTCGCTGGCTCCAATCGATCCCCTCCCTGCCGAGGCGAGCGAGGTCGAGGATGATCAGGTCCGGGCGAGCCTCACTGACCACGGCGTGCGATTCGTCGCCGTTGGCCGACATCATGGCCACGACGTCGACCCCCTCGAGCTTCAGCGCTGAGCGGATCGCCTCGGCGACGAGCTTCTGATCGGCCACGATCGCGACTCGCACCCCCTGGAACTCCGGTGCGGCCACAAGATGGGCCATCTCCATGCCGATTACCTCCAGCGGGCGGTACGTGTAAGAAGGCCGATGATAGAACGCGAAGCGCGTTCAGGGAACCCGTGAATTCTGACCATCCGCCGATGCCTCAAGGGGGCTATCCACCGCCTACTCCTTTTGGACTAGGACGAAGAATCCCGAAACAGGAGGAAGCGGGCGGGGAGTTCCCCGCCCGCTTCCCGTTCTCCGCTGATTTCCGGTTGTTCTGCCTGTGACCTTTCTCCGCTACGCCTCGGCCTCCCCGGGCCGGCGGCCCGCGTGCCCGCGCCAGACGGTGCCGGCGACCTCCTGCGCCTCGCGCACCCGCTCGAGGTAGCGCTCGAGCCGCCGGAGCAGCGCCAGCCGCTCCGGCGGCTCGAGCGCGGTCTCAGAAGCCGGCCCGTCGGCGAGGATCCGCAGGGCCAGCCTGAGCTCCTCCTGGGCCGCCTCCAGGTGCGTCCGGCTGCGGACCACGGCGGTGGCGGCCCGGTTCAAGGTCAGCGGGGAAGTCTCCATCGGTGTCACCTCCCGGTCGCCGCCCGTCCGGCATCGAGGTCGACGATGGCCGAGGCCACGGCCGGCACGTGGCGGTGGATGGCCTCGATCGCTCCGGCCACCCTCTCGAGGTCGTCCCGCGTCATCCCGTTCCACAGCGGGAGCGTCAGCACCCTCGCCGAGACCCTCTCCGTGACCGGGAGCTTCCCGTTCGTGGCCGCCATCCCTCGGTAGGCCTGCATCGCGTGGACGGGAGGGTCGTAGTACCGTCTCGTCTCCACGCCCTCCGCCGTCAGCGCGATCCCCAGTGCCGACGCCTCGATGCCGAACGCGTCCGGCTCGACGAGCAGCGTGAAGTCCTTGAACGTGCTGCGGTCACCCTCCGGCACCTCGGGGAAGGAGACGCCCGGCAGCACCGAGAGCGCCTCCCGGTACGAGGCCGCCAGCTCGTTCCGCTCGTCGATCCGCGCCTCCAGCTCCTTGAGCGAGGCGAGCGCGACCGCGGCGTGCAGCTCGGACATCCGGGCGTTGAGCCCGACGAACCGGCAGTCGTAGTCGCCGGGGTTGCCGTAGTCGCGACCCACGCGGCACATCTCGGCGAGCTCATCGTCGTTCGTCGCGATCAGCCCGCCCTCCGCGGCGACCAGCACCTTGGTCGGCGAGAGGCTGAAGACCTCCGCGTCCCCGAAGCCGCCGACCGGCGCGCCGCCCCGCCGCGATCCGAAGGCGTGCGCGGCGTCGAAGAACAGGCGCAGCCCCCAGTGATCCGCGACCTCCTGGAGCCCGTCCACGTCGCACGGCGTGCCGAAGGTGTGCGTGGCCAGGATCGCGCCGGTGAGGACGCCGGCGGCGTGCCGCACCGAGCGCGGGTCGACGGTGAGCGTCGCCGGATCGATGTCGGCGAAGACCGGCCGCAGGCCGTTCCAGGCCACGGCATGAGCCGTGGCGGCGAAGGTGAACGAGGGCACCACCACGTCCCCCGAGAGGCCGGACGCTCGCAGCACCAGCATGAGCCCGCTCGTGCACGAGGCCACCGCCACGCAGTGCGCCACGCCCAGCCGGTCGGCGGCCTCCTCCTCGAGGCGTCGGACCAGCGGGCCGTTCGTCAGCACCCCGCTGTCGAGGGCGGCGCGCACGTCCTCGAGGACCGCGTCCACATCGGTCTCGTGGGGGCGGACGAGCGGGAGCTTGTCGGGGAAGGCCGGCGTCCCTCCCAGGATGGCGGGTCTGGCGCCGGAAACGCTCATCGTCATCTCGGTTCCTCTCTCGTCGTGTGAATGGGTTCCTTCGGGCGTTCGGGGTCGGCCGGGCGCGCGAACCATTCCAGCGTCTGGGCCAACCCCTCGCGGACGCCGACCAGCGGCCGGTATCCGATCAGACGCTCGGCCTTGGAGATGTCGGCCAGCGAGTCGCGCACGTCGCCGGGACGCGGCTCGGCGAACGAGGGCGGGATGCCTGTGCCGAGCAGGTCGTTCAAGAGCTGGATCAGCTCCACGAGGGTCGTCCGGTCGCCGACGCCGACGTTCATCGCCTCGCCGGACGCGTCCGGCCCGGCCTCCCCCGCGAGGACGCAGGCCTGCACGACGTTCGCCACGTAAGTGAAGTCGCGGCTCTGCGTGCCGTCGCCGAACACCACGGGGGGCTCGCCGGCGAGCAGGCGGGCCACGAACCTGGGGATCACCGCCGCGTACTCGGAGGCGGGGTCCTGTCGAGGGCCGAACACGTTGAAGAAGCGGAGGGCGACCGTCTCCAGCCCCAGGGAGCGAGCGAACGCGCGAGCGTACGCCTCCCCCGCGAGCTTCGAAGCGGCGTAGGGCGAGAGCGGCGCGACGGGCATCTCCTCGTGCTTGGGGAGCGTCGGGGTATCCCCGTAGACCGACGAGGACGACGCGTACACGAGTCGCCGGGCCCCCGCCTCCCGGGCGGCCATGAGGACCGCCAGCGTCCCTCCCGCGTTCACCTCGTGGGTCGCGATCGGGTCCGCGAGCGACCGGGCCACCGAGGGGAGGGCGGCCAGGTGATAGACGACCTCCACGTCGCGAACGGCCGATGCCACCCGCTTCGGATCTCTGATGTCTCCGACGACGAGGTCGACGCCTCCGTTCAGGCCCGACAGGTTCTCCTCCCGACCCGTAGAGAGGTCGTCGAGGACGCGGACCTCCGCGCCCGACGCCGCCAGGCAGCGCACGAGGTTGGAGCCGATGAAGCCGGCCCCTCCCGTCACGAGCACGTTCATGCGCCGTACCTCCTTCGAATCGTCGGGCCTCGGGGTCCGAGGCACAGTTCTCGATCGGTCGTTGTATCGCCGCGGAGGGGGCCGATAATGGACTCGCGGCCCCGTGGCGAGAAAAGGGAGGCCAGATGGGCGACGGGAATCCTCCCCAGCTCAAGCGGGGGATCTTCGGTTACACGTCGGGCAGCGTCCGGCGCATGCTCGCGGACCGCGAGGGCATGTTCGCCACGTCCCAGCAGCGCCTGAAGGAATCGCAGGCGGTCGTGGCCCAGCTCCAGACCCAGCTCCAGGTCCTCCGCCAGCACGCCACCCAGCGCGACGCCGAGGTCCAGAAGGCCGCGGCCCGCATCGTGGAGCTCGACCGGGAGCTCAGCGAGGCGGGCGAGCGCCTGCGGGAGAGCGACCGGGAGCTCGGCGAGGCGGGCGAGCGCCTGCGGGAGAGCGACCGGGAGCTCGCGGAGGCCCGCGGACGTCTCGAGGAGACGGGCCGAGAGCTCGAGGAGGCTCGCGGCCGGCTCCAAGAGGCCGACGGCGTCGCCCTCGAGCTCACCGCGGCCCGGGAGCAGCTGCGGGCCATCCAGCTCGAGGACGGCCAGCGGGCCGACCAGGCGCGCGCGGCCGAATCACGCGTCGCGGACCTCGAGGCCCAGCTGGTGGGCGTCCGAACCTCGCTCGAGAAGCGGGCCCGGGAGGCCGAGCTCCGCGCCGACCGACTGGAGGCCAAGCTGGCAGCCGCCCAGCACGAGCTCCGCGAGAGCCTCGAGCGCCCCCCGAGCGCCCCCGAGCCCGCGACCTCGGAGCACGTCTCGCACATTCTGGAGACGGCGGAGCGCGCGGCCACCAGGATCATCGAGCTCGCCGGCACCACCCACCGGGAGCACGTCGAGCAGCTGGATCGCCTCCGGAGCGAGGTCCGCGAGGAGACCGAGCGGCTCGCGACCTGGCGGCGGCAGCTCGAGCCGATGGTCCTCTCGATCCGGTCGAGCATCGAGCGCGCCAAGACGAAGATCGAGGACGTCCCCGACCGCATCCGTCAGGCCCTCGACCCGCTTGGCGAGGCGATCGACTCCGTCAACGACCGGCTGGGCGGCCTCGTCGACGAGGCGGCGGCTCCCGACGAGGCGGCGGCTTCCGACGAGGAACCGAATGACGAGCAGCCCGCAGAGGATCCGGATGCCGCCGAGGAACCCGTGACGACCACCCCCTCGGCCGAGGAGGCGGTCGCCGACGCCCCGGTGCATCCCCTCCGCCCTCGCGAGGACGGGCCCCCCGGATCCGGTCCTCCGCCCGAGGAGCCGTACGGCCGCTGGCGCCGCCAGTAGCCCCTACGCGACGCCGATCCGGCGCCTGCCGCCCGCCAGGAGGCGCCGTCCCCACATCCAGCCGGCCCCGGACGCCGCGGCGACGATGGCGGCGCCGAGGGCGAGAGGCGCCCGGCCGACCACCAGGGCCAGCGCCGCGCAGACGATCCCCAGGGCCAGGAACAGGAGCGTCGCCGTCGGCCGATCCCCTGCCCGCAGGGCCACCAGGTCGTAGGAGTGGCTGCGATCCCCTCCCCCCGCCAGCGGCCGCCGGGTCCCGGCCCGGCGCGCCACGGTGAACAGGAGCTCGAAAGCGAAGACGCCCAGGCATAGGGCCGCCGCCAGCAGCGGCCGCCAGCCGTGCCCGCCCAGGCTCCCCACCTGCACGGCGAGGAGCACCCCCACCGCGTAGGCGCCTCCGTTCCCCAGGAAGATCCGCGCGGGAGGGCGGTTCAGTACCAGGAACCCGATCAGGGCTCCCGCGGTCGCCAGCGCCAGGGTCGCTCCCGCGGCCTCCCCCTGCCACGCGAGCAGTGGCGCGAGCCCCAGGGCGGCCACGGCGCCCAGGCCCCCGGCCAGGCCGTCCTGTCCGTCGATGAGGTTCACCGCGTTGGTCGTGGCCAGGACCAGGAGCACGACGGCCGGCCCCTCGAGGGGCCCCAGGGCCTCGAGGCGCACTCCCGCGCCCACGAGGAGCAGCCCCGAGCCCGCCTGCGCCAGGAGGCGCAGCGTGGCCGGGAGCGAGAGCACGTCGTCAATCAGCCCCGCCAGCAGCGCGAGGCCGACCGCGCCGAGCACCCACGCCGACGGGAGGCGATCCGCGACCGCGAGCGCGACCAGGATCGCGGCCGTCACCGCGATCCCCCCCGTCAGTGGGATGGGTCGGCGGTGGATCTTCAGGCCTCCGCCGTCGGGGTGATCGACGATCCGGGTGAATAGCCCCACGGCGTGGGCGATCGGCGTCAGCACGACCCCCACCCCGATCGCGATCAGGAAGGCCAACGCGTCACCCAGACGTTGCTCGTCGTCCCGTCGTGGACGGAGAGCTCCCCGGCGTTCCGGAAGCCAACGCGGGCGTAGAAGGCGTTGGCGTCCGCGTCGTCCGCGCCCACGACCACCTTGAGCTCGTGGACCCCGCGGCGGCCCAGACCCTCGACGATCCCCCGGGCGAGCCCCCTCCCGACACCTCCCGCCCGAGCCGCGGAGGCGACCGCGATCGAGAGCAGCTCCGCCTGCGGAAGCGCCGCGGAGGCCGTCGGATACCGGGCCGTCTCCCGGACGCGGCGGCGGATCGCGGGACGGGACAATGCCGGGGCCGCGGCCACGAGGGCCGGCAGCCCGCGGCGGACGCAAAAGCGGCGATAGAAGCGACCCACGGAGGGGACGCCGGTGGCGAACCCGATCACGAGGCCGTCGCGCTCGGCCACGAGCGCGACGGCCTCGTGATCGCCGGCCAGGCCCCCGTACAGCTGGCGCAGGAAGCCGTCACCCAGCTGCGGGAGGAAGGCGGTGGGCATGCTCTCCCGGTGGAGCCGGGCCATCGCGGCCGTGTCGCCGCGTCGCGCGGGCCTGATCCGGATCCGGCCGTCGTCGGGGAGCCGGCCCCTCCTCTCGAGGAGGCGGCGCGTCTCGCTCGCGATCCGGTCGGCCACCCTCCGCTCGTCGAAGCGCTCGACGGCCCGCTCCCGGGCCGCCCGGCCCAGCCTCGCCCGCAGGTCGGGGTCGTCGACCAGGCGGAGGATGGCCTCGCCGAGCGGCCCCGGGGAGCGGGGAGGCACGAGGAGCCCCTCCCTGCCGTGGCGCGCCACCTCGCGACACCCTCGGATGTCCGTGAGGATCAGGGGCCGGCCCATGGCCGCAGCCTCGATGGCGGACCGGGGCATCCCCTCTCGCCACGAGGGCAGTACGAAGACGTCCATCAGCGCCATCAACTCGGGGACGTCGGTCCGCCAGCCGGCGAACGCGACGTGCTCCTTGGCCCGTGCGATCTCCTCCTCGGCCAGGGAGTCCGCCTTCTCGGGGTCGGGCTCGCCGACCACGAGGAACCGGACCCGAGGGCGCTCCCGACGCACCCGTTCGGCCGCCGCGAAGAGCTCCCGGTACCCCTTCTCGGCCACCATCCGTCCGACGGTGCCCACGACGATCTCGTGGGGGCGGATGCCGAGGTCCCGGCGCAGCTCGGCCACCCGCCCCGGGTCGACGCGCGAGGGATCGAACCGGGAGAGGTCGGTCCCGTTCCCCAGGAGCACCGATCGGGGCGGGTCCACCAGCCGGCGGCGTCGTGCCCAGGCCAGGTCCTCCTCGCTCTGATACAGCTCGAGGTCGCTGCACCTGGCGGCCAGCCACTCCAGGCCGAGCACGGAGATCCGCTTGGCGAGCCCGTCGTCGGGCGTCGCGTAGAGGCCGTGCACGGTGTTGGCGACGCACGGTACCGCCGCCGCCGCCCTCGCCGCCACGCGGCCGAGGATCCCCGGCTTCGGGTTGTGCGTGTGCACGAGGTCAAAGTGCTCCCGTCGCAGGATCCGGATGAGCTCCCGAAGGGCCCGAGCGTCGCCCCGCGGGTCCCAGGACCTCGTGGCCCCTCGCCACGGGATGTGGCGGATCCCCTCGCGCTCGAGCTCGGCCACCCAGGGCCCGGGCGCGCTGATCCCCACGACGTCGTAGCCCTCGTCCCGCAGCCGGCGCAGCTGCCCGAGCAGGAGAAAGCGCAACGTCAGATCCACCGTCGTCACGTGGGCGATCCTGGCGCGGTATGGCGGCCCAGAGGTCCCCCCGCGCTGCGATACGCTTGAAGGCCTCTCCCCAGGCCCGGTCGCCCGACTCAGCTCTGCCATTTGTCGAGCGAGCGGCCGAGCCACGACGCAAGCTTTGCGTTGTCGTCCGAATAAACTTCCCCGAGTCTCTTCCGGTCGATGGCGTCCATGGGTGGATAGGGACCTGGTCTTCGGTTAACCGTGGCGACCAGGTTCCGCAACCTCTTGGGCAGCCTGCGCCCGAGATGGCGCAACCGCTGGGATCGAAAACCATAGAAGGCGTTCTGTGGGACGCCCAGATCCTGGGGAAGGATCGACTCGTTCAATCCCAAGAATCTCAGAACCCCCTGATACATCTCAGTGGGCGCCTCCTTGAAATCCTCAAGGGTCACGATGTGGAGCGCCTCACGAGGATAGAGGCGCGCAAGGGCCTTCAACTGGTTGAAGTAGCGGCCCCGCTCGACGTACGCGTACCTGAGACGGGTTCGCAGATCGCCCCCGGCGCATCGCTCCAGCTCAGCATCGAGGGCGTCCGCGAACCTGAGCGGTTCGAGTCCGCGCCTCCGATTGTGCCAGTAGTGTGAGTAGGCTCGATTAGCCGGGTCCCTCAGGATGGCAATCAGTCGCGCCTCGGGGAGAACGGACGCCATCCTGCCGCGCACGGTCTTATCGAAGGTGTAGTTGGGTGTCGCCTCCCCGACCGCGATCGCGTCCCCCGCGTCGCGAAACTGCTCCTGGTACCATTCGAGGCCTTTGCCGTAGTGCATGTCGAAGAAGCGAAGCTCCTTCTTCTCTGGGACGAATGCTTGGGGGTGGGATCGAAGATGAATGGCGAGCGAGGTCGTCCCGCCCTTTTGCACCCCGACGATGAGGAAGTTCGGCAATCGTCCGACGCCTTCGCCGATGCCCGTATCCAGCGCCGCCTGCTTCGTGAACTTTGTCATGTTCTCCACCTCCAAGGGCCGCGGCGCAGCGCCCGGTAGATCCAGGCCTCGCCGTCGAGCATCCCCCGCGCCTTGGCCCGGAAGAACGCCCGGCCGTCGCTCCGGAGCACCGGCGTCCGTCCGAGCCGATGGGGATCGGTGCGCCCCGCTCGGTTCGTCTTCCACGCGTGGAGGGCGGCGGTCCCGAAGATCCGCCGAGCGGCTCGGTCGGCGGGCGCCGAGCCGGCCGCGAACGGGTAGGCGAAGTGGCGGCACTCGACCTCGAGCCGGTCCTCGATGAGGTCCTTCGAGCGTCGCATCTCCTCCTCGGCCTCCCGCTCCGACACCCTGACCAGCGGTCGGTGTGTGTGGGTGTGACTACCGACGGTGACGAGCCCCGTCGAAACGGCCTCGCGGAGCTGCGGCCACGAGATCGCATCGGGGTCCCCCGCCTCCACCGACCCGGTCGTCAGGTAGAGGACGGCGGGGATCCGGTGCCGGATCAGGATCGGCAGGACGTGCTCGTGGAAGTCCGGCGTGCCGTCGTCGAAGGTCACCACGACGCCGCCCCGGGACCCGTTCCCCAGCGACTCGTCGAGCGACCGCGCCTCGCCCCCGGCGGCCAGCGTCTCCATCTGCCACTCGAACGCCTCGCGGGGAAGGTCGATCTCGCCCTCCCCCACCCCCACCCGGTGATAGAGGAGGACGACCAGATCCCCGCGGCGCCTCGGACGGAGCAGGCCCGCCGGCAGGACCGCGGCCTTCGACGCTCGCCGCGCCATGGAGACGGCGCCCATCAGGCCCGCCTCCTCCGCGCGGCGGTCGCCGCTCCGACCAACGCAGCGGCCGCGAGCGGGATGGCGGGGAAGTGCATCACGTAGTCGATCGAGGCGTGGATCCCCAGCGCCGCGAGTGATGCGGCTCCGAGCGCGGTGATCGCGTCCGGCGGGCCCGCCCACAGCCTGGCGAAGCCCCAGACGAACAGAGCGACCAGGAGAACGAAACCCGGGACGCCCGTCTCCGCTCCGACCTGAAGGAACCCGTGGTGCGCCCACACGGCGTCGCGATCGTCCAGCGCGGTCGGGCTCAGCTCCCGGAAGCTCCCGGGGCCGGCCCCGACCACCGGATGCTCGCGCATGATGTCCACGGCGTCGCGCCACAGGAGCGCCCGACGCTCCCCCACCGAGTCCTGGGCGATCACGCCGAGCGGGCCCGGGTCGTCCGGAGAGTACGTCGCCCCCATCGCGGCGGTCACGATCACCGCGGCGATGAACGCGCCCCCCATCAGCGCCACGGCTCCGCGAGGCGTTCCCAGCAGCCAGGCCGCCAGCGCGATCACCCCGAGCGCGACGACGAGGATCGCGGCGGCCACCGAGGTACCGACCGCGACGGAGGCGAACCCGAGCGCCGCGATCCATCCTGCGGTCCGCGGCCCGGGTCGACGCGCGGCCACCGCGAGCATCAGGCCCGCCAGGACGGCCTGAGCGTAGAACGCGCCGGTCGCGTTGGCGTACGCGAACTGGGGCCCCAGCGGCCCTCCGCCCACGAGATCTTCTCCGCCCGCGAGCGCGAGTGCGAGCGCGACCCCCGCCACCGCCGAGGGGACCAGGAGCCGGCTCGCCGAGGCCGCGAGGCGTCCCACGAGGACCGCCGCTCCCGCCATCGCCACGAGGGCCGCGGCGGGCCAGGCGTCACCCGAGGACGCCGCACCGGCGACCACGAGCCAGAGCGCCGTCCCGGCGAAGAGCCCGAACCCCACGAGGTCGAGCAGGATCTCCCGTCGTCCATCCTCGAGCGAGCGGCGTTCGACGAACGCCTGGAGCCTCGCCTCGATCGGGTCCTCGGGCCGTGAGGCCTCGGGCTGTGAGGCCTCGGGCCTCGCGCCGGTCGTCGTCATGCCCACGCGCCCCTGGCCCAGTCGATCGTCCGCTCGAGGCCGTCGTTGAGCGAGGTCCGCGGCTCCCATCCGAGGTGCGCCCGCGCCCGCGCGATGGCGGGGCAGCGGACCTCGGGGTCGC
>DATKBL010000079.1:0-9833 GCA_035513995.1 Actinomycetota bacterium
GTCGTTGACGACCGGGGTGTTCCCGTCCCCGGGCGGGTCGATGTAGGCGTAGGTCGCTCGCCCCACGATCCAGCCCCGATAGGTGAGGAAGGCGTAGGCGCAGTGGTAGCCTCTGCGGTCGCCGTCGATCCAGCCTGCGGGTGCGTCCAGCGTGGGCGTGTCGAGCTCGCGGACGTAGTTGAACTCGGCGACCAGGCGGGGGTCCTGGAGCTTGGGCGCGGGGTCGTCATCGATGTTGGCTTTAACGATGATGTTGAAGAACCCATGCTCGTGGTTGGCCTGAGCGACGCTGAGTCCCGCGAACAGGAGCGCGATGGCGGCGAGGGTCGAGGCGGCGATCTTCACCGGATGGCTCAAGGGTATCCTCCTTAGAACGATGGGATGGCAAAGGGGGTCCGGTCCACGGTCACACCTCCAGGGCACGGGGTCAAGTAACCGGGCGCTTGCGGACTCTTCGCCCCCCGCGATGAGTCGCGGGGCGCCGGATGGTCTACATAGGGGCGGACACGACGGGGAGGAGCGGACATGTTTGCCGACACCAAGGCGTTCAGCGGTTTCGCCGTGGACGATCTGCACAAGGCGCGCGAGTTCTACGAAGAGACGCTCGGTTTGAAGGTCTCGATGCTGGACGAGGAGCAGGGCCTGATGGTCCTCCACCTCGCCGGCGACCGGGACACCTTCGTCTACCAGAAGCCGGACCACACGCCGGCGACCTATACGATCCTGAACTTCGAGGTCGACGAGATCGACGAGGCGGTCGACGAGCTGGGCGCGCGCGGCGTGACCTTCGAGAGGTACGAGGGCTTCGAGCAGGACGAGAAGGGGATCGCCAGGGGTCCGCAGGGGCCCGACATCGCCTGGTTCAAGGACCCGGCCGGCAACGTGCTGGCGGTGCTCCGGCAGACGTAGGCGCGGGTGACGCCCACGCCGACCACGTTCGGCGTGTTTCCCATGCGAGTCGCGGGGAAGGAAAGCAGGCGGAGGTGACGTGGATGAGGGTCACAGGATTGCTCTCGCTTCTCTACCTGGTCGTCGGGGTTGTGGTCGCCGCGAGCCAGAACTACTTCTCGGGCATCAGCCAGCTCGGGGACGTCGCCGAGGCGGCGCTCGCGGTGCTCATCTGGCCGGTGCTCCTATTCGGGGTCGACATCAACATCAGCGGCGGGCCCAGGCTCGACTAGTTGATTGCTACCCGCAGCCGCTCGAAGGTGCGGGGTTCGCGACTGCGCCTTACGCGATCCCGCGGGCGACCTGATCCGCATCCAGAAGCTACGCTGAGCCGTCCGGAGGAGGTGCTTCGCAATGGCTGAGAGGAAACCCGCAAGGAAGGGCACGCAGAAGTCCGCAAGGAAGGGCACGCAGAAGTCCGCCAAGAGCACCACCGCGAGCGGCAAGAAGTCCATGGGATTCACGGACGAGGAACGATCTGCGATGAAGGAGCGCGCCCGAGAGATGAAGGCGGAAGCGCGCCGCGGCCCGCGCGCGGACAAGGCGGATGGGGAAAGCGCCGTGCTCGCGAAGATCGCCGAGATGCCGGAACCGGATCGCGCCATGGCCACGCGGCTCCATGCGATCATCACGGCCAGCGCGCCGGCCCTCTCGCCGAAAACCTGGTACGGGATGCCCGCGTATGCCAAGGACGGCAAGGTCGTCTGCTTCTTCCAAAGCGCACAGAAGTTCAAATCGAGGTACGCGACGCTGGGCTTCAACGACGAGGCGAAGCTCGACGAAGGCGCCATGTGGCCGACTTCCTTCGCGCTGAAGGAGTTGACCGCCGCCGAAGAGGCAAAGATCGCCGCGCTCGTGAAGAAAGCGGCGGGCTGAGGACCGCGGCCGGATCGTCTTCGAGGGCACACCCGCGCGGGCCGCCGAATGAGGAGACATGCCCTCGCTCAGTCGGCGGGGAGCTCGTCTCTGAGGATCGACCAGATCTCGAGGTCGTGGAACCGACCTCGCTGGAACCAGCAACGACGCATCAGGCTCTCGAGTGTGTAGCCGGCCTTCTGAGCCACCCTTCGCGACGGTTCGTTCTCGGGATGGATCGCGAGCTGGACGCGCTCGATCCCGAGCCGGGCGAACAGGTAGGCGGTCATGAGCCCCACCGCCTCCGTGGCGAACCCTCGTCCGGCATGATCCGGCCCGAACACGAGGTAGGAGAGCTCGTAGCCGGTGAGGTAATGGGTGATCGGGAAGAACTCGATCTCCCCGACCACCCGGCCGGCGGGGTCCACCATCACCAGCATCCCCTCGTCCTGGCCCCAGAAGCCGTCCTCCTCGAACTTCCGGCGGAAGACGGGCTCCGACTGCAGGCCGAGCGGGAAGAAGGAGCCGCGATGCTCGAGGTTGCTCAGGTTCGCGTGCAGATCGTCGAGGTCGCTCTCGCGAACGGTGCGCAGGTGCAGGCCTGTGCCCTGGAGCATCGATGCGGACTCTACCGCAGGGTGCCGGGCGGCGGAGGTGAGGTGCAGGATGAGACGGCCCGAGCTTGCTCCCGTGTCCCAGGCTCTCTCTGAGGGAAGAGTGTCCTCGAGGCTCGTGACACCCGACACAACGAGGAGATGGAAGAGCGCACGTTCCCCCTGTTCGAGCTCATGGGCTCGGAGCGAGCTCCCCGACGCCGACGCCGTGACTCGCTGCAGCCGGCGCGTCGTGTCGGCCTCATCCTGCTCGTGGTGCTCGTTGCCGCCGCGCTGGTCGCCGGGGCCCTCTCGCCCGTCGTGGCCGCGTCGGCCGCGCTCGTCGGTACCGCCCGGGACTTCCTGGGGGCGGGCCCGAGCGCCGAGGAGCTGGTCTTCCCCCGGCTGCCCCAGCGCTCCACGATCTACGCGCGGGACGGCACGGTCCTCGCCAAGCTCTACCTGGACGAGAACCGCAAGGTCGTCCGGCTCGGTCGCCTGAAGCCGCGCACGATCCACGCGGTCATCGCGGCCGAGGACGAGCGCTTCTACGAGCACACAGGGGTCGACTTCGGGGCGGTGGTGCGGGCGGGCCTGCGCAACCTGGCGACCGGAGAGATCGAGCAGGGCGCCTCGACGATCACTCAGCAGGTGGCGCGGAACCTGTTCGAGGAAGTGGGGACCGAGGAGACGCTGCGCCGCAAGATCCGCGAGGCGCGCGTGGCGATGAAGCTCGAGCGCGTCTACTCCAAGGACGAGATCCTGGAGATCTACCTGAACGAGATCTACCTGGGCCACGGCGTCTACGGGATCGGTACCGCCGCGGAATGGTACTTCGGCAAGCAGGTCGGGGAGCTGACGCTCTCCGAGAGCGCGCTCCTGGCCGGGTTGATCGCGTCGCCCTCGAACTTCTCGCCGATCGACCATCGCCGTCGGGCCCGCCAGCGCAGGGACACGGTCCTCCACCGGATGGTCGAGGCGGGGTTCGTCACGGAGCGGCGGGGGGAGCGCGCGAGGCGTGCCCGGGTCGAGCTCTCGCCGAGGATGCGGAGGATCCTCCGGCACGCCCGCGCGCCCTTCTTCGTCGAGTTCATCAAGCGAAGGATCCTCGACGACCCCACCTTCGGGAAGGAGCGCCAGGCGCGGATCCGCTTCCTCTTCCAAGGTGGGCTGGACATCCACACCACGCTCGATCCGCGCCTCCAGCGCGCGGGTCGGCGCGCGATCGACCGGCACCTGCCGCTGGACCGCGATCCCGAGTCCGCGATCGTGGCGCTGCGCCCGCGCAACGGCGCGATCCGGGCGCTGATCGGCGGGCGCAACTTCCGGAACCAGAAGTTCAACCTCGCCAGCCAGGGTCGGAGGCAGCCCGGGTCGGCGTTCAAGCCCTTCACGCTCGTGACGGCGCTCGAGCAGGGCATCTCGCCGCTGACGACCTACGACTCCTCGTCGCCGAAGGTCCTGCCCAACCCGGGGAGCGATCCGTGGGAGGTCCACAACGCGAGCCAGCGTGGCTACGGCGAGATCGACCTCCGGGTGGCCACGCGCAACTCGGTGAACGTGGTCTACGCGCAGCTGATCCAGGAGGTGGGTCCGCGCAACGTGGTGCGAACCGCCCGCCGGATGGGGATCGAGACCGAGCTCCCCGCCGTGCCCTCGCTCACCCTGGGCACGGCCCCCGTGACGCCGCTGGAGATGGGCTCCGCGTACGGGACCCTCGCGAATCGCGGGAAGCGCTGCGAGCCGTTCGCGATCCGTCGGATCGTGGACCGGGTCGGTGAGGTGGTCTTCGGGGGCCGCCGCGACTGCGAGCGGGCCGTGGGGGCTGGGGTGGCCGCACGGGCCGTGTCCATGCTCCAGGAGGCGATCGAGCAGGGGACCGGGACCGCGGCGAACATCCCGTGGCCGGCGTTCGGGAAGACCGGGACCACCGACGACTACGGCGACGCCTGGTTCGTAGGCTGCACGGTCCAGATCTGCGCCTCGACGTGGGTAGGGCACATCGAGGGCCGCATCCCGATGCGGAACGTCCACGGCATCCGCGTGTTCGGCGGGACGTTCCCCGCGCGGATCTGGCACGACTTCATGACGGAGGGGATGGACGGACGTCCGGCGAAGACGTTCCAGGACCCGCCCCCGATGCCGCAGCCAGAGGAGCGGGAGGCGGCGGTCCCGGACGTGGTGGGGATGCCCGTCGGCCAGGCCCGGGCCGTTCTCCAAGACGCCGGCTTCGACGTCGTCGTGACGTTCGAAGACGTGCGGAACGGGAAGCGAGCCCGAGACGTGGTGGCGCAGGATCCGCGCGGGGGCCGGGAGGCTATCGAAGGGTCGACGGTTCGTCTCACGGCGTTCCGTCGGTAGCGCTCGGGCCCGAGCCGACCTAGCTCGCCCCGTCTCCGAGGTATCATCGCCGGGCACCCCGACCTCGGAGACGCATGGAAGCCACCCTCGAAGAGCTCGAGCGACATCGCGTGAAGCTGACCGTGCGCGTGCCTCCGGAGGAGGCGAAGCCCACGCTCGAGCTCGCCTTCCGGCACCTGGCCGGCTCGGTGAACGTGCCGGGGTTCCGCAAGGGCAAGGCCCCCAGGAAGGTGATCGAGAGCCAGCTCGGGCGCGGCGCGGTGATGCAGGAGTTCCTCGAGCACGCGCTGAGCGACTTCTACCTGCAGGCCCTCCGCGAGCACGACCTCGCGCCGATCGCCGACCCGGAGTTCGAGGACGTGGACGTCTCCGACGTCGAGGGGAAGGGGTTCTCGTTCACCGCTACCGTGGACGTCCGGCCCCGACTCAGCTTCGGGCGCGAGGACTACGAGGGCCTCGAGGTGGAGCGGCCCGAGACGCGGGTGTCGGATTCCGAGGTGGACGACCAGCTCGACCGCCTCCGCGAGCGGTTCGCCGAGCTCGAGGACGTCGGCCATCCGGCCCGCCGCGGCGACTACGTGACGATCGACGTCCGCGCCACGCTGCACGGTGACGAGATCCCCGAGGGCACGGCGAAGGACCTCCTCTACGAGGTGGGGAGCGGCATCGTGGCGCCCCAGCTCGACGAGGAGCTCGACGGCAAGCGGAAGGGCGACATCATCAAGTTCAACGCGACCCTGCCCGAGCAGGCGGGGGAGCGGGCGGGCGAGGAGGTCTCCTACACCGTGCTGGTGAAGGAGGTGAAGGGGAAGCGACTCCCCGAGCTCGACGACGGGTTCGCCAAGACCTCCTCCGAGTTCGACACCCTCGACGAGCTGCGCGAGGACATCAGGGTGCAGCTCGGGGGGCTGAAGGAGGCGTCGGCCGACGCGGGTATCCGCGACCGCGTCCTCGACTCCCTGATCGAGCGGGTGGACGTGGACTTCCCCGACAAGCTCGTCGACCAGGAGACGGAGTCGCGTGTGCAGGCCACGCGGAGCCGGGCCGAGCGCCAGGGGCTCACGCTGGACGACGTGCTGAAGGCGTCCGGCGTGGACGAGCTGGAGTTCCGCTCCGATGCTCGGGCCCACGCCATCCGGGCGATCAAGGCCGACCTCGCGCTCGAGGCCGTGGCTCGCGCCGAGGACCTGCAGGTCACCGACGAGGACCTCGACGAGGCCGTGGGACAGGTGGCCGCAGACATCGGCAGGGACCCGAAGGAGACCAGGAAGCTGCTGGAGCAGGGTGGAGCGATCACGTCGCTGGCCGGTGATATCATCCGGAAGAAGGCCCTCGACCGCGTCGTGGAACGCGCCGAGGTCGTGGGCGGAACCGCAGACGACGGCGCCGAGCCGCCCCCGGAAGAAAAGGACCAACCATGAAGAACTACCTCGTCCCCATCGTTATCGAGCAGACGAACCGCGGGGAGCGCTCCTTCGACATCTACTCGCGACTGCTCGCCGAGCGGATCGTGTTCCTGGGGACCCCGATCGAGGACCAGATGGCCAACCTGGTGATGGCCCAGCTCCTGCACCTCGAGTCCGACGACCCCGACAAGGACATCAGCCTCTACATCAACTCTCCGGGGGGCGACATCACGTCGCTGTTCGCCGTCTACGACACGATGCAGTACATCAAGCCCGACGTCTCGACGATCGTGATGGGCCAGGCCGCCTCCGCGGCGGCGGTGCTCCTCGCGGCCGGGGCTCCGGGCAAGCGCTACGCCCTCCCGCACTCACGGGTCCTGATCCACCAGCCCCACGGGGGGGCGCAGGGTCAGGCCGTGGACATCGAGATCCAGGCCAAGGAGATCCTCCGGTACCGCGCGCTGCTCGACGAGATCCTCTCCAAGCACACCGGCCAGTCCCTCGAGAAGGTCTCGAAGGACACCGACCGCGACTTCATCATGACCGCGGATCAGGCCAAGGAGTACGGGATCATCGACGAGGTGATCTCGGCGAGGAAGATGCCCGCAGAGCTCGCCGCAGCCGGGGCCTCGTCGTAGGATGATCGCCGGGGACGCCGGACGACTCTGAGAGGGAGGAAGAGCCTGTGGCGAAATTCGGAGACTCCGACCTCCTGAAGTGCTCCTTCTGCGGGAAGAGCCAGAAGCAAGTCAAGAAGCTCATCGCCGGCCCCGGCGTCTACATCTGCGACGAGTGCATCGATCTCTGCAACGAGATCATCGAGGAGGAGCTGTCCGAGACCTCCGAGATCAAGCTCGAGGAGCTCCCCAAGCCTCGTGAGATCTACGAGTTCCTCAACGACTACGTGATCGGGCAGGAGCAGGCGAAGAAGGTCCTGTCGGTCGCGGTCTACAACCACTACAAGCGGATCCAGGTCGAGGGCGGCGGCGCGGACGACGACGTGGAGCTCCAGAAGTCGAACATCCTCCTGCTTGGTCCGTCGGGGTGCGGCAAGACGCTCCTCGCCCAGACCCTCGCCCGCATGCTGAACGTGCCCTTCGCGATCGCCGACGCCACGGCGCTGACCGAGGCGGGCTACGTCGGTGAGGACGTCGAGAACATCCTCCTGAAGCTGATCCAGTCCGCCGACTACGACGTCAAGCGCGCCGAGACGGGCATCATCTACATCGACGAGATCGACAAGATCGCGCGCAAGGCCGAGAACCCCTCGATCACCCGCGACGTGTCGGGCGAGGGCGTCCAGCAGGCGCTCCTGAAGATCCTCGAGGGGACCACCGCCAGCGTCCCGCCCCAGGGCGGCCGCAAGCACCCGCACCAGGAGTTCATCCAGATCGACACGACCAAGATCCTCTTCGTCTGCGGCGGTTCCTTCGCCGGCTTGGAGAAGATCATCGAGTCGAGGATCGGGCGAAAGGGCATCGGCTTCGGGGCCGACGTCCGCTCGAACGACGAGAAGGACGTGGGCGAGGCGCTCGCCCTGGGCCTCCCCGAGGACCTCCTGAAGTACGGGCTGATCCCCGAGTTCGTGGGCCGCCTCCCCGTCCTCACCCACGTGCACCAGCTCGACAAGAAGGCCCTGATCGACATCCTCACGGAGCCGAAGAACGCGCTGGTGCGCCAGTACCGGAAGTTCTTCGAGTTCGACGGCGTGGAGCTGGAGTTCAGCTCCGAGGCCCTCGAGGCGATCGCCGAGCAGTCGATCCGCCGCCAGACCGGCGCCCGCGGCCTGCGAGCCATCATGGAGGAGGTTCTCCTGAACGTGATGTACGAGCTCCCCGGCCGCAGCGACGTGAACAAGTGCCTGATCGACGAGCAGGTGGTCCTCGAGGGGGTCAACCCCACGCTGGTCCCGATGAAGGCCGAGCCGGAGCGCAAGGAGCGCTCGGCCTAGACGCCGCTCCCGCTACCAGCGGAGCTCCTGCGTCAGAAGCTGCTCGATCACCTCGGCTGGCTGCGGCGAGGCGAACAGGTAGCCCTGGGCGAGGTCGCAGCCCATCTCACGGAGCTGGGCGAGCTGGTCCGGCGTCTCGACGCCCTCGGCCATCGAGGTGAGCTCCAGCGCTTGGGCCAGGTTGATCACCGCCGCGGCGATCGCCGAGTCCTCCTTGCTCTGGCCGAGGCCGTGCACGAAGGCCCGATCGATCTTCAGCATGTCCACCGGGAGTCGCTTGAGGTAGGTGAGCGAGGAGAAGCCCTTCCCGAAGTCGTCGATCCCGATGCGCAGGCCGAGGTCCTTCAGTCCGCGGAGGTTCGCCATCGCGCCGCCGGTCTCCTCGAGCAGCACGCCCTCGGTCACCTCGACGCAGAGGGTCGCCGGGTCGGCTCCGGTCTCGGTGACCACCTTGTTGACCATCTCCAGGAGATCGGGCTGGGCGAGCTGGCGCGGCGACATGTTGATCCAGGTCGTGAGACCCCCTTCGCTCACGGTGGCCCATCGCTTCGACTGCACGCAGGCCTGCTCGAGGATCCACGCGCCGAGCGGCACGATCAGGCCCGTCTCCTCGGCCAGCGGGATGAACTCCGAGGGCGTCACCAGGCCGCTGTCCGGCTGCTGCCAGCGGACGAGGACTTCGACGCCCACGATCGTCCCGCTCTTGAGGTCCACCTGGGGCTGGTAGAAGACGCGGAACTCGTCGTCCTCTATCGCCCGGGCGAGGTCGCTCTCGGTCTTGAGGCGCTGGGCGTTCTCCTCGCGGCGATCCTGGTCGAAGATCTCCGTTCGTCCGCGCCCCGCGTCCTTCGCCTCGCGCACGGCGAGGGTGGCGTCACGCAGCAGGGTCTCGGGCCGGTCGGTCGACGTGTCGGTGAGTGCGACGCCCATGCTGACCTGCACGTCGATCCCCACGCCCTCGATCATGACCGTGCCCTCGACCTCCTGGCGGAGGCGGCCGGCAAGCGTCTCGGCGGCCTCTGCGTCTCCCAGCTCCTCGCAGAGGATGCCGAACTCGTCGCTCTCGAGCCGACCCACCGTGTCGGAGGCGCGGATCGACTGCCCGAGTCGCTCCGCCACTTGCGCGAGGACGCGGTCGCCGATCTCGTGGCCGTTCTGCTCGTTCACCTCGGCGAAGCGGTCGAGGTCCATCACCATCACTGCCACCGTGCCGGGGCTGCGATCGAGCCGCTGGAGCCCGCGCGAGAGTCGGTCGAGGAAGAGGGCGCGGTTGGGGAGCCCGGTCAGGGAGTCGTGCAGCGCCTGGTGCGCCAGCCGCTCCTGCAGGCCGCGGCGCTCCGTGAAGTCGAGAACCTGCCAGAGCAGACGCTCGTCGTGGCCCTCGGCTTCCGCGACGGCGGTCAGGGTGATGTGCACGTAGGAGACCTCGCCATCCTCGTGCGCGAAGCGGGTCTCGCTCTGCGCCGTGCCCCGCTCGCTCTCGCGCGCTTCGACGAGCAGCCGCTCGATCGAGCCCTGCTCGTCGGTGTGGAGGAGCTCCTGGAACGAGATGCCCGCGAGGTCCTCGGGCGAGCGGCCCACCATGCCGGCGAGCGCCCGGTTCACCTCCAGGAGCTTGCCGTCGCCGTCGCTCCAGGCCACGCCGATCGCGGTCTCGCGGAAGAGATGGTCCGTCTGCCCGGCGGCGCTCCCCTGTCGGGACTCGACGTCGGCGATCCG
>DATKBL010000080.1:0-15471 GCA_035513995.1 Actinomycetota bacterium
CCGACCAGGGCGGCCTCGGCCTCGATGCCCCCCACCCCCCAGCCGAGCACTCCGAGCCCGCCGATCATCGTGGTGTGGGAATCGGTGCCGACGAGCGTGTCGGGGTAGGCGAGGTCGTCCGAGGTCATCACGACCTTCCCCAGGTGCTCCAGGTTCACCTGGTGGACGATGCCGGCCCCAGGCGGCAGGACGCTGAAGGTGTCGAAGGCCTGCTGGGCCCACCGGAGGAACGCGTAGCGCTCGCCGTTCCGCTCGTACTCCATCTCGACGTTGCGAGCGAAGGCCTGGGGCGAGCGGAAGACGTCCACGATGACCGAGTGGTCGATCACGAGGTCGCCGGGGATGCGGGGGTTGACCCGCGCGGGGTCGCCGCCGAGGCGGGCGACGGCCGAGCGCATCGCGGCGAGGTCGGCCACGACCGGCACGCCGGTGAAGTCCTGGAGCACGACGCGACCGGGGAAGAAGGGGATCTCGCGTGGCGCCGTGCCCGGCCAGGATGCCAGCGCCTCGACGTGCTCCGGCTCGGTGCCGTTTCCCTGCCTCCGGAGCGCGTTCTCGAGGAACACGCGGATCACGTAGGGGAGCCGCGCGAGGGTGGCCTCGTCGGCGGCGCGGCTGAGCGGGACGTACTGGATGGTCCCGCCTGCGGTCTCCAGCTGCTCGGTCATCGCTCTCCTCGGGTCGTTGCACCTCCGAGGATACTCGCCCTCGTGAGCCGGTAGCCTGCCGGGCATGACGCGCGAGGATATCGGCTGGCGGCCGACGAAGGAGGAGGTCGCGGCCGCTGCGGGGCGGACCATCGTCGACGTGACCGGGCCCGGGCTGCGGGTGCTGTCCGTGGGGATCAACCCCGGCCTGTACTCGGGGGCCACTGGCCATCACTTCGCCGGGCCGAGCAACCGGCTCTGGAAGGCGCTGCACGGCTCGGGGTTCACGCCGCGCGAGCTCTCTCCGCACAAGGAGGAGGACCTCCTCGATTGGGGGCTCGGGGTGACGAACCTCGTGGAGCGCGCCACGGCCGGCGCGGCCGAGCTTTCATCGGACGAGCTTCGGGAGGGGGCGGAGCGCCTGCGCGGGAAGGTCGATCGCTACAGGCCACGGTGGGTGGCGTTCCTGGGGATGGGGGCCTACCGGACGGCGATGGGGAGGCCGAAGGCCACGATCGGGGAGCAGGTGGAGCGCTTCGGCGGCTCGAGGGTCTGGGTGCTCCCGAACCCCAGCGGCCTCAACGCCCACTACCAGCTCGAGGGTCTGATCGAGGTGTTCTCCGAGCTCCGAGCGGTCAGTGGGGGATCGTGATCGAGCCGTCGTCGGCCAACGGGAAGCCGGGGTTGTGGGCGACCTCCCAGACGTGACCGTCTGGATCGGTGAAGTAGCCCACGTAGCCTCCCCACGAGGCGCGCTCGGCGTCCACGATCTCGGCTCCGGCGGTCCGGGCCGTCTCGAGCGCCGCGACCACCTCCTCCTCGCTCCCGACGTTGATCGCGAGGGTCACGCCGCGGAAGCGCGAGGGCCGCTCGCCGGGGAGCCGTACGTCCTCGGCCAGCTTGGTCTCGTCGTAGACGCCGACGATCGCGCCATGCGTGTGGAAGAAGGAGACCTCGCCCTCGACGGAGGCCGAGGAACGGCGCCAGCCGAGAGTCTCGTAGAATCGGGTGGCCCGGGCGACGTCGGCCACCCCGAGGGTGATGAGCGAGACGCGCGCGGGGACGGTCATGCGGGGAAGGGTAGCGGGCGGGGCCGGCTCGCGCGGGACGCGCGCGCCGGCCCCGCCCCAAGACCGTGGGGTCAGTCCCTCACCACCTCCGGCCCTCTGAGAGCGGCCATCGTGAGCACGAGGAATCCGATGCCCGTCAGCAGCAGCGCGGCGCCCATCACGATCGTGAACAGCGCGATCTGCTCCGCGAGGTAGGCGGTGTTGAGTGCGGTGGTGAACGCCGTCGCCGTGATCCAGATGTTGCGCGTGGGGTTCTCCATCGGGCGGCCCGACTCGTCGGTGGCCGCGGCCGCCTCGTCGTTCGTCTCCTCGCCGGTCTCGGTCAGGTACCGGCCGATCTCGGCGTAGGGACGGTCGCCCGTCGCGGAGAGCGCGTGGGTCCTGATGATCTCCGCGAACTCCTTGGCCTCCCCGCCGGTCGTGATCTGCTGGCCCGGTTCGAGATTGACGCCGATCTCCTCCACATCGGGCGTCGCGGTGATGTTCTCGCGGGCGATGGTGTCCCGCACCTCCATGAATCCCAGGGTCCCCAGCACGATGGCGCCGATCCCGAACAGGATCAGGACCGTACTGGCGAGGTAGCCGCCGAACCGAAAGAGCTTCGTCATCCCTTCCTCCTCCCTCTCGGCGAGAGGTTATGCAGGGCACGCTTCCCGGAGGAGGGCCGGACGGCCCCTCGAGGACGGGAAAGGTGGCCCACCTTGACCGTACCGCACCGTTCACCTCGGAGGAACCATCTGGCTCGCTTCCTTGACCCCGCCCGATCACCAGCGCACAGTCCTGACGGGTGCTTGAAAAGGGGAGGAGCCATGGTGATGACGATGGTCGCGGCGCACGTCGCCGAGGAGCGCGGCTCAGAGCTGCGTCACTCGTTCACGGGGGCGACGAGGGATCTGCCTCCGGGCATCCTTCACACGTTCCTCGTTCGGGTCCCGGAGGGCCACGAGTGGCGGATCATCACGGTGTGGAGGAGCCGCGACGAGCTGGAGGCGTACCGCGCCTCGGTGGAGACGCCCGAGGCGATCCGGATGTTCGTCTCCGTGGGGGCCGCGCCGATCTTCGGTGAGTTCGACGTGCTGGAGCACGCCGTGGAGACGGTGGGACCCTAGGCCGACCGTCTCGGGGTCGCCGCCGACGCCCCGGCGGCGCGACCGTTGCTCCGCGGGTGGCACGCCTCGGCCATCGCCGTGAGGGTCTCGAGGTCGGGACGCGTGCGCTCCGGCCAGAGCCCCTGATCCAGCAGTACGTCGAAGAACGCCTCGACGGTCAGCGGATCGAAGAGCCGACCCGCCGCGCCACCGATGTGGGCCAGCGCGCGATCCATCGGCCAGGCCGGCCGATAGGAGCGATCGGAGGTCAGCGCGTCCCACACGTCGGCGATGGTCGCGATCCGCGCCGCGATGGGTATGTCCTCGCCCGCGAGCCGGTCCGGGTAGCCGCTGCCGTCCCATCGCTCGTGGTGATGGCGGATCACGGCGAGCGAGTCGTGAAGCGACGGGGCCCGTCCGGCCATCTCGCCGCCGATGATCGGGTGCTGCTCGATCCAGGACCAGTCCTCTCGCGTGAGCCTGCCTCGCTTGTGCAGCACCTCGTCGGGGACCCCGATCTTCCCGATGTCGTGGAGGAAGGCGCCCTGCGCCAACCCGCGCAGCTCGTCGGGCCCGAGGTCGAGGCGGAGCCCGACCCGGAGCGCGATCTCGGCCACGCGGGAGGAATGCCCGCGCATGTGACGGTCCTTCGCCTCCACCGCCCCCACGAGGGCGTCCATCGCCTCGGGGTGGCCGCGGGAGATGTGCTCGATCGGGTCGTTGATCGAGACCGAGGCCAGGGCGCCCCGGATGCTCCGCGCCCGGCGGGACTCCGTGACGACCGCCCAGGCGGCCGCGGCGAAGCCCGCGAGGAGGTACACGTGGTAGTCCCACCAGGAGACGCGCCAGAGGTGGCCGATCTCGAGGGCGACGGCCGCGTTCGCCGAGAGCCAGGCGGCGGCCATCAGGCCGAGCTGCACGCGGTCCCGGCCGAGGCGCCAGCGATGCCAGTGGACGGCGCCGGTGCCGAGCAGGGTGACGATGGTCCCGCCCAGCACGATCCAGGTGATGAGCTGCTCGCCGGGGATCGGGCGGGTGCCGGCGAGGGCGTGCGGTCGGGCCACGAGGTAGAGGGAGCCGACGGCCAGGAGGCCGGTGGCGAGGGCGATCCCTGCCTTGGGGAAGCGGCCGGCCAACCTCTTCGGCAGGCCGTCCTCGCGTCCCGCGGCGGTCGCGAGGCACAGGGCGAAGGCTGCCAGCGCCAGCACGGGAAACCTGACGACCCAGAACGAGAAGCCGCGTCCGGCGATCCCCGGGGTGGTCATCCCGTGGGCGAACATCAGCAGGCCGACGGCCACGCATCCCACGGCGAGGAGGACCGCGGCCGGCTGCTTCGCCCTCGCGGCCGAGAGCGACGTGAGGAGCGCGACGACCAGCGCGCACAGGGCGATCGCGCTCACCACGACGACGTGGAACCTGGGCGACTCGAACATCGGGTCGAGGGCGGGGACCGAACGAAGGACCAGCGTGAGACCGAGGGGGACGAGAAGGAGGAGCACGAGAACCGCGGCGCCCCGTCCGCGGGCCCCCCGCAGGCCTCGGCGGAGGGCGTGGACGCGGCGCTCCCACCTCGAGCGCGCCTGAGGTCCCATGCCTTGGGAGTCGGCCGGGGAGGTTCCCGACTTGAGCGTGTCAGGTGCGCGCGGCGAGCCCCGCCGCGAACGCGAGCATCGTCGCCGCCGCCGCAAGCACCGTGACGTCGGCGATGTCAACCGTGGGATCCACCTCGACCAGGTCTGCGCCCCGCACCTTCCCGTGCCGTCCCGCGAGGCGAGCGGCGCGGCGGAGCTCGCCCGGGGTGAGTCCTCCCGGCCGCGATCCGGGGGTCCCCGGCGCGAACGCGCGGTCCAGCACATCCACGTCGACGTCGACGTAGATCGCGTCGGCCCGCCCGTCGAGGAGCTCGAGCGCGTCGGTCATCACCTCGTCGATCCCGCGGCGGCGCACGTCGCCGACGAGGACGAACGTGATCCCCGCCTCCCGGGCGATCTCGGCGTAGGCGGGCGAGTTCGCGAACGGCTGGATCCCGATCTGCACGACGTTGTCACCGGGGAGGCCGTCCTCGAGGAGCGCGCGGACCGGGTTGCCGTTCCTCATCCCCTGCTCGGTGTCGCGGAGGTCGAAGTGCGCGTCGAGGGTCAGGAGGCCCACGCGGTCGAGTGGTACGCCCAGGCCGCGGACCCCCGGCCGCGTCACGCTGTTGTCGCCTCCCAGGAGGAGGATCGCGTCGTGCGGGCCCGCCTCCCCAAGCGCCTCGGCCACGGGGCCGAGCGCGTCCTCGGGCTTGGCGTCGGCCAGGGCCAGGTCGCCCAGGTCGTGGGCGCCCACCACCTCGACGTCGCCCCTCGTCTCGCCGTCCCAGGTCGAGAACCGCTCCAGGGCGCCGCGGATCGCGGCCGGCGCCAGGTCGGCCCGGGTGGGCGAGATCGAGCCGACGTGCAGCGGCACCCCCAGGACGGCCAGCTTCCGGCGCGGGTGGGGGGCGTGCGCGCCCGCCAGCCAGGCGCTCGCTCGCGGCCAGTTCGGGTCGTCGGTCATGGCTCAGCCCTCCTCGCGCATCGGGAGCCTCACCCCGCGCTCCCGGGCGATCTCGATCGCGCGCTCGTACCCTGCGTCGGCGTGCCGCATCACCCCGGTGCCGGGGTCGGTCGTCAGCACGGCCTCGAGGCGCTCCGCCGCCTCGACGCTGCCGTCGGCGACGACCACCATCCCCGCGTGGATCGAGGACCCGATCCCCACGCCGCCGCCGTGATGGACGCTGACCCAGTGGGCGCCGGCGGCCGTGTTCACGAGCGCGTTGAGGATCGGCCAGTCGGCGATCGCGTCGGAGCCGTCGGCCATCGCCTCGGTCTCGCGGTTGGGAGAGGCCACGCTCCCGGCGTCGAGGTGGTCCCGACCGATCACGACCGGGGCCCTCACCTCGCCGCCGGCCACCAGCTCGTTGAAGCGGAGCCCGGCCTTCGCGCGCTCGCCGTAGCCGAGCCAGCAGATCCGCGCGGGGAGTCCCTGGAACGCGACGCGCTCCTCGGCCATCCGCAGCCATCGGTGGAGCCGCTCGTCGTCGGGGAAGAGGTCGGCGATCGCCCGGTCGGTCGTCAGGATGTCCTCGGGATCGCCCGAGAGGGCCGCCCAGCGGAACGGGCCCTTCCCCTCGCAGAACATCGGACGGACGAAGGCCGGCACGAACCCCGGGTAGTCGAACGCCCGCGTCGCCCCTCCCTCCTTCGCCTCGGCCCGGAGGTTGTTCCCGTAGTCGAACGTGACGGCGCCCCCGTCCATGAACCCGACCATCGCCTCGACCTGCGTGGCCATCGAGGCCCGCGCGCGCCGGACGTACTCCTCGGGATCCGAGTCGCGGAGCTCGGTCGCCTCGTCCAGCGTCAGCCCCGCAGGGACGTACCCCTCGAGGGGGTCGTGCGCCGAGGTCTGATCGGTGACGACGTCGGGCGAGAAGCCCCGGCGGAGGAGCTCGGGGTGAGTCTCGGCCGCGTTGCCGAGCAGCCCGATGCTCACGGCCTCTCCCTCGCCCCGGGCCTCCTCGGCCCACCGGACCGCCTCGTCGAGATCCTCGGTCTGCCGATCGAGGTACCGCGTCTTGACGCGCCGCTCGATCCGCGCGGGGTCGACCTCCACCACGAGCGCGACGCCCTCGTTCATCGTCACGGCGAGCGGCTGGGCCCCGCCCATGCCCCCGAGGCCTCCGGTCAGCACGATCCGCCCGCGGAGCGTTCCGCTGAAGCGCTGCGAGGCCAGCTCGGCCAGCGTCTCGTAGGTGCCCTGGAGGATCCCCTGGGTCCCGATGTAGATCCAGGAGCCGGCCGTCATCTGGCCGTACATCGTCAGCCCCTGGCGCTCGAGCTCGCGGAAGGTCTCCCAGTCGGCCCACTTCGGGACGAGCATCGAGTTGGAGATCAGCACGCGGGGCGCGTGCCGATGCGTGCGGAAGATGCCGACCGGCTTCCCCGACTGCACCAGCAGCGTCTCGTCGTCCTCGAGGGAGCGCAGCGACCGGACGATCGCGTCGTAGGCCTCCCACGACCGCGCGGCCCGCCCCGTGCCGCCGTAGACGATCAGGTCCTCGGGTCGCTCGGCCACCTCGGGATCGAGGTTGTTCATCAGCATCCGGAGGGCGGCCTCCTGCGGCCATCCCTTGCAGGAGAGCTCGGTGCCGCGCGGCGCACGGACCTCGCGGCTCATCGGAGCGCCCCCACCGCCTCCTCGACGGCCCCGACGAGCGAGCCGTCGCGCAGCATGGCCTCGACCTCGCGGAGGTCGGCGGCCACCTCCCGGTCGTGCTCGAGGAAGGGGACACGGTCACGGATCGCGGCGCGCGCGGCCTCGGTCCCGCGGCCCGGCGCCGCGGGCCTGCGGAGGTCCAGCGCCTGCGCCCCGCACATCGCCTCGGCCGCGATCACCGTCCTCACCCTGCCCACGACCTCGCGAGCCCGGAGCGCCCCGTGCCACCCCATGCTCACGTGGTCCTCCTGGAGTCCCGAGGTGGGGATCGAGTCCACGCTCGAGGGGTGGGCCAGGCCCTTGCACTCCGATACCAGGGCCGCCTGCGTGTACTGGGCGAGCATGTAGCCGGAGCCGAGGCCGGGCTCGAGCGAGAGGAACGGCGGCAGGCCTCGCTCGGCGCCGATCCCCAGGATCCACGCGGTGCGTCGCTCGGCGATGCTGGCGAGACCGGTCATCGCGATGCCGAGGAAGTCCAGCGCCTGCGCGAGCGGCTCGCCGTGGAAGTTGCCGTTCGACTCGACCCGCCCATCGGGCAGGATCACGGGGTTGTCCACCACGGAGCCGAGCTCGCGGGAGAAGACCTCCCCGGCGAACGCGTGCGCGTCGCGCGCGGCGCCGTGGACCTGCGGTGCGCATCGCATCGAGTAGGGGTCCTGCACGGCGTGCTCGCTCTCTCGGTGCCCGGCCACGATCTCGCTCCCCTCGAGCAGATGCCGGAGGTTCTCGGCCGAGGCCGCCTGCCCCGGGTGCGGTCGGAGCTCCATCAGGTCCTCGGCGAACGGCCGGTCGGTCCCCAGCGCGCTCTCGATCGTCATCGCTCCGCTCACGTCGGCCGTCCGCAGCAGCTCGCTCGCGTCGTGGTGGGCGAGGATCCCGACGGCCAGCATGCCCTCGGTGCCGTTGATCAGCGCGAGCCCCTCCTTCGCCTGCAGGGAGAGGGGTTCGATCCCGGCCCGGCGGAGGGCCTCGGCGGAAGGCTCCGTCCCGCCCTCGGTCAGCACCTCGCCCTCGCCCATGAGCGTCAGCGCGATGTGGGCGAGCTGTGCGAGGTCTCCGCTGGCCCCCACCGACCCTCGGCTCGGGACGGCCGGCGTGATCCCCGCGTTCAGGAGCGCCGCGAAGCGCTCCACGACCTCGGGCCGGACGCCGGAGCGGCCCGCGGCCAAGGCCCGTGCGCGGAGCAGGAGCATGCCCCGGACGATCTCGCGGGGGAGCGGCTCGCCCGCGCCCGCCGCGTGGCTGCGGATCAGGTTGCGCTGCAGGCGCTCGAGGTCGTCCGCCTCGATGCGGACCGCGGCCAGCGCGCCGAACCCCGTCGTGATGCCGTAGATCGGACGGCCGCTCTCCACGTGCTCCTCGACGCGGGAGCGGGCCTCGGAGATCCTGGGGAGCGCGCGCTCGTCCACCGCGACCGCTCGCTCCCCGCGCGCCACCGAGACGACGTCCGCCGCGGACAGGGAATCGGAGCCGAGCAGCACGGGTTCCACGGTGCCATTTGACCGCTCCGAGCGCGCGAACCGCAATCCGGCCGGCACCCTCGATAGGATAAGGGCCGTCGACGAGCAAGGGGGATGCATGGAGGAGACGAGGATCGCGGGCGCCGCCGGCATCCCAGAAGGGGAGATCCGCGCCTTCGAGGCGGGCGGCGTCGAGGTGGCGGTGGCGAACGTCGGCGGGGAGCTGCTGGCGTTCCGCAACGAGTGCACGCACAAGCACTGCGCCCTCGACGACGGGGACCTGGAGGACGGCTCCATCATCTGCGCCTGTCACGGCAGCGAGTTCGACCTGCGGACCGGCGAGGTGCTCAGCCCTCCCGCCACCGAGCCGATCGAGGTCTACAGGGCCGCCGTGGACGGCGACGATCTCCTCATCTCCGGGTGAGCGACCCCGTCGTCATCGTCGGCGCGGGGCTCGCGGCGGGCGCCGCGGTCCAGACGCTGAGGCAGGAGGGCGAGGACGGTCCGATCGTCCTGCTGGGGGCCGAGCCCCACCTCCCGTACGAGCGACCGCCTCTCTCCAAGGAGTACCTGCGAGGCGAGAGCGACGCGGAGGCGCTGCCCCTCCACCCGACCGGCTCCTACGAGGAGTGGGGGGTGGACGCGCGGACCGGCGTCCGCGCGACGGCGCTCGACGTCGGGGACCGCACGGTCGAGCTCGAGGGCGGTGAGTCGCTCCGCTACCGCATCCTCCTGCTCGCGACGGGCGGACGGGCCAGGGTGATCGGCGCCGAGCCGTCCGAGAGGGTCTGCTACCTGCGCACGGTCGAGGATGCCGACCGGCTCCGCAGCCACCTGGGCGGTGGGAAGCACCTGCTCGTCGTCGGGGCCGGGTTCATCGGATGCGAGGTCGCGGCCTCGGCCCGAGGGCTGGGCACCGAGGTCACGATGATCGAGCGAGGGCCGGCCCCCCTGAACCGCGTGCTCGGGGAGGGGATGGGGCGGGTGCTCGCGGAGATCCACCGGGAGCATGGCGTGGATCTGCGCCTCGAGACGGGGATGGGCGAGGTGCGCGAGACGGACGGCGGCGTGGTCGTGGAGACCGACCACGGCGAGGCGCTCGAGGGCGACGCGGTGGTGATCGGGGCGGGGATCATCCCGAACACCGAGCTGGCCGAGGCCGCGGGGCTCGAGGTCGAGAACGGCATCGCCGTGGACGCGCGCTGCGCTACCGCCGCCGACGGCGTCTTCGCGGCGGGCGATGTCGCGAGCCACGACCATCCGATCTTCGGCCGGATCCGCGTCGAGCACTTCGACAACGCGCTGAAGATGGGCGCGCACGCCGCGGGGGCGATGCTCGGATCCGAGGACCCCTTCGACGACCCCCACTGGTTCTGGTCGGATCAGTACGACGTGAACCTCCAGATGGGCGGGTTCGCCGCCACCTGGGACGAGATCGTGGTCCGAGGGTCGGTCGAGGATCGCGACTTCACCGCCTTCTACCTCCAGGACGGGAGGGTGCGGTCGGTGCTCTCGATAGGGCGGCCGCGCGACGTCCGTCGGGGGATGCGCCTGATCAAGGCGGGGGTCCGTCCCGACGTGGACGCCCTCCGCGACGATGACGTAGACATCGCATCGCTCCTTCCCGGGTGAGCATCCGTATCATGGGTGGGCGATGAGCATCGTCGAGCCCGACCTCCGCGACCCGGACCTCGAGACCTTCGAGGTGTTCGCCGCCGCCGTCCGGGCGCTGGCCGAGGAGCGCGACGCGCTGATCCTCGCCCACAACTACGAGCTGCCCTGGATCCAGGACGTGGCCGACTTCGTCGGGGACTCGCTGGAGCTGTCGCGCAGGGCGGCCGAGGCCGACGCGTCCACGATCGTCTTCTGCGGTGTCCACTTCATGGCGGAGACCGCCAAGATCCTCTCGCCCGATCGGACGGTGCTGATCCCCGACCTCGGGGCGGGCTGCTCGCTGGCCGAGTCGATCACCGCCGACCAGCTCCGAGCCTGGAAGGCGGAGCATCCGGGCGCGGTCGTGGTCTCCTACGTGAACACCTCGGCCGAGGTGAAGGCCGAGACCGACATCTGCTGCACGTCCTCGAACGCGGTGGCCGTGGTGCGCTCGATCCCCGAGGACCGCGAGATCCTGTTCCTCCCCGACATGTTCCTCGGCGCCTACGTCGAACAGGTCACCGGCCGGAAGATGCACGTCTGGATGGGGGAGTGCCACGTCCACGCGGGGATCGGCCCCGCGGAGATCCGTGAGGCGTTGGAGGCGGAGCCGGGCGCCGAGTTCCTCGTCCACCCGGAGTGCGGCTGCTCGACGCAGTGCATGTACCTCTCGGCGGCCGGCGACGCCCCCGAGATGAAGATCCTCTCGACCGGCGGGATGATCCGGGAGGCACGGGACTCC
Organism: Actinomycetota bacterium; assembly: GCA_035513995.1. Taxonomy (GTDB): domain Bacteria; phylum Actinomycetota; class UBA4738; order UBA4738; family CALAEC01; genus DASUTW01. The sequence continues at coordinate 10,897 of DATKBL010000080.1, forward strand.
TCCGCGGAGCGATTCATCGTCGCCACCGAGACCGGCATCCTTCACCGCCTGCGGAAGGAGGCGCCGGAGAAGACCTTCCTCCCGCTGAAGGACACCGCCGTCTGCGAGTACATGAAGATGATCACGCCGGCCAAGCTCCTCCGCACGCTTCGCGAGGGTGTGTTCGAGGTGGAGGTCGAGCGGTCGATCGCGCGCCGCGCGCGCCGCGCAATCGACCTCATGCTCGAGATCTCGCCCTAGATCTCGATCCCGTTCCAAGGCGGGACCTGCACCCAGCGGGCGCCGGGCTTCCCTCGCAGCCGGATCAGCCGCAGGGTCCGGTTGTTGGTCGTGTCCGCCTCGTGGAGCGCCCCGGTCGGGTTCACGTGGACAGCCACGTAGTAGGGGCCGTTGGGCAGCTTCGTGATGTTGAAGGCCTGACCCGGGAGGTTTTGCAGGTAGGTGTCGCCCCAGCCCACGTCGAGGGTCTCCCGGATCCAGAGCGAGCGGGGGAGGCCGCACGACGAGCCCAGCCCCACGTGGTGCGGTCGCCACTCGGCGTTCTCCACGGTGAGGTCCACCGCATCGGTCGGCACGAGGCAGAAGGCCTCCTTCCGACTCCGCACCACCTCCATCTCGGAGGCGTCCAGGATCGAGTACCGGACGAACTGCAGGAAGTGCCAGTGGCCGTGGCCCGGCTGGCTGTCGAACTCCAGCTCGCCGACCTGGGACTTCCCCACCGGCTGTCCGTTCTCGTAGAAGTACTGGTAGGCGTCCATGCGCGCCGCGCCCTGCTGTCGGAACCCCTCCACGACCAGCGGCTGCGGCCCCGCGTTCCACTCGGTGGCCGCGAAGTGCAGGAGGTCCCTTCCCCCCTCGCGCCTGACCCCCAGGTTCCAGGCCGGGTGTGCCTGGAGGTCGGGGAGCGTGGAGGGATCGGGGTCGGCGACCTCGGGCACCGCGGCATACGGTCGGGACGGCGGCGCCGCGTGAGCTCGATGCCCCTGTCGCCGAGGCCTGGTCCGGAGGGTCAGCGAGATCGTGACCTCCGCGTCCTCATCGGGGATCTCGAACAGCGAGCGGTAGGGCTCGGCGATCCAGACCTCGAGGCTGTACGCGCCGTCCGGGAGCTTCTTCCGCGTGGAGATCGCCCAGTCGAACGGGTTGACCGCCCAGCCGTGCTCGACCCCCCAGACCATCCCGCGCGTGAGCGGGTGGAAGCCGCAGAACTCGGGGTAGCGAGGCTGGAGCGGGCCGCCGTCGTGCAGCCGCTCGCGCTGGTAGGTGTTGGGGCAGAAGTCGATCGTCCTGCCCACGACCTGTGTCCCCGCCGCGTTCGTCAAGCGCAGACGCAGGAAGTTCCGCAGGCCGGTCCAGTCCCGCAGGAGGTCGGCCGGCAGGGTCCGCAGGAGGTCGCCGGTGACCGAGTCGACCTGCGTGAGCTCGACCGGGTCCGTGTAGTCGGGCCGGCGCACGTGCAGCTCCACGTCGCCATCCGGGGCCGCGACCCAGATGCCGAAGTCCGTGGGGATCTGGCGCGGGGTCCAGCGCCACACGACGACCGAGTCGTCGGTCGCCTCGAGCGACAGGCCCGGCGGGCTCACCGCCGACGCCGGGGGCGGCGCCAGCAGGGCCGCCAGCAGGAGCGGGACGACGACGCTCGAGACGCGCCGGCCCGCACGGGCGCCGATCAGTGGGGATAGGCTCACGTGACAGCTCCTTTCGACCGACCGCGGCGCAGCGCCCGCGAGGGGTCCGAGCGAGGACCCGGGAGGGATGCTACGCGTGTGCGCCCGATAGGGGAAGGGTTCGTCGCCTACGCGGGCCCAGGCCCCTCGATCGGGAGCCGGACCTCGAAGCAGGCGCCGCCTCCTTCGAGGTCACGGTAGGAGGCGGAACCCCCGTGCGCCTCGGAGAGAGCCTTCACGATGGCCAGGCCGAACCCGACCGACCCCGTGTCGCGCTCCGAACGGAACGGGTCGAAGAGCGTGAGCTGCTGTTCCTGAGGGATGCCGTCGCCCCGGTCGCGCATCTCGATCACGATCTGGGCGTCCCGGGCCGCCACCTCGAGCTCGAACGGCGGACGACCGTATCGGAGGGCGTTCGCCGCCAGGTTGACGACGATCTGCTCGACGCGGCCGGCGTCGGCGCGCACCTCCACCTCGTCGCCGACCTCGACCTCCACCTGCTCGCCCTCCTGCAGGTACCCGAGCGCCTGGCGGACCAGCGGAGCGAGCCGGACCTCCTGGAAGGTGAGCTCCAGGCGCCCGCGCTCCAGCCGGGCGAGGTCCAGGAGGTCGACCGCCAGACGCTCCAGCCGGGCGGCTTGATCATCGGCGCTCCCGAGCAGCTCCAGACGGGTCTTCCTCGGCAGTCGCCCCGCCCGGGGCGAGAGCAGGACGCGGAGGGTGCCGCGGATCGCGGCGATCGGGTTCCGCACGTCGTGCGCGAGGGTCGAGACGAGCCCTGAGCGCAGCCGGTCGATCCTGCGGAGGCGGGCGAGGGCGTCCTCGACCAGCGCGCGCTGGCGGGTGAGGTTGCGAGCCATCAGCCCCCCCACGAGGGCGATGAGCAGGCCGATCCCCATCCGGAACGAGATGCTGTTCCACTGCAGATCGACGTCGGGGTAGACGCCGTCGGCCCAGAACTCGCGGCCGATGTAGAGCGCGGTGACGACGACCCACGTTCCGAGCGCCCCGGGGAGCTGGAACTTGATCGCGCCCTCGAGCGGGAGGACGTACAGGACGGCCCACAGCGCCGACCCGGGATCGAAGGCCCAGAGCCAGACGATCGCCTCCGCGACCACGACGTCGAGCGCGAGGCCGGCGAGGGAGAGCCGGCGGACGCCGACGCCCGCGGCGCGGCGCGACCCGACCCAGACCGCCGCGTTCCCGACGACCAGGAGCCCGACCGCCGCCAGCCCGAGGGCGAACACGGGGACCTGCTTCGGGTACGGCGCGTCATCGTACGCGAGGATCTGGACCAGGGCGAAGAGCGCCGCGACCCAGCGCACGGCCACCATCGATCGCTCGGAGCGGAGGAGATCCTCTCCGGTGTGGTCGAGGCTTTCGGGCGTGGCCCTCGTGCTCGTCATGGGCGCCTCTTCCTCGGATAGCGCGGTCCGGCTGCAAGTGTCCCCGAACAGAGGGTGGCAGTCCACGCGGGTGCCATCCCCTAGCATGGCCGAGGATGCAGGGGAGACACGCTCGGGAAGGGTCACTCGCCCAGCGCCTCGGGTTCACGGGGCTGATCGTCCTGCTCCTGTTGGGGACGGCGGCGGTGGCGTCGTGGCGGTTCGGGCTGTTCTCGCAGGCCGCCCCGGAGCCGCCCCCGGAGGTCGGGTTTCCCACGCAGACCCCGACGACCCCCGCGGGCGAGGCATCGCCGCAGCCGGCCCCGAGCCCTCGGTGGACCCCGGACCCCATCAACACCGAGATCGAGGGGCTGACCACGTTCCGGGGGAACGCGAGCCGCACCTATCACGGGCGGGGGCCGGTCCCCGAGGACCCCGAGATCCTATGGCGCTACCCGAGCTCGGGCGGGCTCTGCGGCACGTCCTCGAACCTCGGAGAGACCAAGACCTGGTGCGGCACGGGGTGGACCGGACAGCCCAACGTGGTCGAGTGGAAGGGACGCACCGAGGTCCGCTTCGGCGCCTACGACTACGCCGTCCACGTCCTGAACGGGGAGAGCGGCCGCCCGATCAGGGAGCCGTTCAGGACCGGCGACCTGATCAAGGGGACCGTGACCAGCGACCCCGACGGCTACCCTCTCCTCTATACGGGGTCCCGCGACAACGAGCTGCGTATCCTGGCGCTCGACCGGGGCCGCCAGATGCAGGAGCTGTGGAGCATCCACTCCGACTCCGCCCCCGACCCGACCTGGAACGACGACTGGGACGCCTCCCCTCTGATCATCGACGACCACATGCTCCAGGGTGGGGAGAACTCCTGGTTCTACGTCGTGAGGCTGAACCGAGGCTACGACGATCAGGGCAAGGTCACCGTGAACCCGCAAGTGAGGATGCTGGTCCCCGGCTACGACGACGAGCTCCTGTCGGCGCTCGGGGATCAGCAGGTCTCGATCGAGAATTCGGTCGCGTTCCACGAGGGCGTGGTCTACTTCGCGAACTCGGGAGGGCTGGTCCAGGGGTGGGACGTCTCGGACATCCTGACCGGGGGCGAGCGGCACCGGCGCGTGTTCCGCTTCTGGGCCGGCGACGACATCGACGCCTCGATCGTGATCGACCAAGAGGGCTACCTCTACGTCGCCGCCGAGCTGGAGCGGTTCAACGCCCGCTCCGAGGAGGTCGGGCAGCTCATGAAGCTGGACCCCCGCGAGCCCGACGACCCGCTGGTGTGGTCGCTGCCGGTTCCCGGCGAGGGGGGCGCGGGCGGCATCTGGGCCACCCCGGCCCTCCACGGCCAGCTCGTGATCGCTCCGACCAACACGGGGCGGATCCTCGGCGTCAACCGGAACACGGGACGCATCCGGTGGGAGTTCCGGCTCCCGCCCCCTACCTGGACCTCGCCGGCGATCGTCGACGACGTCCTGATCCTCGGCGACTGCGCGGGGGTCCTGCACGCCTACGACGTC
>DATKBL010000081.1:0-6555 GCA_035513995.1 Actinomycetota bacterium
CGACACTGAGCCATCTGTTGCTCGTATCCCTCGGGCACCAGAATCTCCGAGCTCAACTGGCGGAACAGGGACTCAGCGACCGACTCGTCTAGCGGCTGCGCGGGACCAAGGGCCTTCGCCGCCTCTCCGTACTGCTTGTGAACCTCCGCCACGGCGGGCCAAATGCGACCGGCCCCCTGCCAGACGGTGGCTTGGACGAGTGGAGAGAGTTGCCGTACTCGCTCCACCCCGTCGTGTCGCAAGGCCCACAGCGTCCCTGCGGCCCAGTCCTTCAGGAGTGCTTCAGGGGGAGGTTCATTCTCCGCCACGGGGCTCAGCGTAGCGGGGAGGGAGCATCTACGCGTCTTGGGTCACAGTCTGGGTCACAGTCGGAGCGTCCTACCGCGTCCCGCTCCGTCCGAGGCCGTCCCGTGGCATCGCCCTGACCAGCATCAACAGGGCTTCTCGGGAAGGTGCAGGACGACCCGGGACGTGCTCAACGCCTCTCTCAAGGTGGAGACACGGGTTCAAATCCCGTAGGGGTCACTCAGTGGCCGCGGCCCTCGGGCTGCGAGTGGTCCAGGGACGATGGCAGCGACCACCTCGACGTGACCACCTTCTGCCTCGTGTAGAACCGGAAGCCGTCGGCCCCGGTCGCGTGGAGATCCCCGAAGAACGAGTCCTTCCACCCCGTGAACGGGAAGAACGCCATCGGCGCCGCCACCCCGATGTTGACGCCCAGCATCCCCGCCTCGGCCCGGCGCCTGAACTCCCGGGCGTTCCCGCCCGAGGAGGTGAAGATCGAGGCCGCGTTGCCGTAGGTGCTGGCGTTGAGCACCTTCAGCGCTTCGTCGATGTCGGCCGCCCGCATCACCGAGAGGACCGGGCCGAACATCTCCTCCTTCCACAGGCGCATGTCCGGCGTCACGCCGTCGAAGATCGTGGGCCCCAGGAAGAACCCCTGCGACGGACCCACGCCCCGTCCGTCCAGGGCCAGGCTCGCGCCGGCCTCGGTGCCCTCGTCGATGTAGCCGACCAGCTCCTTCCGTCGCTCGTCCCGGATCACCGGGCCCATGTCCGTCCCCGGCTCCAGACCCGGCCCGAGCGTGAGGGCCGAGGCCTGCTCCCGGAGCTCCTGGACGAGGGCCTCCCCGACCGACCCGACGCCGAGGGCGACGCTCCCGGCGAGGCACCGCTGACCCGCGTTCCCGAACGCGGAGGAGATGAGGGCGGTAACGCTCTTCTCCAGGTCGGCGTCGTCCATCACGATGAGGTGGTTCTTGGCGCCGCCGAGCGCCTGGACCCGCTTCCCGTTCGCGGCCGCGGTGGCGTAGATGTACGAGGCCACCTGGACCGACCCCACGAACGAGACCGCCGCAACCTCCGGGTGCACGAGGAGGGCGTCGACCGCCTCCTTCGCTCCGTGGACCACGTTGAGCACACCCTCGGGCAACCCGGCCTCGGCGAGCAGCTCCGCGATCCGCATCGCCGAGAGCGGCGTCCGCTGCGAGGGCTTCAGGACGAACGTGTTCCCGGCGGCCAGCGCCACCGGGATCATCCAGAGCGGCACCATGTTCGGGAAGTTGAACGGGGTGATCCCCGCGCACACGCCCACCGGGAAGCGGACCAGCTCCTCGTCGATGCCGTCGGCGATCTGATCGAGGTTCGTCCCCATGAGCAGGGTCGGCGCCCCGCAGGCTAGGTCCACCACCTCGATCGCCCGCCGCACCTCTCCGGTGGCCTCGGGCAGGGTCTTCCCGTTCTCGCGGACGACCAGCCTGGCCAGCTCGTCGACGTGCTCCTCGAGCAGGGCCTTGAAGGCGAACATCACCTGGGCCCGGTCGGGGACCGGGGTGTTCGCCCACGCGGGGAAGGCCTCCGCCGCCACACGGACGGCGTCATCGATCTCCTGGGCCGTGGAGTAGTGGAGCGACGCGATCGTCTCGCCCGTAGCGGGGTCGAAGACGGGGTCCACCTGGACGTCGCCGTTTCCCGGCTCGCGGAGCGCCCCGCCGATGAAGCTTCCGACCGTGCTCATCTCATCACCCTCTTATGGCTCCTGGAACCTGCTCCTGGGGACGAACTTCCCTCGACCCTCGGCCCCGTGCCATTCGCCGCCCTCCACCAGGACGTTGCCTCGCTGAATCACGACCTCGGGCAGACCCTTGACCGACATCCCCTCGTAGCAGGAGTAGTCCACGTTCATGTGGTGCGTCTCCGAGGAGAGGACGCGCTCGTGGCTCGGGTCGAAGACGACGATGTCGGCGTCGAAGCCGGGGGCGATCGTGCCCTTCCGCGGGTAGAGCCCGAACATCTTGGCGGGGTTCGTCGCGATCAGCTCCACCCATCTCGACGGGGTCAGCTTGCCCTCGACCACGCGCTGGAACATCAGCGTGACGCGGTCTTCCACGCTGGGGAGCCCGTTGGGGATCTTCGCGAAGTCGTCCTTCCCCATGTCCTTCTGCCCCTTGTAGTTGAACGGCGCGTGGTCGGTGGAGACCGCCTGCAGGTCCCCCTGGGCCAAGCCGCTCCACAGGTCCTCCTGGTGGTCCTTGGGGCGGAGCGGCGGGGAGCAGACGAACTTCGCGCCCTCGAAGCCGGGGCGGCCCAGGTCGTCGATGCTGAGGAACAGGTACTGGGGGCAGGTCTCGGCGAACGCGGCCACCCCTCGATCCCGCGCCTCCTGGAGCGCCCGCAGGGCGTCCCGAGAGGAGAGGTGGACGATGTAGGCGGGGGCGCCGGCCAGCTCCGCGAGCTTGAAGACCCGGTGGACGGCCTCGCCCTCCATCTCGGCCGGACGGGTGAGCCCGTGGTTGATGGGATCGGTCTTCCCCTCTGCGAGGTACTGCTTGATGAGCACGTCGATGGGCCCCCCGTTCTCGGCGTGCATCATGATCAGGGCGCCGCTGTCGGCCGCCCGCTGCATCGCCCGGAAGATGGCCGCATCGTCCAGCATGAACACGCCCGGGTAGGCCATGAACAGCTTGAACGAGGTGATCCCCTCGCCGATCAGCTCGTCCATCTCCTTCAGGACACCGTCGTTCACCTCTCGCACGATCATGTGGAGGCCGTAGTCGGTCTGGGCCTTCTGCCCCTTCTCGAACCACCGATCGAGCCCCTGGCGGAGCGACTCGCCGTAGTCCTGGAGGGCGAAGTCCACGGATGTGGTCGTGCCCCCGAAGGCGGCCGCGCGGGTCCCGGTCCCGAAGTCGTCGGAGCAGAACGAACCCCCGAACGGGAGATCGTAGTGGGTGTGAACGTCCACGCCGCCGGGGATCACGTACCGGTCCGTCGCGTCGATGACCTTGTCTGCCTCGACGTCGAGGCTCACGCCGATCGAGGCGATCCGCTCGTCCTCGACGAGGACGTCGGCCGCCGACTCCTCGGTCGCGGTCACGACGGTACCGCTCCGGATCAGCGTGCGCACCGTCAGACGCCCCGCTCGATCTCGCCGAAGGTCACGTCGAGCGTCTCGATGGCTCGCGCCGCCTCCTCCTCGGTCAGGCTGAGCGGTGGGGAGAGCCGCAGCACATTACCGTAGAGGCCGCCCTTGCCCACGAGCAGGCCTTCCTCCTTGGCGCGCTCCATCACGCGGCCGGCTTCCTCGGCTCCCGGCTCCTTGGACTCCCCGTCCTTCACCAGCTCCACGCCCACCATCAGGCCCTTCCCGCGAACCTCGCCCACGACCTCGTAGCGGTCCTCGAGGTCCTTCAGCCCGCGCATCAGGTAGTCCCCCACCTTGTAGGCGTTCTGCTGGAGATCCTCCTCCTCGATGTTGTCGAGGTTGGCGAGCGCGTACGTCGAGGCCAGCGGGTTCCCCCCGAACGTGGAGATCGAGTTGCCGCGGAGCGAGTCGACCAGCTCGGTCCTGCCCACCACGGCCCCGATCGCCATCCCGTTTCCCAGCCCCTTGGCGAAGACGACGGCGTCGGGCTGGACGCCGGACGACTCGATGCCCCAGAACGACTCCCCGGTCCGACCGAAGCCCGTCTGCACCTCGTCGGCGATGAAGGGGATGCCGAACTCGTCGAGGATCGACTTCACGATCGGGAAGTACTCGGGGGGAGGCGTGACGAAGCCCCCGACGCCCTGGATCGGCTCCGCGATCATGGCCGCGGGCTCCCCGGTGGTGGTCGTCTCGATCACGTTGCGGAGGTCCTCGGCGCAGGCCACCCCGCAGTCCGGGTACTCCAGCCCCAGCGGGCATCGATAGCAGTAGGGCGACAGCGCGTAGGAGACGTTCAGCGGCGAGAACGACGTCGCCGACCACCCCTTGTTGCCCGTGATCCCCACCGCTCCGAACGACCGCCCGTGGTAGGAGTTCCGCAGGGCGATCACCTCGTTCGAGCGGCGCATCGACGTGGCGAAGAGCAGGGCGGCCTCGACGGCCTCGGTCCCCGACCCCACGAAGAAGGCCTTCACCGGGGGATCGATCGGGGCCAGCTTGGTGAGGCGCTCGGCCAGCTCCACCATGGGCCGGATCAGGTACACGGTGGAGGTGTGCGCGATCTTGTTGGCCTGCTCGGTCAGAGCCTCCACGAGCTTCGGGACCACGTGCCCGGAGATCGTGGTGACGATCCCACCGAAGAAGTCCAGGTACTCCTTCCCCGCCCCGTCCCAGACCCTGGTCCCCTCGCCCCGGACCAGCTCGATCGGCTCGTCGTAGTACAGGAGGAGCCAGGAGGGCATGACCTCCTTGTGTCTCGCCAGGAGCTCCTCGGCGCCCCCGTCGCTCATGGCAGCAGCTCGGTCAGCTCGCCGTAGGTCTCGGGCCTCCGGTCCCGCATGAACTGCCAGGTGTTCCGGACCTCCCGGATCAGGTCCAGGTCGAGGTCGGTCACCAGGACCTCGTCCTCGGAGTCGGAGGCCTGGGCCACGATCTGGCCCCGCGGGTCGCAGAAGTACGACGAGCCGTAGAACTTCGCGCTGTTCAGCGGCTTTTCAACCCCCACCCTGTTGATGGCCGCGATCCAGTACCCGTTCGCCACGGCGTGCGCCGGCTGCTCAAGCTCCCAGAGATGCTTCGAGAGCGACTCGACGGTGGCGGAGGGGTTGAAGACGAGCTCGGCGCCCTTCAGGCCCACCGCCCTGGCGATCTCGGGGAAGTGGCGATCGTAGCAGATGATCAGGCCCACCTTCCCCACCGAGGTCTCGAAGACCGGGTACCCGAGGTTCCCCGGCTTGAAGTAGAACTTCTCCCAGAAGCACGGGCCCACGTGGGGGATGTGCGTCTTGCGGTACTTCCCGAGCACCGTGCCGTCGGCCTCGATCACCGCCGCGGAGTTGTAGTAGACGCCGGTCTGGGCCTCCTCGTACCAGGGCACGACGAGCACCATCTTGTGCTGCTTGGCCACCTCGCGCATGCGGCTCATGGTGGGGCCGTCTTCCGGCTCGGCCTCCGCGTACCACTTGGCGTCCTGCTCTGCGGGGAAGTATGGGCCGTTGAAGATCTCCTGGAGCCCCGTGATCTGCGCGCCCTCGGCCGCGGCTTTCCCGATCAGCTCGACGTGCTTGTCGATGGCCTCGTCCTTGGGCATGTTGGCGTATGCCTGGATGATCGCCGCCCGCACCGTGGTCATGGTCTCCTCCCTCTCACGAGAACTCGGGGATGATCTCCTTGCCGTACGTCTCGATGATCGCGTCCGGGCCGTCCACGGACATGGCGTAGACGTTGAACTGGTCCACGCCCAGCCGCTCCAGCTCCCGGAGCTTCTCCTTGCACTCGTCCACCGTGCCGATCACGCAGAAGCGGTCCACGATGTCGTCGGACACGAAGCTGGCGTGCTCGGCCCCCTGCTGGCCGTGCTCGCTGTAGTCGTAGTGTTCGCGCGCCACGATGAAGTCGGTGAGCTCGGAGGGCAGCTCGTCCTTCGCGTAGCGATTGACGAGATCCACCACGTGGTTGGAGACGAGCGCCGGAAACCAGCGGACCTGCTCGCGCGCGGCGGCGAGGTCGTCGGAGATGAAGGTGGGGGCCGCGCTCATGATGCGGATCGCATCGGGGTCTCGGCCCGCCTCCTCGGCCCCCTGGCGCACGTAGCCCAGCGACCACTCCAGGATGAACGGGTCGGCCAGCTGCATGATCAGCCCGTCGGCGACGCGGCCCACCGCTCGCAGGGCCTTCGGACCGTACGCCGCGATCCACACCGGGAGCTCCCAGTGGGCCCACCCCAGCTTGATCGGCGTCCCGTCGTAGTCGACCTCGCGCCCGGCCACGAGGTCGCGGATCAGATCCGAGGCCCACTCCATGCGCTCGACGGAGACGGGCGTCTTCCCGATCACTCGGCGCGCGCTGTCCCCCCGCCCGATCCCCATATCCATCCTGCCCCCCGAGATGTCGTCCAGGGTCGCCAGGACACTCGCCGTGACCGTGGGGTCCCTCGTGACGGGGTTGGTCACCAGGGGGCCCATGCGGATCCGCTCGGTCTCGGCGGCCATGAGCGTGAAGATCGGATAGATGTCCTGCCAGAGAACGTGCGAATCCCACATCCAGACGTAGTCGAAGCCGGCGCCCTCGGCCTGCACGGCCAGGTCGACCCATCGCCGCGGGGACGGGTCGGGCGCGAAGCACACCCC
>DATKBL010000082.1:0-7493 GCA_035513995.1 Actinomycetota bacterium
GTCGGCGGGGGTGGGCGCGATCGGTGCCGCGGGGGACCCGGGACCGACACGCTCCGGAGCTGCGAAGCCTGACCCCGCCTCGCCCCGCGTATGGGGCGAGGGAACGGGTATCGTTTGCGGGTGAAGCCCAGAGCCCTTCCGCATGACCGGCCCGATCCCCGCAGGGACAACGCCGGCGTCTACGAGGATCGCTGGAGCTCGCGCCGCGTCGTGCAGCTCCGTCCCCACCTGTGGAGGCACCTCGAGCCGCGCCTCCGGGATGCCCGCGTGCTGGAGATCGGTTCGGGCCTGCGGCCGACCGCACCCGCGCGCGGCTCCTTCTTCGTCGAGAGCTCCCCTCGCGCGCTCCGGGCGCTGGTCGACGCCGGCGGCCGAGGAGTGCGGACCGGGGGCTGGAAGCTTCCCTTCCGGAACGGCGCGTTCGACGCCGTCTTCGCCCTGGAGCTGCTCGAGCACGTGGAGGAGGATGAGCGGCTCCTCTCCGAGATCGTCCGGGTGCTGCGCCCGGGCGGGACGGCCCTGGTCTCGGTGCCCCTCCACATGTCGCTGTGGTCGGCGATCGACGACGCCTGCGCGCACGTTCGCCGGTACGAGCCGGAGGAGCTCCTGGAGAAGATCCGCGGATCCGGTCTGAGCCCCGAGGGCTACACCACCCGTCCCGCGCAGGTCCGGCCCGCGCTGGCTCGGTTCGGGACGGGCTTCATGTCTGCCTTCCCTCGCCTGTCGAACTGGTGGCTCCAGCATGTGGTCTTCCCGATCGCCTCGGCCTGGGCGCGGCGGTTCGGGAAGGTGCGGTGGGCGGCTCCCGACCGGCCGACGCCCGAGGGGGCCGGGGGCATGACCGTGCTGGCCACGAAGGGGGGCTAGAAAGACGGAACCGCGAGAGTCCGAAGACTCCCGCGGTTCCAGAGCGTTTGTACACCGGCCGAGCCAGGCGACGCAAGGTTCACCCCTGCTTTTGGCACTCTTTCTTCGGGTTGAACGCGGCTTCACCGGGAAGAAGCAGGCCATGACCTCCAAGATGACGGCGCTGGGCGACGCCTCGCTGACCGGGTTGCCCCGGAAGCTGGGTGACCCCATCGCGCGCAGGGTTGCCTCACGGACCGGCCTGTCGGCGGAGCAGGTGCGAGCGATCCTCGGCTTCGCCCTGCTGGCCTTCTCGCTCTACTCCGTGGTGAAGCGCGCGCGCAGGGTGGCCCGGAAGGCCTGAGCCCGCTCGGCTTGTCTCCGCCGGGTCTCGTGCGCGAGAATCGGGGGGACGGTTCGAGGTGGCAACGGCGGGGACGGCTCCCCCGCCGGGGCTGAAAAGGGAAGCCGGTGAGAGTCCGGCACGGTCGCGCCACTGTGACCGGGGAGCGATCCCGAGGGATGCCACTGGGGCTCAGGCCCTGGGAAGGCTCGGGGAAGCGACGATCCGGAAGTCAGGAGACCTGCCTCGGAAGGGAGTTCCGTCCCTCGCGATCCGGAGGCGGCTCGTTCGGCCCCCGGTGAGGGGGCCTGCTTCGTTCCAGGTCCCGAGGGGCGGCCGACGCGGCCGCGCTCGACGGCCGGGAAGGAGGCAGCATGCTTCGCCGGACCGGCATGGTCCTCATCCTCTGCCTGGCGGTCGCGGCGTGCGGCGGCGAGGTCGATCCGCAGGCGGGGCCCTCGCCCTCACCCTCGCCGGAGGGCGGGTTCCCCGTCACGGTCGAGGCGGCGAACGGGTCCGTGACCATCGAGGAGCGGCCCGAGCGGATCGTCTCGCTCTCGCCGACCGCCACTGAGATGCTGTTCGCGATCGGCGCCGGGGGCCAGGTCGTCGCGGTGGACGACCAGTCGAACTTCCCGCCCGAGGCGCCGGTCACCGATCTCTCGGGCTTCGAGCCGAACATCGAGGCGATCGCCGGCTACGAGCCCGACCTCGTCGTGATCGCGAACGACATCGGCGGTCTCGTGGACTCGCTGGAGGGCCTCGACATCCCCGTGGCGCTGCAGCCGGCCGCCGAGGACCTCGACGGCACCTACGAGCAGATCCTGGCGCTGGGGGAGATGACGGGAGCGGTCTCCGGGGCCGAGGCGGTCGTCGGAGACATGCAGCGGGAGATCGACGAGCTCCTCGAGGAGGTGCCCGACTGGGTGCAGGCGCCCACCTACTACCACGAGCTCGATCCGACCTTCTTCACGGTGACCTCGGACACGTTCATCGGGCAGGTGTACGCGATGGTGGGGCTCCAGAGCATCGCGGACGAGGCCGAGGGCGCCGGCAGCGGGTACCCGCAGCTGAGCTCCGAGTACATCGTCTCCGCGAACCCCGACTTCATCTTCCTCGCCGACACGAAGTGCTGCGGCGAGTCGGCGGAGACGGTGGCCGGGCGTCCCGGGTGGGAGCGGATCGAGGCCGTCCGGAGGGGGAACGTCGTGGAGCTCGACGACGACATCGCCTCGCGGTGGGGCCCTCGGGTCGTGGACCTCCTGGAGGTCGTGGTCGGGTCCGTGACGCGGGCGGGGGCGGAGTCCTGATGGCGGCGACGGTCGAGGAGGCGCGGCTGCCCTTCAGGCCGACGCGGCTGCGCCCTCGGCTCCTCGTGGTCGCGCTGGGGACGCTCGCCGCGGCGGCCCTGGCGGGAGTGCTCGTGGGGCCGGTCGGGCTGTCGCCGGCGGGGGTCCTGCGCGAGCTGGTCGACCGACTTCCTCTCGTCGCGGTGGAGTCGGGGCTGGGGGAGACCGAGAAGGCGATCCTCTGGCAGATCCGGATCCCACGCGTGGTCGTGGGAGGGATGGTCGGGGCGGCCCTGGCGATGGCCGGCGCGGCGTACCAGGGCGTGTTCAGGAACCCGCTGGCGGATCCGTACCTGCTGGGGGCCGCCGCCGGGGCGGGCCTCGGGGCTACGCTCGCCGTCGTCTACCTGCCGTCGTCGGAGGGCCCCGTCGGCCCGCTCCCGGCGGCGGCCTTCATCGGGGCGCTCGTGGGCGTGGGCGCCGCGTACGCGCTGGGACGCTCGGTGGGGCGCTCCCGGACGAGCGGGACCCTGATCCTCGCGGGCGTGGCCGTGGCCTCGTTCCTCACGGCCGTCCAGACGTACTTCCAGCAGCGCGAGGACGACACCCTGCGTCAGGTGTTCGCGTGGATCCTGGGGACCCTGGGCACCGTGAGCTGGCGCGAGGTCGCCCTGGTCGCTCCCTACCTGCTCGTCGGCGGGGTGGTCCTCGTGCTCCATCGCCGGCTGCTCGACGTCCTCAGCCTCGGAGACGAGGAGGCCGAGAGCCTGGGCGTCCGCGCGGGCCGAGTCCGCCTGGTCGTGGTGATCGCGGCGAGCCTCGCCACCGCGGCTGCCGTCGCGGTCAGCGGCCTCATCGGCTTCGTGGGAATCATCGTTCCCCACGCGGTGCGTCTGGCGTTCGGCGGCTCGTACCGGCTGGTGCTCCCGCTGTCGATCGCGTTCGGCGCCGCGTTCCTCATTGTCACGGACCTGGCGGCCCGCACGATCCTGTCCCCCGCCGAGATCCCCATCGGCGTCGTGACCGCGTTCTTCGGCGCGCCGTTCTTCCTGCTGGTCCTCCGGCGCTCGAGGGGGATGGCGTGATCGGGATCGGGCTCCGAGGGGTGACGGCCGCCTACGACGGGACGCCCGCGCTGCGGGGGGTCGACCTGGCGATCGCCGCGGGGTCGTGGACCGGGCTGATCGGTCCGAACGGGGCAGGGAAGACCACGCTGCTGCGCGCGGTGGCCGGGCTGGTGCCTCACGGAGGAGCGATCCTCCTCGGGGGCGAGCCGGTGGCGGCGATGTCCCGGCGTGCGGTGGCCCGCCTCGTGGCGTACGTGCCCCAGCGCCCCGTCGTGCCCGAGGCGATGTCGGTGATCGATTACGTGCTGACCGGCCGCACGCCGTACATCTCCTACCTGGGGAGCGAGGGCACCGGCGACCTCGACGTGGCGGCTCGGGTGCTGCTCCGCCTCGAGCTCGAGGACCTCGCCGAGCGTCCGCTCGGCACGCTTTCCGGCGGCGAGCTGCAGCGGGCGATCATCGGGCGGGCGCTGGCCCAGCAGGCCCCCGTCCTCCTGCTCGACGAGCCCACGAGCGCCCTCGACGTCGGGCATCAGCAGCACGCGCTCGAGCTGATCGACGCCCTGCGGCGCGAGGAGGGGCTGACCGTCGTGGGCGCGATGCACGACCTGACGCTGGCGGGACAGTTCGCCGAGCGCCTGCTCCTCCTGGATCGGGGAGTGCTCGCGGCGCAGGGCTCGGTCCGCGAGGTGCTCACCGAGTCCACGATCCGGACCCACTACGGAGCGCGGGTTCGGATCCTGGAGGACGATCGGGGGGGCGTCGTGGTGATCCCGACCCGGGACGCCTCGGTCGTCGCGCCGGCGGCGGAGCGGGAGGAGCCGGCGTGAGCGGAGGGCTGACCCTGCTGATCGGGGGCGCCCGCGCGGGAAAATCCGACGTCGCGATCTCGCTCGCCTCGAGGGCGGGCGCGGCCGTGGCGTTCGTGGCGACGGCGAGGCCGAGCGACGAGGAGATGGCCGAGAGGATCCGCCGACACCGGGCGGACCGCCCCTCCGGATGGTCCACGATCGAGGAGCCGCTGGACCTCGAGGACGCGCTCGAGCGGGCGGGGGATCGGGCGACGACGATCGTGGACTGCCTGACGCTGTGGGTCTCGAACCTCCTCGAGGATGGGTGCGACGACGACGAGGTGGTGGCGAGGGCGGAGCGGGCGGCGGAGCGGGCTCGGGACCGAGCGGGCGCCACGATCGCGGTGACGAACGAGGTGGGCGCGGGCATCGTGCCGATGCATCCGCTGGCGCGCCGATATCGCGATCTCCTGGGGCGGGTCAACGCGATCTGGTCGGCGCGCGCCTCGAGGGCTGTGCTCGTCGTGGCCGGGCGGGTCGTGCCGCTCGCGGACCCCTCGACCCTCGAGGCCGGCGGTGGGTGAGGTCGGGGAGCTGGGGCGGCTCCTGGAGAGCCTGCCGCCTCCCGACGAGGCCGCGCGAGAGGCGGTGGAGGCGCGAGCGGGCAGGGCGCTCCGGCCGATGGGGGCGCTCGCCAGGCTCGACGAGGTGGCGGTGTGGCTGGCCGGGTGGCGAGGGGCGCCTCCTCGAGTGTCCTCGCCCGCGTGCGTCGTGTTCGTCGCGGACCACGGCGTGGCCGTCGAGGGGGTGAGCGCCTATCCGGCCGAGGTGACCGCCTCGATGCTCGAGGCGCTCCGCGCGGGCGCGGCCACTGCGCCGGTCCTGGCGGCCGAGGTCGGCGCGGCCTTCGCTGTCGTGGACGTCGGCGTGGGCCGCCCGACCGGGAACCTTCGCGTCGAGCCGGCGCTCGACGCGGAGCGGTTCGCCGCCTCGGTCGCGGCCGGGAGGCGGGCGGTCGCGGAGACGGGATGCGACCTGCTGGTGCTGGGGGAGATGGGCATCGGGAACACGACCGCCGCGGCCGCGGTGGCCGCGACCCTGTTCGGGGGGCCGGTCGAGCAGTGGACCGGGCGGGGGACCGGCGTCGACGAGAGGACGTACGCGCGGAAGCTGGAGGTGGTGGAGGGGGCGCGGCGGCGCGTCGGAGACGACGCGCCGCCCCGCGAGGTCCTCCGTGAGGTGGGCGGGGCCGAGCTGGCCGCGATCGCGGGTGGGCTGGTGGAGGCGAGGCTTCGGTCGGTGCCGGTGATCCTGGACGGGTTCGTCGCGACGGCCGCGGCCGCGGCGCTCGAGGCGTGGGCGCCCGGAGCGCTGGCCCATTGCCTCGCGGGCCACCGCTCCTCGGAGCCCGGCCACGCCCTCCTGCTCGAGAAGCTGGGGATGCGCCCCCTCCTCGATCTCGACCTTCGGCTCGGGGAGGGGAGCGGCGCGCTGTTGGCCGTGCCTCTGGTGCGCGCCGCTGCCGCGGCGGTCACGCGAGTGGCCACCTTCGAGGAGTGGGGCGTGTGACCCGCGGGCTGCGCGGGGCGCTGGCGTTCCTGACGCGGATCCCCGCCGATCGTGGGCACGGCGCTCCCGAGGTGGCGCGGTCCCTGCCGTGGTTCCCGGTCGTGGGCGCCTTGGTGGGGGCCGCGGTGGCCGGCGTCTACGCGGCGGGCGGCCTCGTGTGGGGGTCCCTGCCGGCCGCCGTGGTGGCGGTGGCGGCCGGCACGTTGCTGACCGGCGCGCTGCACGAGGACGGTCTCGCCGACGTCGCCGACGGTCTCGGGGGGCGGAACCCCGATGAGGCGCGGCGGATCATGAAGGATCCGGCGCACGGGACCTACGGGGTGGCGGCGATGGCGCTCGGACTGCTGGCGCGGGTGGGCGCGATCGCCTCGCTGGGCCCGTGGGCGGCGCTCGCCTGGATTCCCGCGGCCCACGCCGCCAGCCGGGGGGCGGCGGTGGGGCTGCTCGCCGGTGCCCGGGATCCGGACCGCGAGGGACTGGGGGCCGAGACGGCCGCCCACGTCGCGCCCGGGGCGGCATGGCTGGCGCTGATCGTGGGCCTCGCCCTGGCTGCGGCGGGTGTCGGGCTCTGGCTTCCGGCGGTCGCGGCGCTCGTGGTGGGCGCTTCCTTCGGGGTGGGCCGGCTCGCCGCTCGCCGGCTGCCGGGCGTGAGCGGCGATGTGCTCGGCGCGGCCCAGCAGGTCGGTGAGGTGCTGGTGCTGCTGCTCGCCGCGGCGGTCGTCGGTCAGGGATGGCCGGGGGCGGTCTGGTGGCGGTGAGTCCCGCGCTCGTGCCGATCCCGGGCGGCGTTCGGCTGCTGCTGATCCGGCACGGCTCCACGACGTGGAGCGAGGCCGGCCGTCTCTGCGGCTGGAGCGACGTCCCGCTGAGTGTTCGCGGGCGGGAAGAGGCACGGGCCCTCCGAGCACGGGCGGAGTCCCTCGCTCGAGGCGCGTGGTCGTCGGACCTGCTCCGGGCGCGGGAGACCGCCGGGCTGGCGGGCCTCCAGGCGGCGCCGGATCCGAGGCTTCGCGAGCTGGACTTCGGAGCGATCGACGGGGCGCGGTGGGAGGACCTCTCCGCTCCCATGCGCGACGCGCTGACCCGGTTCGAGGGGTTCCGCGCGCCGGACGGGGAGTCGGTGGCCGAGCTCGCGGACCGCGTCGGCGAGTTCGTCTCCGGCCTGTCTCCCGGGGTGCACGTCGTGGTCACCCACGGCGGGGTGATCCGGCTGCTCCTGCGCGGTCGCGCTCTCGGCGACCATGTCCCCCCTGGGGAGATCGCCTGGCTCCAGGATCAGCCGGCCGCGCGCTCGTAGGCGCCGAGGACGAGCACCCACCCTCCGTCGTAGTCGGCCCTGACGGCCGCCGCGTCGTCGCCCAGGCGCTCCCAGCCGCGGTGCTCGAGCTCGACTAGGGTGCCGCCCTCGACCTCGCGGAACCGCACCTCGACCTCGGTCGTCGCCGAGCGATCGGGGTTCGGCTGCCAGGAGTACAGGACGCGGCTCGGCCGCTCCCATGCGAGCACGCGTCCCCACTCGGACTCGCGGCCGTCCGCGTGCACCTCGTAGATGCGCCCCCCTTTGCGCCCCTCGAACACAGCCTCGGTC
>DATKBL010000083.1:0-4159 GCA_035513995.1 Actinomycetota bacterium
CACGACGAACGTCCGGGCGTACCGGGAAGCGTCGAGCGAGATCGGCGAGGCGTACCGGCGGCACTTCGGGAGGCACTACCCGGCGATGGCGCTCGTCGAGGTGTCGGGGCTCTTCGAGCCCGCGGCGCTCGTGGAGGTGACGGCCGTGGCGGTCGTGCCCGAGACGGAGGAGGAGCGATGACGCGAGAGAGGATCGAGGGCTGGATCGGGGCCGAGGACGGTCTCTCCGTGGCGGACCGCCGGGAGGACCCGGAGTTCGACTTCGTCCTCGTCGTCGAGGGCGAGGGGGCGCGGGCCGGCAGGGCCGAGGTGCGCAAGCGCGCCGGCGGCGACCGCGTGGCGATCGTCCGGGCGTGGACGCTGCCGGCCGACACGACCCCCGAGAAGGAGCGCGGGCACTTCGACAAGGCGGCCAGGGACATCGGGCGGCTCCCCCCGCTCTCGGGCCTGGGCGTCCGTCGCGAGGAGGCCACGTCGCCGGTGCTCGAGATGTCCACGATCGTCTACGAGGACGGGCTGAGCCGGCACACGTTCATGACCGCGCTCACCGAGCTGCTGCGGTCGGGCGGGGGGGCGAACGACACGCTCGAGCGGGCCGGGGCCAGGGACGCGTTCGCCCCCGCGCCCACCCCGGTGGAGCCCGAGCCCGTCCAGCCCGAGCCGGGGCCGCGGGACGCCACCACGCCGATGGCGGCGGCCGCCGCGCCTCCGCCTCCGCCCGCGGCCTCGACCTTCGCCCCGACCCACAAGGTGCCTGAGGGCGGGATGAGCGCCTGGGCGACGCCGGACCCGAGCGCCCCGGTCGCCGCGCAGCTCGCCGGCGGGGTCGAGCTTCAGGTGGTCGAGCAGCGCGGAGCCTGGGCGCAGGTGATGGGGTCGAACGGCTGGACCGGCTGGGTGGACTCCCGCCTGCTTCAGCCCCGGTAGGGAGGGCGCCCGGGCGGCCAGGGCCGCCCGGGCGCCCTCCTACCTCATCGAACGATGAAGTCGCCCTTCATCTTCTCCGCGATGTGCGCGTCGCAGTAGAACACGTACCTCCCCTCGGGAAGCGCGTCGACGTCGTAGACGATCTCCACGGGGCCTCGGAGCAGCTCCCCTCGGAACAGCGGGTGGCGGAACACCGGGACGCCGCTGATCGTCTCGAACACCGCGACGTTGTGCTCCAGGTCGTCCTGGTTGTCGAGGACGATCTGGAAGGGCTCGTCCGCGGGCGCGACGAGGCGATCCGTGTCGAAGGCGATCCCGCTGGCGGTGATCCTGACCTGGGTCTTGTTCGGATCGATCTCACGGGAGAGGCCCTCGTCGCGCGCGGTCTCCGTCGAGGAGGCGGGGGCCTCGTCCTGCTCCTCGACGGCGGCCGGCTCGGCACCGGCGCCGCACGCCGTCTCCAGGACCATCAGCGCGATGAGCATCGTCGCCGGTCTCCATGCCATGGCTCGACCTCCTGTGCGGGCCCCGTGAGGGGCCGTTCGAGCCGACGCTAGCGACGCGTAGGGGAGAGGTTCATCGGGGAGCTCCCTCATCCCCTCCTCCGATACGGGCCGCGAGCTGCGTGCGGTTGTCGACGCCCAGCTTGGCGAGGATGTTCGAGACGTGCCGCTCGACGGTCTTGCGCGAGAGGAAGAGGGTCGCGGCGATCTCGGGGTTGCTGGCGCCGGCCGCCACCAGGCCCGCGATCTCACGCTCGCGTTCGGTGAGGGCTGCCGACCCGGCGCCTCGCTTCCACGTGCGCACACCGAGGGCCCGCAGCCTTTGCTCGGCGAGGCGCTGCTCCGTCACCGCCCCGATCCGCTCGGCCGTTCGCCCCACCTCGCGGAGCAGCTTCGCCGCCCGATGGCGGTCGCCGCCCCCCGCGTCCGCCGCGGCCATCGCGAGGCGGGCCCAGAGGCCGTCCATGACCAGCCCCTGCCGCTCCGCCTCCCCGAGGAACGCCCCCAAGGTCTCGGTCCCTCCCCTCGCGGCCTCGATCGCGCCCTCGGCCAACATGGCCCGCGCGCCGAGCCAGGCATCGGTGGTCAGTGCCTCGCGGCCCCGCTCGAGCGCGGCCCGCGCCTCCTCGAGGTCGCCGACCCTGGCCAGGGCCTCGGCTCCCACGAGGCGGACCTCCGAGCGGCAGCGTCCGCATCCCGCGGTCTCGGCATCGGCCTCCGCTCCGGCCAGCAGCTCTCGCACCTCCGCCGCGCCGCCCGACGGGTCGAGGCGAGCCACCGCCGTCGCCGCGGCGAGCCGAGCGTGCAGGCGCATGTGCGGGTCGTGCTCCCCGGCCGCCTCCGCCCTGAGTCCCGCCAGTCCTCGTCGCCAGGATCCGCGCGACAACTCGATCATGTGAGGCAGCGTGATGGCGAAGATCCGAGGGGGCCGGGACACGGCGATCCTCTCCTGGAGCCGCCGAAGCTCCTCCGCCCGCTCCTGTGCCTCCTCCAGGCGCCCCAGGGAGTGCAGCGTGTTCACGAGGAGCCAGCCAACCTCCAGCATCATCCGGGGGAAGACGCGACGGCGGGCCTCGAAGAAGGCCCGCCGGAGCGCTGTCTCCGCCTCCCGCGTGCGGCCCAGCGCACGCAGGGCCATCCCTCGCTGCCCGATCGCCCGGAACCGCTCGACCTCGTCGACGCCTCTCGCGGCCGCCTCGGTCTCCTCCGCGAGGGCAAGCATCCGCTCCGGGTCGTCCGTGGCGAGCAGGGCGTCGGATGCCGCCAGCAGCGCCCGGAGATAGGCCCTCCGTGCCCGAGGCGCGCGGGCTTCCGCGGCCGCGCGGGCCGAGGCAAGCGCGCGTCGGGCCAGCTCCTGCGCCCCCTCCGGACGCGCCTCCGCCCATCGGAGGGCCCCCGCCTCGGCCGCGTCGATCTCGATCGTGAGGACGACGTCCCCGTTCGCGAGGGCCCGCGCTCGATCCAGGTGGCGTCGTGCCTCACCCGCCTCCCTGAGCTCGGTCGCGGCCTCCGCGGCGGCCAGGTGCATCCGCGCCCGCGCGCGCGGATCGCCGAGGAGATCGGCGATCGCGGCCGCGCGCTCCAGGGCCATCTCGTGCCGCCCAAGCTCCGCTGCGAGCGACACGAGGTGCTCGACGAGCGCCGCGCTCTCGTCGGGGTCGTGCTGATCGGCGACCGCGCCGAGCCTGTCCAGGCCGTCGTCGCCCAGCAGGCGGCGCCGCGGCGAGGTCGCGAGCCGCAGGGCGAGATCGAGGGAGGGCAGGCCCGCCTCCCGACGATGGTCGAGAGCTTCGAGGAGCACGATCTCGCTCTCGCCCCGCTGCTCGAAGACGGAGGCCAGGCGGGCGTGGATCGTGGGTCGTCGTGAGCGGGGGATCCGCTCGGCGGCGGCGGTCCGGATCAGGTCGTGGGCGAGCGAGAGCCCCTCCGGCCCGGACGCGGCCAGCCCCGCGCGGACCAGATCCCGCATGGCCTCCTCGAGCCGCGGCAGGTCGAGGCCCAGCGCGCTCGCCGCTTCCTCAGCCTCGAGCGGGAGCCCCGCGAGGGCCAGCAGCGAGAGCAGGCGTGCCGGATCCAGGTCGAGTCCTCGCATCCGGCTCTCCAGGAGGGCGTCCACGTCGACCCCTCGCCCCGCCACCAGCGCCCCGAGCCAGAACGGGGAGCCCTTGGCCCGCTCCCACGCCCGGATCGCGTCGTCACGGTCCAGGCCGGGGGAGACGGCCCTGGCCAGCGCGATCCCATCGTCCCGCTCGAGCCCGCCCAGCTCGATGCGGACGAGCCCCTGGAGGAGCCGTTCGATCGAGGTCGCGAAGTCGAGCGCTTCGGCGGACGGGCGGGTCACGAGCAGCAGGGCGAAGGCGAGCCCGTCGGCCACCGCGGCCCTCAGCAGGTAATGGCAGAGCCCTCGAGTGGCCTCGTCGACCCATTGGAGGTCGTCCACCGAGATGAGGACGCCCTCGAGCGCGGCGATGGCCTGGTAAGCGGCCTCGTAGACCCTCAAGTCATCGGGTGCCCGGGCGAGCACCTCCACGCCTCGCCCCACGGGCTCGTCTCGCCGCATCAGCCCCAGACCGGAGAGGAGCGTGCGTGCGGAGGAGAGGGGGATGCTTCGCTCGGGCTCGTACCCGACGATGGGCATGTGCTCGAGCTCCGCGCGAGCGAGCGCCTCCTCGAGCAGGCGAGACTTGCCGCTGCCGGGATCTCCCTCGATGAGGCACGCGACCTGCCCC
>DATKBL010000084.1:0-20645 GCA_035513995.1 Actinomycetota bacterium
CGGCCGGCCACCTCGGATCGGATGTCGGCCGCGATCGCCCTGCCGTCGATGATGCGCGCGGTCATGCGGCGCCCATCCTACCCATCCGCTCAGAGGATCTGGGAGAGGAACAGCCGCCCGCGGTCGGTCTCGGGCTTCGTGAAGAAGCGCTCGGGTGTGTTCTCCTCGACGAGCAGCCCCTCGTCGAAGAACAGCACGCGGTCGCCGGCTTCCTTGGCGAACCCGATCTCGTGCGTGACGACGATCATCGTCATGCCCGAGCGGGCGAGCTCCCTCATCACGTCGAGGACCTCCTTGATCATCTCGGGGTCGAGGGCGGAGGTCGGCTCGTCGAAGAGCATGATCTTGGGCTCCATCGCCAGGGCTCGGGCGATCGCCACGCGCTGCTGCTGGCCGCCGGAGAGCTGGGCGGGGTACTTCTCGGCCTGCTCGGGGATCCCCACGCGCTCGAGGAGCTGCATCGCCTTCTCCTCGGCCTGCTTCTTCGGCCGGTGCCGCACGTTGCGAGGCGCGAGTGTGACGTTGTGCAGCACCGTCATGTGCGGGAAGAGGTTGAACGACTGGAACACGATCCCGATCTCGGACCGGACCCGCTCGATGTTGCGGATGTCGTCGGTCAGCTCGATCCCGTCCACCACGATCCGGCCGGCGTCGTGCCGCTCCAGGCGGTTGATCGTCCGGATGAACGTGGACTTGCCCGAACCCGACGGCCCCAGGATCACGACCACCTCACCGCGTCGCACCGTGGTGCTGACCCCCTTCAGCGCCTGGAAGCTCCCGAACCACTTCTCCACGCCCTCCGCGAGGATCATCGGGTCGTCGCCGGCCTCCCCGATCACCCTCGCCTCCTCCAGCTCCATGTCCACCCGCTCGTCGTCGGCCATCTATCGCTCCCCCACTCCCACCCGTCGCTCGAGACGCTGGCTCCACCGCGAGGCGGTGAACGCCACCGCCCAGAAGATGAACGCCGCCCCGAGCAGCGCTTCCTTGCTGTGCCCGATGTACTCCAGTCCCGCCGCCGACCGCCGCGCCGCCGCGAGGAGGTCGGTGAACCCCGCCGTGATCGCGAGCAGGGAGGTGTCCTTCCACAGGCTGATGAAGTGGCTGATGAGCGCCGGGATCGTGTTGCGCAGCGCTTGCGGGAGGATCACGAGGGCGGTCAGGCGGGTCGTCGACAGGCCCAGCGCCCGCCCCGCCTCGTACTGCCCGCGGTGCACCCCTTGCAGCCCTCCCCTGACGATCTCGGCCACGTAGACCGAGCTGAACAGTGTCAGCATGATGATCACGCGGATCACGGTGGGCGCCTGCAGCTGAGGCGGCAGCAGCAGGGGGAGGATGAAGACGCCGGAGATCAGCAGGGTGATGAGGGGCACGCCGCGGATCAGCTCGATCACCCCGACGCAGAACGTGCGGATCGCCGGGAAGGTGCTCCGGCGCCCGAGGGCCAGCAGGATACCGATCGGGAAGGAGGCCACGATCGCTACGCTCCCGGCCATCACGTTCAGCAGCATCCCTCCCCAGGTCGAGCTGGACGGTCCGTCGAAGCCGAGGAGGACGAAGAGGATCGCCGGGTAGACGAGGATCCATCCCGCGATCACCACCCGCCGGAGGGACCGTCGATACCTGCGGGCGAGGAGCCGGCCTGCCGCCATCGGGACGAGCACCGCCGCGACCGCCCCGGCGATCAGCACCCAGATCACCACCCCGTCGAGGAGGTAGGCGAGCAGAAGGATCCCTCCGAGGACGAGGAGCGTCGCCTCGACCATCCGGCGCCGCGTCCAGGCGATCCGGCGCTCCGAGTAGCCCCAGCTCAACCCCGACAGCGCCAGCACCAGGTAGAGCGACGCCCACACGCGCCATGCCTCGTCGCGCGGGAACCGGGCCAGCATGTACGAGGCGAGGTTGGCCTTGACGACCTGGAAGTCGCCGGTCACGAAGACCCACCGCGCGACTTGGTACAGCGCCCACGCCACGAACAGCGCCGTCACGATCGTGACCAGACCGTTGCGCCAGGTGGAGAACAGGTTCACCTTCAGCCACTCCCTGGGAGTGGTCGGCCGGGCCCTCGGCGCCACCTCGACTGCGGCGGCGTCCTCGGCGGCGATCGCCTGGAGCCGCTGCTCGTCGATGCGGGCCATCAGCCCCGCTCCCCTCGGTAGGCGACCACTCGGTTCAGGATGTTCATCACGAGCGAGATCAGGAGGCTGAGGGTGAGGTAGCTCAGCATCCAGATCACCAGCACCTGCGTGAACCGGCCCTTCTGGTTGATGATCGTGGACCCGACCGACACGAGCTCCGGATAGGCCACGGCCAGGCCGAGGCTGGTGTTCTTCGTGAGGTTCAGGTACTGGCTGTTGATCGGTGGGATCGCGATGCGCATCGCCTGGGGCAGCACGACGAACCGCATCTGCTGGAAGGAGGTCAGCCCGAGCGCCTCGCTCGCCTCCTTCTGCCCCTTGTCCACCGCCAGGATGCTGCCGCGGACGATCTCGGCGATGAAGGCCGAGGTGTAGATCACGAGCCCGGCGAGCACCCCGAACAGCTCGCCGGAGATCTGGATCCCGCCGACGTAGCCGCGCCCGACCTGGTCGGGCGCGTCGATCACGACCGGAGCCCCCGTGAGCGCGTAGGCGACCGCGCCGAGCCCGAGGAACGTCCCCAGCCACCAGAGCACCCGGTGGTGGGGCTCGCCGGTGCGTTCGTTCACGCGCCTGCGCCACCGCGCCACGAGCGTCGCGGCCACGGCGGCCGCCAGCACCAGGAGCCCCCACACCCCGGCGCCCTCCGAGATGCTCGGCCAGGGGAACGCGGCCCCACGGTTCGAGACGTAGGCGACGCCGAGGATGCCGCCGCCGCCGATCAGCGGCAGCGCGAGCACCACTCCGAAGTAGAAGAAGATGATGGTGACGAGCACGGGGGTGTTGCGG
This sequence comes from Actinomycetota bacterium, assembly GCA_035513995.1. Lineage (GTDB taxonomy): Bacteria > Actinomycetota > UBA4738 > UBA4738 > CALAEC01 > DASUTW01. The sequence continues at coordinate 2,928 of DATKBL010000084.1, forward strand.
AAGATCTCCACGTAGACCTGCGTCACCTTGCGGACCAGCCAGTTCGGCGAGAGCCGCCCGATCCCGATCAGGAGTCCGAAGATGGTGGCGAGGGCGATGCCGGCCGACGCCACGATCACGGTGTTCACGAACGCTACGATCAGCGCCCGAGTCACCGTGGCGTTCGCCGAGTAGTCGATCCCCTCCTTGATCCCGAAGCCGGCTCGTTCTCGGAGGAAGTCCCACGAGAGATCGATGCCCTGCCGCTCCACCCCGAAGACGAGGTTCAGCCAGATCTCGCGCCCGACGAGCAGCACGAGCACCACAAACAGGGCCTGGCCCGCGACGCGGAGCACCCGAACGTCCCGCCAGAAGGGCGGGCGCCCCTGCTCGACGACGGCGGTCTGGCTCATGGCATCAGAGGGAGGCGGGGCCCGGTTCGAACGCACCGGGCCCCGCCTCCGTGGGTCATCGGCCTACCTGAACGGCATCGCGTACTGGATCCCGCCGTCGGTCCAGAGGGCGTTGACCCCCCGGTCCAGGCCGATCGGGGTGTTCGGCCCGAGGTGACGGTCGAAGATCTCACCGTAGTTGCCCACGGCCTGCAGCACGGCCTGCATGAAGTCGTTCTCCAGCCCCAGGCCGCTGTCCACCGAGATCGTCTCGGTCTCGGCCTCGAAGGCCACCCCGAGGAGCCCGGCGATCTGCGGGTCGTCGGGGTTCTGGACCTGCTGGTCGAGGTTGCCGCTGTCCACGCCGAGCTCCTCGGCGAGGATCAGCCCGTTCACGACCCAGTCCACGGCCTCGTGCCACTCCTGGTCGCCGTCGAGGACGCCCGGAGCCAGAGGCTCCTTCGACATCACGTCGTCCAGGATCACCAGCGACTCGGGGCCGCCCTCCTCGTCCGGCCACGCCGACCGGATGCCGGCGAGCTGCGAGCGGTCGGACGTCCATCCGTCGCAGCGGCCCGAGATGAAGGCCTCCTGGAGCTGCGGGTTCTCCGAGAACGTGACCGGCTCGACCTCCACGCCGACCTGGGCCGTGTAGTCGGACAGGTTCAGCTCGGTCGTGGTGCCGGTGGTGACGCACACCGACGTCCCGTCCATCTCGTCCACGGCGCCGAACTCGCCCTCGCGCACCATCATCGCCTGCCCGTCGTAGAAGTTCACGTGGGCGAAGGCCACGCCCTCGGAGCCGTCGCGGCTCGAGGTCCAGGTCGTGTTGCGCACGAGCACGTCGTACTCCCCGGCGCGCAGCGCGTTGAACCGCTCCTCCGCGTCGATCGGGATCAGCTCGATCATCTCCTCGACGTCGGGGGTGTTGAAGACGGCCGCGGCGATCGCGGTGCAGAAGTCGATGTCGAACCCCTCGATCTCACCGCCCCCCGTCTCGAAGCCGAATCCCGGGACCGTGTTGTTCACGCCGCACTGCAGCGTGCCCCGATCCCGGATCTGCTGGAGCAGGCCCTCCTGCTCCTGCTGAGCCGGCTGCTCCTCGTCGGTCGCGTCGGGGGCATCGTCGCCCCTCTGACACGCGGCCGCGAGGAGCGCCACGACGGCGACGAGCGCGCCGAGCCTCGCAAAGGTGCTCCTTCGCATCGCTGCCTCCCTTCCTTCCGGCGGGTCGAGCCCCGAGGCATGGGGACCCTGGGCGTACGCGGGCGAGCATATCCCCTTCGACGGAGCCGGGCGAGTTGAGGCGACCTCGGTAGGCTTGCTCTGCTAGTGGCGGAAATGCCGGGTCCCCGTGAAGACCATGGCCATGTCGTGCTCGTCGGCGGCCGCCACGACCTCCTCGTCGCGGACCGAGCCGCCGGGCTGGACGACGGCCGTGACGCCGGCCTCGGCCGCCGCGTCGATCCCGTCGCGGAAGGGGAAGAACGCGTCAGAGGCGAGGACCGACCCCTTCGCGCGGTCGCCGGCCTTCCTCTGCGCGAGCTCGACGCTGTCCACCCGGCTCATCTGCCCGGCTCCCACGCCCACGGTCGCCCGCCCTCGCGCCAGGACGATCGCGTTCGACTTCACGCGGGCGGCAACGCGCCAGGCGAACAGGAGACCGTCCCACTCCGCCTCGGTCGGGGCGCGCTCCGTGACGACCCGCAGGTCGTCGCGCGACTCGCGCACCACGTCGACGTCCTGCACGAGCGCCCCGCCGTCGATCGGCCGCACCTCGAGGCCCCCGCCGGCGGGCGCCGGGGCGAGCACCATGCGGAGGTTCTCCCGCTCGACGAGGAGGGCTCTCGCTTCCGGCCCGAACCCCGGGGCGACCACCACCTCGGTGAAGACCTCCTCCATCGCCCGGGCGGCCGCCGCGTCCACCTCTCGGTTGAAGGCCACAACCCCGCCGAAAGCCGAGACCGGGTCCGACTCCAGCGCGTCCCTGTAGCAGCGCGCGAGGTCGCCCGTGGCTGCGGTCCCGCACGGGTTGTGGTGCTTCACGATCGCGCAGGCCGGCTCCTCGAACGAGGCGGCGAGCCCCCGGGCCGCCTCGGCGTCGAGCCAGTTGTTGAACGACATCTCCTTCCCCTGGAGAACCTCGGCTCCGCTCAGGGGACCCGCGGAGAGCACCTCGCGGTAGAGCCCCGCGCGCTGGTGGGGGTTCTCGCCGTAGCGGAGCAGCGCCGTCCGCTCGAAGCCGAGGACCAGGGCGGTGGGGAGTTCCTCGTCTCCCGCCCACGAGCCGAACCACGAGGCGATCGCCGCGTCGTAGAGAGCCACGTGCCGGAACGCAGCCTCCGCGAGCGAGGCCCGGAGGTGCCCGGGGAGCCCGCCCGTCTCGACCGCGGTCAGCACCTCCGGATAGCGGCTCGGGTCTACCACCACGCCCACGGAGCCGAAGCTCTTCGCCGCCGCCCTGACCAGCGTGGGGCCACCGATGTCGATCTGCTCGACGACCTCGTCGCGACTCGCGCCGGCCACGACCGTCCGCTCGAACGGATACAGGTTCACGACGACCAGATCGAACGCCTCGATGCCCGCCTCCTCGAGCTGCCGCAGGTGGTCCTCGTTCCCCTTGTCGGCCAGGATCCCAGCGTGGATCGAGGGATGGAGCGTCTTGACGCGACCGTCCAGCATCTCGGGGAAGCCGGTCACCTCCGAGACCGGGGTCACCGGCACCCCCTCGTCGCGGAGCGTCTGGGCGGTCGAGCCGGTCGAGACCAGGACGACCCCCTCCGCGGCCAGGCCGCGGCCGAGCACGATGAGGCCCTCCTTGTCGGCCACGGAGACGAGCGCCCGCCGGACGGGGACCAGGTCGCTCATCCGGAACCCTCGATGTGCACCCGGCGCCCGTCGATCCGCAGGCGCCCCTCGAGCCACCAGCGCACCGCCCTGGGGTACACGCGATGCTCCACCTCCTTGATGCGGGCGTGGAGCGAGTCCACGTCGTCGTCCTCCCGGATCGCCACCGGCTCCTGGAGCACGATGGGGCCGTGGTCCACCTCCTCGTCCACGACGTGGACGGTGACGCCCGTCACCTTCGCTCCCCAGGCCAGCGCATCGCGGGGAGCGTGCGCCCCGGGGAAGGCCGGCAGCAGCGAGGGGTGCACGTTCAGGATGCGGCCCCGGAACGATCGGACGATCGGCGAGCTGAGGATGCGCATGAACCCCGCCAGGCACACGAGATCGATCCCCTCCGCGGTCAGCAGGTCCTCGAGCGCGGCGTCGTACCCCTCCCGGCTCCCGTGGACCCCGGGGTCGAAATGCACGCTCTTGACGCCGGCCCCCGCCGCTCGCTCGAGCGCGCCAGCGTCCCCCCGGTCGCTGACCACGAGCGCCACCCGGGGCCCCACCACGGGGTCGTCCAGCAGCGCCTGGAGATTGGTCCCCGCGCCGGACGCCAGGACCGCGAGCCGAGCGTTCACCGCGCGCAAACTACCATATGGGCGTGAGCCCGAGCGCATGCTCCGTCCATCCCGACGTCCGTGCCCGCGAGGCGTGCGACCGCTGCGGGCGTCCGGCCTGCCTGGCGTGTGCGATCCCGTTCCGCGGAGAGGTCCGATGCCGCGAGTGCGTGGGCGAGGAGCTCGGCCACCGGGAAGAGTTCCCGCCCCCCGCCCGGTCCCCGAGGCGGCTCGATCTCACCGCGGGCATCCTCTTCCTGGCGGCGGTCATCGTGTCCCTGCTCCCGTGGGACCGGCACGGGGCCCGGACGGGGTTCCTTTCGGCCTGGGCCCCCGGTCCCGATCCCTGGCCCCTCCTCGCGGGCATCCTGCTGCTGCTGGCCGCGGCGGCGTCCCTCCGCTCCCGCGCGGGACGGCTGCGCGCCGCCCACATCGGATTGGGCGCCCTCGCCGTCCTCGCCACGATCCTCGCCCTCCCCGCGCCCGAGCTGACGACCCGCGGCCCCGTGCCGATGGTCGTCCTGGCCCTCGGGGCCGCCGCGACGCTGACGGGGGCGATCCGGGTCGCGGGCGGAATCCGGTTGCGTCCTTGACTCGCCCCGACGGCGTCCACGAGAATCATCCTTGAGAACCCACAGCCCAAGGGGGAGACCGAAAGGAGCACGCATGGCTGATGGATTCGACTGGCAAAGGCTCTCGATGGGGACCAAGGGACTCTTGATCTCGGGCGCGGTGCTCATCATCTCGCTCTTCCTCCCTTGGCAGGGCGTGAACTTCGGGGGACCCTTCGGGGGCTTCAGCGTCAACGGATTCCGGGGGCTCGGCATCCTCGTGTTCCTGCTGGCGCTGGGCGTGATCATCTGGGAGCTCGTCATCGCGATGACCACGGTCAACACGGGGACGATGTCTCCGGCCATGATCAGCGCGGCCGGCGGCGGGCTCGCCGCGTTGCTGACGATCATCCACTTCCTGACGAACCTCACCGCAGTGACGTGGGGAGCGTTCGTCGGCCTCCTGGCGGGACTCGCCATGGCCTACGCGGCGTGGCTCCGCTTCAACGAGAGCAAGACGGCCCCGGCGCCGCCTCCCGCTCCTCCGCCCGCAGCGTAGGGTTCCGGGACAGACGAGAGGCCCGGGGCCGCAGGCCCCGGGCCTCTCGCATGCGCTGCGTCAGGCGGGGGCCGGCCCCTCCTCGTCCTCGTCCTCGTCCTCGTCCTCGTCCCCCTGGGACTCGTCCTCGTCGGTCTCCTCGGACCCCTCGCTCACCCACGGTTCTGTGACGGGGCCCGAAGGCTGCTCCTCGGGCCCGCTCGGGGCCTCTCCGGGCTCATCCGGGCTCCAGGGACGAGGCTCGAACGCCGCCGGGTCGCTCCACGGCGGCGTCTCGGCGGGCTCCTCCGGCTCGGGCGCGGGCTGAGCGGGAGACCAGGGCTGGGGCTCGGACGGTACCGTCCATCCACCGGGCTCCCCCTCCGGCTCCGGCTTGGGGGGCGTCCACCCCGATGGCTCCGGCGACGCCGCGGGGTCCGCCTCGGGCCGCTCCTCGCCCGGAGGCGGCGCCTCCTCGGGCTGCCCCTGCTCCTCCTCGGCGGGATCGCTCCACTGGGCCTGCGGGGTGGTGAACTCGAACGCCGGAGGCCCCTCGGAAGCCGGGTCCTGCGGCGCGGGAGGTTCACCGGCCGGTGGAGCGGGCGTCTCCGGCGGCGCGATGGGCTCGGGCTCGGGCTCAGGCTCCAGCTCGGGCTCGGGCCCGACGAGCGCCGACCGCTGCTCGGCCAGGCCCTCGAACCCCGTGCCTCCTCCCGCGGGGGTCGGCTCGGGCTCGACGGGGATCTCTTGCGTGGCCTCAGGGCCGGGGGGTTCGGCAGCCGGCGCGGCCACGGGCAACGCGGCCTCCGGTCCAGGCGCAGCAGGGACGGGGGCCGGGGTGGGCACGGGCCACCTTCCGCGAGGCTTCGGCGCCTCCGCGCCCGCTCCGGTGGCCCCACCGATCGCGCCGGCCACGACCCCCCAAACCAGTCCCAGCAGCCCTCCCATCAGCAGGCTCGGACCGAATCGAACGAGCTCTGCCTGGCCGGCCCCGCCCTGCGAGACCGAGGCGCCGATCGTGACCCCGGCCAGCGCCAGGGCTCCGAAGAAGGCGATCCCGAAGAGGACGCCCGATCCGGCGCCGACCATCAAGCCCTCGCCGGCCGACACCACCCCGGCCCGTTGGGCAGCCATCCGGCCGCCCACGATCAGGGCGATCAGCGTGAGCAGGATGAAGGCGAAGTACTCGATCGGCGCCACCGCGGTGGGGATCTCGGCGACGCCGCCGCCCCCGACGAGGGACCCGCCCGCGAGCGAGGGGTCGATCTCCGTGGGGAACTCGAGGAGAGAGGCCACGTGCTGGGCCTCCATCCCCAGATAGTCGCCGGCGACGATGCTGCCACCCATGCCCATGGTGACGCCCCAGAGCGCGAGGTTGGGAACCGCCAGGATCGTCCCCAGGAGCAGTATGAGCCCGGACCGGCCGCCCGCGACGAACTCGAAGTAGGAGGCCGTGATGTCGGGGTTGACCGCGCCGAGCACGAGGAGGCCGACGAACCCGCCGACCAGGAGCGCGGCGAGCATCCTCCACGCCCCGGAGACCATCGCCCCGAAGCGCCCCGGGGTGGGCCCGACCCCATCGCGGCGAGCGGCCGCGTACCCTCCCAGGCCCCCCGCGACCAAGGCGATGCCGAGAGGCCACAGGAACGCGGTCACGAGCGGGGCGGTGATCTCCACGAGCCCGCCTGGCCCGACGAACGCGGCCGCATCTGGACCGAGCTCGAACTCGAACCGGACCACGAGAGAGACCAGCGCCGAGAGGATCGCGAACGGCAGGGCGACGGCCGCTCCCTGCAGGATCCTCATGCCCGTCGTGCCTCCACCCTCCTCGGCGGCCCGGCGACCCGCGCGGTACAGGAGCACGATCGCGAGGAGCGTCCCCAGGAGCAGCGCCACCGAGATCGTGAACGAGAAGTCCAGCGGGCCCAGAGCGATCCCGGGAGCCGCCTCGGCACCCTGCAGCGCCCCCGGGTCGAACGTCGGGAACTCGGTGTGGAGCCCGACGTGATGGAACATGAAGAAGAGGACACCGCTTAGCTTGACCACGTCGACGATGTCCGCGTCGCCGGTGAAGAACGCCGCGAACGCCACGACCGCGGAGAACAGTGCCATCACGACGAAGACCAGGACGCCCAGGGTCATCGCACGGGCGAGTCCCGCGCTCGTCCTCGCCTCGCCGGTGACGGTGCGCGGCATCGGCTGCGGCCCGTCGACGAGAGGCAGCGGAGGCGGCGGGGCCTCGGGAGGTGGGGTGGGGGGCGGGGGCTCCGGCGCCGCGTCCTCGGGCGCGGGGGGAGGCGGGGTCGGCGGGGGGGGCTCCGGCGCCGGTGCCTCGGTGGGCGGGGCGGCGAACTCGGCTGGCCCCTGCGGAGCGGCGGGCTCCTCGACGACGGGGAGGGTGGCTCCGCAGTTCGGGCAGAAGCGCGCCCCTTCGGGTGCCTGCTGGCTGCATGACGGACAGATCACGGTCGTCCCCCTCAGGTCGGGCGGGTCCGCCCCTCAGTATGCCCCGCCCGCGACCCCCGATGTGGGAACCGTCAGTCGCGGATGGAGGCGACGATCTCCGCCACCTCGGTCGGGTTCCTCCCGACCTTCACCCCAACCTTCTCGAACGCCTCGGCCTTGGCCTGCGCGGTGCCCTTGGAGCCCGTGATGATCGCGCCGGCGTGGCCCATCCGCTTCCCGGGCGGCGCCGTGAACCCCGCGACGTAGGCCACGACCGGCTTCGAGACGTGCTCGGCGATGTGCGCGGCGGCCTTCTCCTCGTCGTCGCCGCCGATCTCTCCGATCAGGACGATGATCTCGGTCTCGGGGTCGGACTCGAAGAGCTCGAGGGCGTCCACGAAGCCCGTGCCGATGATGGGGTCGCCGCCGATCCCGATGCAGGTGGACTGCCCGATCCCCTGCTGGGTCAGCTCGTTCATGATCTGGTACGTGAGGGTCCCCGAGCGGGAGACGAGCCCCACGTTCCCCTCCATCGTGATCTCGTGCGGGATGATCCCGACGTTCGCCTTCCCCGGCGAGATCAGACCCGGGCAGTTGGGACCGATCAGCCGGACGTCCTTGCCGGCGAGGTAGTTCCAGACCCGCGACATGTCCTGCACGGGTATCCCCTCGGTGATGCAGACGACGAGGCCGACGCCGGCGTCGGCCGACTCGAGGATCGCGTCGGCGGCGAAGCGCGCCGGGACGAACACGAGCGAGGTGTCGGCTCCCGTCTCCTCCACCGCCTCGCGGACGTTGTCGAAGACGGGGATGTCGTTCACCGACTCGCCCCCCTTCCCGGGGGTGACGCCGGCGACGACCGGGGTGCCGTAGTCGCGGTTCCGCAGGGTGTGGAACGAGCCCTCCTTGCCGGTGATGCCCTGGACCACGAGGCGGGTCTGCTCGGTGACGAGGACGGCCATCAGGCGCTCCCCTTCGCGGCGGCCACTGCCTTCTCGGCGGCCTCGAGCATCGTGGCGGCCGGCACGATCCGGTCGTTGCCGGCGTCGGCCAGCATCTTCCGGCCTTCCTCAGCGTTGGTGCCGTCGAGGCGGACCACGATCGGCACCTCGGCCTCGATCCGGTCCAGCGCCTCGAGGATGCCCTCGGCCACGAGGTCGCACCGGGTGATCCCGCCGAAGATGTTCACCAGCACCGATCGCACCGCCGGGTCGGACAGGATGACCTCGAGCGCCGCCGCCATCACGTCGGCGCCGGCCCCGCCCCCGGCGTCGAGGAAGTTCGCGGCCGAGCCGCCGGCCTGCTGCACGACGTCGAGGGTCGACATGACCAGGCCGGCCCCGTTGCCGATGATCCCCACCTCGCCGTCGAGCTTCACGTACTGGAGGCCGAGCTCCCTGGCCCGAGCCTCGACCGGGTCGAGCACGAAATCCCTGGCGAGCTCGGCGAGGTCCGGGTGCCGGAACAACGCGTTGTCGTCGAGCGTCACCTTGGCGTCCAGCGCGACCACGGCGCCGTCGGCGAGCAGCGCCAGCGGGTTGATCTCGACGAGCGTGGCGTCCGACGCCGTCAGGACGTCGTAGAGCTTGGTCAGGATGTCGACGCTTCCCTTGATCGCGGCCTCGGGGAAGTGCCCGATCAGGTAGCGGGTCTGGTACGGCATCAGCCCGAGCACCGGATCGATCTCGGCGCGACGGATCGCCTCGGGCTTCTCCCGGGCGATGTCCTCGATCTCCATCCCGCCCTCGTTCGACGTCATCGCCAGGTACCTGCGCGACGAGCGATCGAGCGTGATCGCCATGTAGAACTGGGTCTCGATGTCGACGAGTCGCTCGATGAGCACGCGGGTGACCGGCGTCCCGAGGAACCCCTCCTCGAGCATGCGGCGCGCGGCCTCCTCGGCCTCCTCGGCGGTCTGCACCAGCGCGATGCCCCCCTCCTTCCCGCGCCCCCCGACCTGGACCTGGACCTTCACCGCGACCGCCCCGCCGAAGCGGTCGGCGATCTCCACGGCCTCCTTCGGCGAGGCCGCTATCTCGCCGTCGACGAGGGCGATCCCGTGTGCCCCGAACAGGTCCTTGCCCTGGTGCTCGTAGAGGTCCATCAGGTCGTCTCTCTCGGCCCGAGGCGCTCCTCGAGCCAGTCCAGGATCGCCGAGGTGGGGGCCCCGGGCGTGAAGACCTGCTCGATCCCGGCCTCCTGGAGCGCGGGCACGTCGTCCTTGGGGATGATCCCCCCGCCGAACAGCAGCACGTCGCCGGCCCCCCGCTCCCGAAGCGCGGCGGCGACCTTCGGGAAGAGCGTCATGTGCGCGCCGGAGTGGATCGAGAGGCCCACGGCGTCCACGTCCTCCTGGATCGCGGCCTCCACGATCTGCTCGGGGGTCTGGTGGAGACCCGTGTAGATCACCTCGTACCCGCCGTCGCGAAGGGCCCGGGCGACGACCTTCGCCCCCCGGTCGTGCCCATCGAGGCCGGGCTTCGCGATGAGAATGCGGTGCTTTCCGGGCATGGAGCGTGCCCCCTTAGACCTCCGGAGACGCGGTCACTATAGCGGATGCGCACGGGCGGACGCTGCCGCCCTGCGATGATGGGGGCGTGTCCAGGAGGCCGCGCATCCGCTTCCGCTCCCCCGGCGTCAAGCCGGGACAGAGGATCGGCCCCCTCGGCCCGTTCCGAGGCCGACTCGGCCTGCAGTGGGTGGTCGCGCCGCTCGCGCTCGGGGTCGTGCTCCTCGTCGCGGGCTGGTACTTCCTGCGCGACCCCGAGCCCGGCCCCCCGTGGCGCCCCGTGGCAGAGGTGTCGTCGCTCCCCGTGGGCGAGGGCCGCCAGACGCTCCCCGGTGTCCTCGTGGGCCGCCTGCCTGACGGTCGGGTTGTCGCGGTGGCCGAGGAGCCGGGCTGCGCGCTCGGCCCGAGCGACGAGGGCTACGTGGACTGCGAGGGCGCCACCTTCAGCCTCGACGGCACTCCCGTGGCCGATGGCGAGCCGCTGGACCTCGTCCCGGTCCGGATCCACGACGGCGTCCTTTACGCGAACCCTGAGGAGCGGATCGAGCGCTGACCTCTCAGGCGGCGGCCGGACGGATGGGCAAGGCGCTCGGTCCGTAGACTGGGGCCGGTCGCACGCCGACAGAGGGGGAACCCGCTCGTGACCGACCGGCTGCTCATCAGCCGCGTGGGCCCACGTCACCTCCGGGTGGCGGGCGAGCTCGACATGGCGTCGTCGCCGGCGCTCGCAGAGGAGCTCCGAGGCCTCGTCGGCTCGGGCGAGGGGCCCGTGATCCTCGAGCTCGCCCACCTGACCTTCCTCGACTCGACCGGGCTGCGCGTGCTCATCGACGCCGCCCAGAAGCTCGGGGAGTCCGGCGATCTGGTCCTTCGCAACCCCACCCGCGCTGCCACGGAGGTGCTGGAGATCGCCGGCGTCGTGAAGGCGGCCTCCAACCTCGTCATCGAGCGCGACGACTGAGCGTCAGCCGACCTTCTTGAGGGGGGCGTAGGCGAGCAGCAACCGCTTCTCCCCCTCCTCCTCGAACATGATCGTGACCTCGGCGTCGGTCCCCCGGCCCGAGACGGACACGACCACACCCTCCCCGAACCGATCGTGCCGGACGGTGTCGCCGGCCGACACGTCGACCGTCGGCGGAGCCGGGACCCGCTCCTCGCGCGGGGTCCTCCCCTCGCTCTCGACCTCGTGGACGAGCTCGGAGGGCATCTCGGCGAGGAAGCGCGAGGGCGGGTTGTAGGACGAGGCGCCGAACAGCGAGCGGCTCCAGGCGTGGGTGAGGTAGAGGCGCCGGCGCGCCCGGGTGATGCCGACGTACGCGAGCCGGCGCTCCTCCTCCAGCTCCGCCGTGTCGGTCATCGACCGATGGTGAGGGAACACGCCGTCCTCCATCCCGACGATGAACACGACGTCGAACTCCAGGCCCTTCGCGGTGTGCAGGGTCATCAAGGTCACGCCGGTCTCGGTCTCGTCGTACTCGTCCTGGTCGGTGATGAGCGAGACCTGTTCGAGGAACGCGGAGACGCCCTCACCGGGGAACCGCGCGTCGAACTCGGCCCCCACGCCCACCAGCTCCTGGAGGTTCTCCTTGCGCGACTCGGCCTCCACGGTGCGCTCGGCGTCGAGCGTGGCCCAGTACCCCGACTCCGTGTAGGCGGCCTCGACCACGCGCGCCACGCTGACCCCCTCGTCGAGCAGCGCGCGCAGCGCATCCATCACCTCCACGAACCCGCGCAGCGCCCCGACCGCTCGTGGCGACAGCGTGACGATCTCGTCGGCCCTGCGTGCCGCCTCGAGCACGGTGATCTCCTCGTCCCGAGCGAACGCCTCCACCGCGGCGAGCGTCTGATCGCCGATCCCTCGCTTCGGCGTGTTGATCACGCGACGGGTGGCGACCACGTCCTGGGGGTTCACCAGGACCTTCAGGTACGCGAGGACGTCCTTGATCTCCCGTCGCTCGTAGAAGCGGAGGCCGCCGACGACCTTGTAGAGGATGCCGGACTTCATCAGCACGTCCTCGAGGACCCGCGACTGGGCGTTCGTCCGGTAGAAGATCGCCACGTCCGAGTAGCGGAACCCGTCCTCCTCGACGAGACGCTCGATCTCCTGCGCCGCGAACCAGGCCTCGTCGTGCTCGTCCTCGGCCCGGTAGCGGACGATCGGGTCGCCGCCGCCCGCGTCGGTCCAGAGGTTCTTCGGCTTCCGCTGGACGTTGTGGTCGATCAGCGCGTTCGCCACCTCGAGGATCGTCCGCGTCGAGCGGTAGTTCTGGTCGAGGACGAACTCCGCGGCGTCGGGATGATCGTTCTCGAAATCGAGGAGGTTCTGGATCGTGGCGCCGCGCCACGAGTAGATCCCCTGATCGGCGTCGCCGACGACGCACACGTTCCCGTACCGCGCCGCGAGCAGGTTCACCAGATGGTACTGGGGCCGGTTCGTGTCCTGGTACTCGTCCACGAGGATGTAGCGGAAGCGCTCCTGGTAGTGGGCGAGGACCTCGGGATGGTCGCGGAAGAGCCGAACCGTCCGAAGGATCAGGTCGTCGAAGTCGAGGGCGCCCGCCTGCTGCAGCCGGCGCTGGTAGGCCGCGTAGACCTCGGCCACCTGCTTCTCGTACCAGTTGCCGGCGCGCGCGGCGGCGTCCGAGGGTGAGAGCATCGCGTCCTTCAGCCGCCCGATCGCGGCGGCGATCGCTCGCGGGGGGAAGCGCTTCTCGTCGATCCCCAGCTCCTCCGACGCCATCTTCACGACACGCTCGGTGTCGGCCGAGTCGTAGATCGTGAAGCTCGACGGGAGCCCGAGCAGCTCGTGCTCGCGCCGGAGGATCCGAGCGCAGGTCGAGTGGAAGGTGAGGATCCACATCCGACGGGCGACCGAGGCGCCCACGAGCTCCTCGACCCGCTCGGCCATCTCCCCCGCGGCCTTGTTCGTGAAGGTGATCGCGAGGACGGCTCCCGGGGGGACCCCCAGCTCCTTGATCAGGTAGGCGATGCGGTGGGTGAGGATCCGCGTCTTGCCCGACCCGGCGCCCGCCACGATGAGCACCGGCCCCTCGGTGTGCAGGACGGCCTCGCGCTGGACGGGGTTGAGCGGGGCGAGGATCGGCGACTCCACGCGGCGATTATAGGTCCGGCCTCCGTCCCCTCCGCCCGGCTCCGACTACACTGACGCCGCGTGGAGCGGCCAGCACGGACCGGGTGACCGACCGGGGAGCGGGCGAGACCTCCCTCGGAGGCGCGATCGTCGTCGGGGTGGCGTCGGGATTCCTGGCCGGCCTCTTCGGGGTCGGCGGGGGGATCCTCATCGTCCCCGGGCTGGTGTTCCTCGGGATGCGCCAGCGCCGGGCGCACGGGACGTCGCTGGCAGCGATCATCCCGATCGCCGCGTCGGGGATCGTGGGCTTCTGGCTGGAGGGGTCCGTGGACTGGCCGGTGGCCGCGGTCGTCACAGTCGGGGCCGCTGCCGGGGCCTTCCTCGGGACCACCGCGCTCCAGCGCCTGGAGGGACGGGCCCTGAGGATCGGGTTCGCCGCGCTGCTGCTGGCGACGGCCGCCCGCCTGTTCCTCGAGGTCTCCGACCGCACGGGAAGGGCCGATCTCGACGTCCTGATGATCCTCGGCCTGCTCCTCCTTGGCCTCTTCGCGGGAGGCGTAGCCGGTCTGTTCGGGGTCGGAGGCGGCGTCGTGATCGTGCCGGCGCTCGTGATCCTCTTCTCGATCCCCGACCCCGTGGCCAAAGGCACCTCGCTCGTCGTCATCCTCCCGGCGGCGCTCGTAGGGACCGCGCGCAACGTCCGCTACGGGAACCTCGACCTGCGAGCCGCGGTCGCGGTGGGGGTCAGCGGGGTGGTCAGCGCGTTTCTCGCGTCGAAGCTCGCGATCCGCATGGACCCGCGCCTGTCGGCCGTCCTGTTCGCGGCCCTGCTCGTGGCGGTGACGGTTCGCCTGCTGATCGTGGAGCGGCAGCGGACGATCGCCAAGCGCGAGGGTCGCTGGCCGCCCCCCGAGGAGCAGCCGGAGATCTCCCCCTAGTCCGTCACTCCCACTCGATCGTGCCGGGCGGCTTCGACGTGACGTCGTAGGCGACCCGGTTCACGCCGGGCACCTCGCGGACGATCCTGGTCGAGATCGTCTCGATCACCTCGTGCGGGAGGCGGGCCCAGTCGGCGGTCATCGCGTCCTCGGAGGTGACGGCCCGCAGGACCACCGGGCGCTCGTAGGTCCTGCCGTCGCCCATCACGCCCACCGAGCGCACGTCGAGGAGCACCGCGAACGCCTGCCAGATCTCGCGCTCGAGCCCCGCCCGGCTGATCTCCTCGCGGACGATCGCGTCGGCAGCGCGGACGAGCGCGAGACGGTCGCGGGTGACCTCGCCCACCACGCGCACGGCCAAGCCCGGCCCCGGGAAGGGCTGGCGCTGGACGACCTCCTCGGGCAGCCCCAGCTCGGCGCCGATCACGCGTACCTCGTCCTTGAAGAGGTCGCGGAGGGGCTCCACGAGCTCGAGGTCCATCCGCTCGGGGAGCCCTCCCACGTTGTGATGGGTCTTGATCGTGGCGGCGGTGTCGGACCCCGACTCGATCACGTCGGGGTAGAGGGTGCCCTGCACCAGGAAGCGCGCGCCGCGATGCTCCCGCGCCACCTCCTCGAAGACCCGGATGAACTCCTCGCCGATACGGCGCCGCTTCTCCTCGGGGTCGGTGACGCCCTCAAGGCGCGCCAGGAACCGGTCCTCGGCCTTGACGTGCACGAGGGGCACGCCGAAGTGCCGGGCGAACGCCTCCTCGACCTGCTCGGGCTCGCCCTCGCGGAGCAGCCCCGTATCGACGAAGACGCACGTGAGACGGTCGCCGATCGCCCGGTGGACCAGGAGGGCCGCGACGGCCGAGTCGACCCCGCCCGAGAGCGCGCAGAGGGCCTCGGCCTCGCCCACCTTCTCGCGGACCCTCTCCACCGCGCGCTCGATCACGTTCACGGGGGTCCAATCCGGCAGGAGGCCGCACGCGTCGTAGAGGAACCGCTTCAGGAGGTCCGGGCCGTGAGGCGTGTGGGAGACCTCCGGATGGAACTGGACGCCGTAGAGGCCTCGCTGCGGATCCTCGAAGGCGGCGGCGGGGGTGGCCTCGGTCCGGGCCGTGACGCGGAACCCCTCGGGCGGCGCGACGACCGTGTCGCTGTGCGACATCCACACCGTCTGCTCGACGGACGCCTCCCGGAAGAGGACCCCCGGATCGACGACCCGCAGGCCGGTCTTGCCGTACTCGCGAGCCCCCGTCGCCTCGACGACACCGCCGAGGGCGCGCGCCATCGCCTGCTGGCCGTAGCAGATCCCGAGCACGGGCACCCCCGCGTCGAGCAGGTGGGGGTTGAGCACCGGGGCGCCCTCCTCGTACACGGAGGCGGGGCCTCCGGAGAGAACGATGCCCGCCGGACGGCGCCGGGCCACCTCCTCGAGCGTGGCGTCGTGGGCCACGATCTCCGAATAGACGTGGCACTCGCGGATGCGGCGGGCGATCAGCTGCGCGTACTGCGCCCCGAAGTCGACCACCAGGACCGGTCGCGGCTCGGAAGCGGAGGCGTCTCGAGGCAAGGTGGCGCGACCGTACCACCGAGCTCGGCGCGCATCAACGGCGTGCCTCATTCGAAGCAGGACGCTCGCCCCTCGGGCATGGGGCCGACCCGGGTCGGGCGGTTAGGGCATCCGTCGAAACCCCCTATCGCGGGACTGGAACGCCGTCCCCGGGGGGCCCACCATCGAGCGGCGCTATGGCCGCACGGCAACGAGACCGGGGACGCGCGGGTGACGCGCGCGAGCCGACCCATCCGACCGAGATCCTCCTGCCCGATCTCCCGGTCGAGACCTACCTGCGCTGGACGGAGCTCGCGCGTCGGGTCGTCGAGGATCTCGGGTCGGCCGCCGATGAGCTCGTCGAGGCGATCGCCCGACAGGCCCGGGCCGCAGCCCCTACCGAGCGCCTCCGCCCGCGCATCGCGCTCGGACCCGAGGCTCTCGCCTCGGCCCGGGAGCTGATCGGACGATCGCTCGGCGACGCGCTGGGAGAACGCGACCCCCAGGCGGAGGATCTCGAGGCGTCCACGCTGGCCATCATGCTCGCCCTCTCGCGAACCTCGGCGGAGGACGGAGGAGGCCCGAGCCCCGCCTCTCGGGCCTCCGCGTCTCGGCAGGGGCCGGGACGCGTCCGGGTGTTGATCGCCGACGACGACCCGAGGATCCGCCGCGTCCTGGCGCTGTTCCTCGATCGGGAGGGCCTCGAGATCGCCGGGGTGGCGGAGGACGCCGAGGAAGCGATCCGCCTGGCGGCCGCCGAGCGGCCCGACGTCGCGCTGCTCGACGTCAGGATGCCGGGCGGCGGGGGCCCCGCCGCGGCGCGGGGCATCGTCGCCCTCTCGCCCGAGACCCGGATCCTCGCCCACTCGGCCCTCGAGGACCGCGAGCCCGTGATCGAGATGCTCCGAGCCGGGGCCGCCGGCTACCTCCTCAAGGGGATGGACCCGGGCGATCTCGCCAACGCCACGCGACGCGCCGCTCGAGGCGAGCCCCTCGTGTCCACCGAGCTCATGGGACACGTGGTGGACGAGCTCTCCCAGCGCGTCCGCTCGGAGGCCAGGATGGACGGGGTCCGCGAGCAGAGGGCCCGCCGGATCCGGCGCTTCGCGACGGGTCGAGGGATGACGATGGTCGGCCAGCCGATCTACGAGCTGGGGACGGGCCTGCCGGTGGGGATCGAGGCCCTGGCGCGGTTCGACTCGCCCCCACGCGACCCGGAGCCGTGGTTCCGGGAGGCCTGGGACCTCGGGCTCGGCGCCGACCTCGAGCTCGCGGCGCTCGAGCGCGCGGTCGCGGCGCTCCCCTCCTTTCCGGAGGACATCTACCTCGCGGTCAACCTCTCCCCCGACACCCTCCTCTCGGAGGGGTTCGCCGAGCTGAGGGACGCGATGCCGTGGGAGCGGATCGTGCTCGAGGTGACCGAGCACGTACCCATCCCGGACTACGAGCGCTTCCGCGGGCCGATCGCGGAGCTGCGGCACAGGGGCGCCCGGATCGCGGTGGACGACGCGGGAGCCGGGTTCGCGTCGTTCCATCACGTCGTGGAGCTGTCCCCGGACCTGATCAAGCTCGATCGGCGGCTCATCCTGCAGATCGCCAGGGATGATCGGCGGCGCGCGCTCGCCCGCGCCCTGGTCGCCTTCGCGGAGGAGGTCGGGATCTCGGTCGTGGCCGAGGGGATCGAGACGGGCGAGGCTCTCCGGATCCTGCGACGCTTCGGCGTCGGCTTCGGGCAGGGCGACTTCCTGGCCACGCCGTCCTCGGGGGCCCTGCGGCCCGCCGTGCTGGATCTGGCGCTGCGCCCCGCTCCGGCGCGCATCGTGTCGGACGCGGCTCCCAGCCAGCGTCCCCCGACCTGGTGAGTCCGCGATCTACCCCGTCCGGCCGACTGCGCCGGCAGGGCCCGGGATGCCGATGGAGGGAAGTAAGGGGGTGCACATGGACGTGAAGCCCGTTCTGCTGCCCGAGCTCTCCGCCAAGGCCTACGGGACGTGGGCAGAGCGCATGCGCCGCGCCCTCCCCCCCACCCCGAAGCCCGGGCACATGCCCGCGATCGTCCGCGCCGTCCTCGACCAGATCTCCGCCCAGGCCGCGTCGGCCACGGGCCGCGGAGAACGGATCGCGCCCAAGGTCTTGGTGCCGCTCGAGATCGTGGACGGGATCGTCAGGCAGCTTCAGCGCCTGAGCGCCCTCACCCCTCGCAAGGGCGCCTCGGCCGACATGGAGGAGGTCGGATGGTCGATCGAGCTCGCCCTCCGGCGAGCCGGCCGGGGCCTGGCCGCTCCCGAG
>DATKBL010000085.1:0-10871 GCA_035513995.1 Actinomycetota bacterium
CTGTCTTGGATGATGTATACGAGATACAGCCTTCTCATGCCTAAGACCGTCGCCGAGCAGATCGCCGATCAGCTACGAAGCGAGATCCTCGCCGGGCTGATCCCTCCCGGGACGAGGCTGTTCCAGGACGTGGAGGCCGCCCGCCTGGAGGTGAGCCGGACACCCCTCCGGGAGGCGATCCGTCAGCTCGAGGGGGAGCGGCTCGTGCAGATCATCCCCAACCGCGGGGCGGTCGTGACGCGGCTCACGCGCGAGGAGGTAGCCGAGATCTACGAGATCCGGGGGCAACTCGAGCCCCTAGCGGCGGCTCAGGCCGCCCGACTGTCGACCCCCGAGGAGGTCCGGGCGATCGGAGCCCTTCTCGAGGAGCTGGAGGAGGCCCGGACGCAGCGCCGGATCCGGCGGTTGCTGGAGCTCAACAAGAGCTTCCACTTCCAGGTGTACGAGGCCTCGAGGATGCCTCGCCTGGTGAACATCATCTCCTCGCTCTGGGGGCCGATCGAGGCGATGCGGGCGGCGTACGCTTCGGAGCCGGTCACGGCCCGTCACGCTGCGCACGAGCACTCGGGCCTGTACCGGGCGATCAGGGACCGAGATGAGAAGGAGGCCGCGGCGGTCACCCGCCGCCACGTCGAGACGATGGCCGGGGCGGTCTTGGGATGGATGGAGGCCGCCCCTCCGGAGGGAGGTGGTCGAGGGTTGTCGGACGAGGACCCGCCCGCGGCTGGGCAGGGGGAGGCTCGGCACCGAGGAGGCCCGGACGGGCCCGCTGCGGTGCCCACAGGTCGAGAGACGGGGTGAGGTGACATGGTCATGCGCGGACCGATGAAGCTTCTGGCGCTCCTGGTGGTGCCGCTCCTGGTGGCGGTGGCCTGCGGCGAAGAGACCGGGGACGGCGGGGATGGGGGAGATGACTCGCTCCCGGTGGTCCGTCTCCACGGGCTGGAGGGCGGGCTGAGCTCCATGGCTCTGAAGATCATCGAGGCGGAGGGATTCGACGAGCAGAACGGCTTCCAAGGCGAGTACTTCGAGGTGTCCGGGGACGCCTCCGTGCAGTTCCTGCTCCAGGGGAACTCGGACGTCTCGTTCGACGGGGACCCGATCACGGCCGCGCTGCTCCGCTCGCAGGGGAACGACATCACGACCTTCTACCCGATGGCGGTGCAGGACGTCACGCTGATGGTGCGGGGGGACTCTCCCTACCAGTCCGCCCAGGATCTGATGGGGGAGCTCGTGGGGCACGACGGGCTGGAGTCGGGCGGCATGACCGCCGCGAACATCATGCTTAGCGAGTTCGAGGACATCCAGATCACGGACGACTACAACCTCCAGCTGGTCCCGGAGCCGGCCCTGATCCGCCTGCTCGACCGTGGAGAGCTGGAGGCCTCGTTCATGGCCCAGCCCTTCATCCTCACGGCCATGCTGGAGTTCGGCATGCGCCCGGTGTGGGGCCCCGGATGGGAGGAGTGGGAGCAGGCCGCGGGCGGCCGGGCGTGGAACATCACGATCATGGCTTCCGAGCAGTGGCTCCGTGACAATCCGGAGCTGGCCCGTAGTGTGACGGCCGCTTGGGACGACGTCTACGACTGGATCACCGAGGACCCCGACCGGCTCAAGGAGGATCCCTTCCCCGAGCTGATCGGGATCGAAGACCAGGAGGTGTTGGACGAGTTCGTGGAGCTCGTGCGAACCTCCGAGTACTTCACCAATAGGTGGACCGCCGAGGACGTCGAGGCGGCCCGGGCTTTCATCGAGTTCGCGGCCGAGGAAGGCACCCTGATCCAAGAGGCTCCCGAGGGCTCGGTGATGAGCCTGGACGACCTGTAGCCGGACGGAGGATCGTGACCAGCCCATCAGCCACCGCGGCGGACGCGTGGGTCCGTGGGGGGCCGGCTCCCCGATCGCGACGGACGCGGCGGTGGCTCCGTCGGGGGCGGCGGCTGGTCGTCGTGGGCCTCCCTATCGCCGCCGCCCTGCTGGCCTGGTCCCTGTTCTGGGACCGGACCGACTTCCTGCCCTCCCCGGCGTCCACGGTGGCCACCGGCGTCGAGCTCCTTCGGCAGCCCGAGACCTACACGAACCTCCTGGATACGGCCCGCCGGCTGGCCCTGGGGCTGGCCCTGGGATTCGGGGCGGCGGTGCTGGTCTCGCTGGTGATGCGACAGTCGGCGTGGTGGCGTCGGTTCTTCGCTCCGTACGTCTTCGCCACCCTCTCCACTCCCTCGCTGGCCGTGGCGCTCTTCTCGCTCATGGTGTTCGGCCTGTCCGAGGTCGGCATCTACATCGCGGTGGGGATCACGATCTTCCCCTTCGCCGTGATCAGCCTGATCGAGGGCCTCGACGATCTGGACGCGCGGCTGGGAGAGATGGCCTCGGTGTATCGGTTCTCGTGGCCTCAGCGGGTCCGGAACGTGGCGATCCCGGAGATGTCGCCGCATCTGTTCGCGGCGTTCCGCAACGTCCACGCCCTGGCCTGGAAGGTCGTGGTGATCGCCGAGGTCTTCTCCCAGCAGACCGGGGTCGGCTACCAGTACAAGCTGGCGTACTCGTTCTTCGAGCTCCAGCGACTCGTGGTGTGGGCCGCCCTCTTCATCTCGATGGTGGTGATCGTGGAGTACGGCATCCTCCGACCGATGGAGCGTGTGTCGTTCCGGTGGCGCCGGACCGAGGGGGGGGTGTGAGGATGAGCCGGGAGCCCGAGCCGCGGAGCGGGGCCACCGAGGTCGGCGTCCCTGCGTCGAGCCGGGTCGTGGAGATCGAGGACCTGGCCTTCGGGTACGGGGAGGCGAAGCAGCCGGCTCTCGACGGCCTGACGCTCTCGATCGAGCGCGGGGAGTTCGCCTGCGTCCTGGGACCCAGCGGGTGCGGTAAGTCCACTCTCCTGGGGATCCTGAGCGGGCTGTACGCCCCGCAGCGTGGGCGAGTGGCCGTGGACGGGACGCTCGTGTACGAGGGCGGGCGCCGGATGGCCCGTGAGGCGCCCCCGATGGGCTACGTCTTCCAGGATCCCCGCCTCCTGCCGTGGCGGAGGGTCCGGCAGAACGTCGAGCTGGCGCTCCGGGCCGCGGGCGTGCCCCAGGCGGAGTGGGAACGGCGAGTCAGCACGTATCTCGACATGTGCGGGATCGGGCCGTTCGCCGAGTCGTGGCCCGGGAACCTCTCCGGAGGACAGCGCCAGAGGGTGGCCATCGCCCGGGCGCTGGCCATCGAGCCCACGCTGGTGCTGATGGACGAGCCGTTCAGCACCCTCGACGAGGTGACCGCCCGGTTCCTGCGTCGTGAGCTTCTCGACGTGTGGGAGCGGACCGGGCAGACGATCATCTTCGTGACTCACTCCATCCGAGAGGCGGTGTTCCTCGCAGACCACGTGTACGTGATGACGGCGGGCCCGGGGAAGCTCCTGGAGCGGCGGACGATCGAGATCCCCAGGCCCCGCGTCTATGAGGACCCGCACCTGACCGAGATCGAAGCCGGTATGGTCGAGTGGGTCCTCCGACACTGGGGTTTCTACGAAAACGCCGAACGGGAGGAGGGGGGGTGAGGCCCTCGATGGTGGCGGCGTCTCACCGCCGCGCCGCGGGCGAGGGGCCCTCTCGAACCAGTCTGCGGCTGGCTCCGGTGGTGGGGATCGCGGTGGGCATGGCGGCCTGGTGGCTGGCCGCGAGGTTCCTGTTCCGCTTTCTGCCCGATCCGATCACTACGCTCCGGACCTTCGGAGAGCAGGTGGTCACCGAGGACTTCTTCGAGAACCTGGGGGTCACCGCCCGTCGGGTCCTGCTGGGGACGGTGGGGGCCTTCGTCGTCGGGAGCGCGATCGGCCTGGCCATGGGCCGGATCTGGACGGTGGAGACCGCCCTCCACCCGTGGGTGTTCGTGGGCCTGGCTCTGCCCGGACCCCTGGTGATCCTGTTCGCCATCCTGGCCATGGGACTCGGCGAGATGACCTCGCTGACCGCGCTCTGGGTGGTTGTCACGCCGTTCGTGGTCACCCTCGTCTACGGGGGGGCCAAGGCTCTCGACCCCGAGCTCCTCGAGATGTCGGTCACCTACCGGTTCAGCCGGAGGGAGCGCTTGCGACACGTCCTCGTCCCCGCACTCATGCCCTCGCTGATGTCCGGCGTCCGAGTGGCGTTCGCCATGTCCTGGAAGATCGTGGTGCTGATCGAGGCCCTGTCGAGCACCGTGGGGGTCGGCGAGCGGATCCACTTCTTCTTCATCTTCAACCAGCCCGCGGCCGTGCTCGCATGGACCTTCAGCTTCACCATCATCATGGTCGCGGTGGAGCTGCTCGTGTTCCAGACCCTGGACCGCCGGCTCTTCGCCTGGCGGCCCAGGGCTAGGCTGTGAGCCTGGTGCCGGAGACGAGGCCGCCGTGACCGTCGTCCACATCGGGTTCCCCTCGCCCAGCCTGGCCGATGTGGACATGGCGGCCTGGAGGCGGCTGGCGCCGCTGTGCGAGGAGGCTGGCTTCGACACCCTGTGGCACTCGAACGAGCGCTTCTACCGGGAGATGTGGGTCCGGATGGCGGTGAGCGCGATGGGCAGCGAGCGCATCGGCCTCGGCGGCGCCGTGGTGGACCCCTTCGCCGTGCACCCGGCGATCACGGCTCAGTCGCTGGCCACGGTGGCCGAGCTCTCCGGCGGCCGGGCCACCCTGGCGCTGGGCGCCGGCGGCTCGGGGTTTCCGATGATGGGCATCCGTCGGGAGCGCCCGGCCGTGGCCCTCCGTGAGGCGCTCCAGGTGATACGACCCCTGCTCGCGGGTGAGACGGTCACCCTGGAAGGCGAGACGGTCACCGCCCGGGCGGCCCGGCTGCACTTCGTCCCGCCGGCCCCCATTCCTCTGTGGCTGGCCACGCGCGGAGACCGCACCCTTCGGCTGGCGGGCGAGCTGGCGGACGGGGCGATCGTGGCCACCTACGCGCGGCCGGCCGAGATCCGGATCGCGCTGGGGCTTGTCGAGGAGGGGGCTCGACGCGCGGTCCGGTCGCTCGCCGACGTGCGGACCATGGTGCGGGTGGACACCTGCATCCACGAGGACGAGGCGGCGGCCACCGAGGCCAGCCGCCTGATGCTGGCCAAGCTGCTGTGGCTCAGCTACCCGGATCGCCGGTTCGTGGCGCGGGCCGGCCTGGAGGTCCCCGAGGCCGTCGAGCGGATCCTGGCCGAGCGGGACTACGATCGGATCGCGGAGGCGGCACCCCTGATCTCCGACGACTTCGTGGCCGCGTTCTCCTGGACGGGGCGGCCCGAGGCCGTGGTCGAGCGAGTCACCGAGGTGGTCCGGGAGACGGGCGTGGACGAGGTGGGGTTCTGGCTCCTGCGGGCCGGCGACCAGACCCTAGAGGAGGCCGTGCGCGTCCTGGCCGCCGAGGTCCTCCCCGCGATCGCCGCCCTCAAGGCGGGGGGCCCAGGGCGGTGACCCTCCTCTACGACCCCGACCGGTTGCGCGCCGCGCTTCAGGAGTCCGGTGCCGCGGCCGTGGTGGCGAGCCTGCCGCAGAACGTCCTGTACCTGACCCGGTTCCGGAAGGCCGGCGCGCTGGCCGTGCTGCGGGCCGAGGTCCCAGATCGCCCCACGCTTCTCGTCCCCGCCGCCAGCCTCGACTTCGTGTTGGAGGATCCTGACCCCGCGGTCGAGGTGATCTCCTGCGGGACCTTCTACCGTTCCTTCTCCGGCGACGACCTCCCGGAGCGCGAGGCCACGATCCGACGCCTGCACGAGACGGGGCGCCAGGAGGCGCCCGTCCGGGTAGCCACCTCCCTGCTGGAGGACGCGGGCGGCCCGGTTGTCGTGGACCAGCCGCCCGAGGCGATCCCTGGGCTCGGGGATGTGGCCCCGGGGGTGAAGCTGAGCGCCGACCCGGATCTCTTCATGGGACTTCGGATGGTGAAGACCGCGGAGGAGCTCGAGCGTTTGCAGGCCGCGGCCCGGATCACCGAGGAGGCCATCGCCGCCAGCCTGGCAGCCGTCCGGCCGGGGGCGCTCCAGGCTGAGATCGCCGCCGCGTACGCCGGAGCGGTGGTGGCGCGTGGTGCCGGGATCCGGGCGGACAACGTTTCGATCGACGAGGGGGCGGCGCTGGGCAACGTGAACATGCCCGAGGACCGGGTCCTGGAGGGGAGCATCGTCCGATACGACGTCGGCGCGATCCACCGAGGCTACGCCTCGGATATCGCCCGGTGCTTCTCGGTCGGACCGCCCGGGGAGGAGCACGCCGCCAAGTACCGCGCCCTCCTACGCGGCGAGGAGGCGGCGCTGGAGCGACTCCGCCCGGGGGTACGGGCCTCGGAGCTCTTTCAGGCCGCGGTGGGCGCGGTGCGCCTGGAGGGTATCCCGCGCTACGAGCGGACCCACGTGGGCCACGGGATCGGGATCGCCGGCGGCTACGACCGGCCGCTCCTCGCGCCGGGCGACGACACCGTGATCGAGCCCGGGATGGTGCTCTGCGTGGAGACCCCGTACTACGAGCTCGGCCGGGTGGGCCTCCAGGTCGAGGACATGGTCGTGGTCACCGGCGACGGTTTCGAGCTCCTGTCCCACTCCAGCCGTGACCTCGAGGTGGTCGGCTGAGTGACGGCGGCCTCCACTCTTGTCGGCTTCGAGTGCCTGCGCTGCGGGCGGGCGCCCGAGGGTGATGGGCACCCCGCGACGGGGTGCGCGCGGTGCGCCGCCGAGAGCGCGCCGGCCGCGCTGGTCACGGTCTACGACCTGGAGGCCGCGAGCCGGACGCTCACCCCCGAGCACCTGTCGCAGCGGCCGCCGGGGCCGCTCCGGTACGCGGAGCTCCTCCCGATCGAGGCCGGGGAGGCGGGGCGGACCCTCCGGGAGGGCGGGACGCCGCTTCTCCTCGCCCGACGCCTGAGCGAGGAGCTCGGACTCCGCGCGGTGTGGGTCAAGGACGAGGCCCGGAACCCGACGTGGTCGTTCAAGGACCGGCCGGCGGCGATCGCCGCCGACGTGGCCCGCCGCGAGGGGGCCGCCGGCCTTGTGGTCTCCTCGACCGGGAACGCCGCCGCGGCCACCGCTGCCGCCGCCCGGGCCGCGGGGCTTCCGGCGGTGGTGCTCTTCGCCCTTGGGGTTGACCCCGTGATGGCCGGCATGGTCCAAGGTTTCGGCGTCGCCGTGGTGGCCACCCCAACGAAGAAGGACCGGTGGGTCCTGATGCGCCATGGGGTGGAGGAGCTGCAGCTCTTCCCGGTCAGTAACTTCGCCGACCCGCCCGTCGGCATCGACCCACGGGCTATGGACGGATACGCGGCCATGGGCCTGGAGATCTGGGAGCAGCTCGGCTGGCGGGCCCCGGACGCCGTGTATCTCCCGGTGGGGTACGGCGATGGGCTCTTCGGCGTGTACAAGGCCTTCTCGGAGCTGCGAGAGATGGGGCTGGCCGAGGTGCCTCGCGTCTCCGGCGGCGAGGTCTACGGATCGCTCGCCGCGGCCCTCCGCGGCTCGGGGGACCAGGTCGAGGCCGTGCCGGTGGACCGCCCCACGGTGGCCTCTTCGATCGCCACCGCCCAGAGCACCTATCAGGCCCTCCACGCGGTTCGCTCGAGCGAGGGGACGGTTCGCCAGGTCTCAGAGGCGGAGATCGAGGAGGCCCGGCGCCTGCTGGCGGCCACCGAGGGTCTGTCCATCGAGGCGGCCTCGGCGGCGGGGCTGGCCGCCCTCCGCGCCGACGCCGCCGAGGGCGTGGTCGCGGACGACGCCGAGGTCGTCCTCGTGTCCACATCGGCGGGGGTGAAGAGCGTCTCGGCTCTCGGGCTCGCCGAGCGCGAAGCGCCGGTCGTGAGCGGCGTCGAGGAGTTCTCGCGCCTGGTCCGCGACGTCGCGGGAGGCGGGCGGTGAAGTTCGGGATCGGCCTGCCCACAGGGATGGAGGGGCTCATCAACCCCGTTCCCTTCTTCCGACCCGCCGACTTCCTGGACATGGCCCGCCTCGCCGAAGCCCTCGACTACGACTCGGTATGGGGGAACGACCACTACGCGCCCCAGGACTACGTGCGGAAGGCCCATGGAGTGGCGCCGAACTTCTACGAGGTGCTGACGGTACTCTCGGCTGTGGCCGCCGTGACCACTCGAGTGGAGCTCGGCACCGCGGTGTTGGTGCTGCCGATGCGCCAGCCCGTGGTCGTGGCCAAGCAGGCGATGACCCTCGACCATCTGAGCGGTGGCCGGCTCCTGCTGGGGGTGGGGATCGGCGCGTACCGGGAGGAGTACGCGGCGGCTCGCCCGGACCTCGTGGGGACGAATCGCGGAGAGCTGCTGGCGGAGGGGGTGGAGCTCCTCAAGCTCCTGAGCACCGAGGAGTCCGTTACCTACCGCGGTCGCTTCTACCAGGCGGAGGAGCTCGAGATGTTCCCGAAGCCGGTGCGCCGACCGCTGCAGGTGTTGGTCGGCGGGCACCAGCAGGTGGCCCTCGATCGCGCGGTGGCCCACGGTCAGGGGTGGATCCCCGGCTGGCGTCCCTTCGACGAGCTCGAGGAGTGGATCCGGCTCCTGCGGCAGAAGGCTGAGGCCGCGGGGAGGGACCCGGAGTCGCTGATCGTGGCCCCACAGCTCTCTTGCCTGGTGGCGTCCACGCACGAGGAGGCGACGAGCCGGTACATGGAGAGCGGGATGGTCCAGCACCGGAAGTCGCTGGCCTATACGGGGAGGGATCCCGAGCTGGCCATGGACAACAACCTGATCGGGAGCCCGGACGTGGTGCTGGAGAAGCTCGACCGCCTGGCGAGGGCGGGGGCAGACCATCTCGCGTGCATCACATTCTGCGTGGAGACGCGCGAGGAGTACGAGGAGCAGGTCCGCTTCTTCGCCGAAGAGATCATGGTCCCCTTCCGGGGGGCCTCGAGCGCCTGACCTCAAGCGAACCGGGCTACAGTTCGAGCTGACGGGATGCCCGCCGTCAGCCGCGGTTCGGGGAGAGGCGATGCCGGCACTCGGCCGGCTTGAGGAGGTGTTCATGTCGAAGATCCGAAGGCCAAGCCACGCGACGGTGGTCGCCTATCTGGCGTTGGTCGTCGCCCTCGGCACCGGTGGTGCCTGGGCGGCAGGCGAGATCAGGTCGAAGGACATCGCCAAGAACGCGGTTCGAACCAAGCACATCCGAGCGGGAGCGGTTACGGCCAAGAAGCTCGCCCACGGCGGGACCCTCTACGGGCGCGTCCCTGCGGCGGCGGATCGGAGGCTCATCCTCTCCTGGCCCAAGATGGGGCTCCGGGTCCGCACCGGCGACACCAATGTCCCCGACGGCGTGTTCCAGGTGCGGATCGTCAACGCGAACCCTCCGAACGGAGCGAGCTTCTGGGTGACGGTTGGCGGCACGATCACGCCGGTCGAGCCCGGCGACAGTGCCGCGTTCGGCGCCCTGGGCGGAGTCGATGCTCGCGTGGTCGAGAACGGAGGTGCCGGAAGGATGGTTCGCCTGGATTGCTTCGCGAACGTCCTTGTCGCCGGCGACGACGGCTTCATGCAATGCACGGCCCTTACCGCGGGTCCCAAGTAGCCGGAGCGAAGGAGTTCGATGATCCGCTTGCTCGACGCGATGGTTGACCGGACCCCCGCCTCGCGCGACCGTACGATGGACTTCCTCCGCGCCCTCAGCATCGCCACGGTCGTGATCGGGCACTGGATGATCGGGATCCTGTGGTGGGAGGACGGGCTCCTCTATCAGACGAGCGCGATCGGGGAGACGACGGGGCTGTGGCTCGCGACGTGGGTCCTCCAGGTGATGCCGATCTTCTTCTTCGTCGGCGGCTTCGCGAACATGATCACCTACGACGCGTACCGGCGGCGCGCGGAGTCGACGTGGGCCTTCGTCCGGAGCCGCATGGAGCGCCTGCTCCGCCCCTCGCTCGTATTCCTCGGGCTCTGGCTCGTGGTCCAGGTCGTGATGCACCTCGCCGATGTGGGGCGGCCGACGGGACCGACGCTCTGGGGCGAGACGCGGCTGCTCCGAGGGATGAACCCGCCCCCGGGCACGCTTCCCTTCGGACCGTTGTGGTTCCTCGGCGTGTATCTGGTGGTCGTGGCGATCAGCCCGCTGACGATCTGGCTCCACCGGAGGTTCCGGTGGTGGGTGCCGGCGGTGCTGGCCGCGGGGCCGTTCGTCGTGGACCTCTTCGGCTTCGGCATGGACATGTACCGACTGCGGTACCTCAATATCCTGTTCGTCCTGCTGCTTCCGCATCAGCTCGGGCACTTCTACGCCGACGGGACCTTCCAGCGCCTCTCCCGGAAGGTCTTCTGGGCGATGGCGATCGGGGGGCTGGCGGGGCTCGTGCTCGCCACGAACCCCTGGCTGTTCGAGTGGCTGGGCGGCGAGGCGCGGTTCCGGTGGTTCCCCACGATCGGCTACTATCCGAAGAGCGCGTTGGGGACCGACGCGGAGCCGATCTCGAACGCGTTCCCGCCGACGATCGTCTTCCTGCTCGTGGCGATCTGGACGATCGGGGCGGTGATGCTGTTTCGGGACCCGCTGGCGCGGTGGCTGGAGCGTCGCGGCCCGTGGAAGGCGACGATCCTCGGGAATAGCGTGATCATGACGCTGTTCCTCTGGCACATGACCGCCTACCTGCTGGCGATCCTGCTCCTGTGGCCGCTCGGGTTCGGGCAGCAGCAGGACAGCACGGCGCGATGGTGGCTCGAGCGGCCGCTGTGGATCGTGGTCCCCGGGCTGATCCTCGTGGGCATCGTGGCGCTCGTGGGCCGGTTCGAGCGGGCGGCCGGCGGCGCGCGCTCCGGGTAGCATCGATCCCGTGGCAGGGCACCGGCTCGCCGACGTCGTGGGGGCGCTCGTCGCGCCGAGGCCCGAGCCCGGCGTCCTGCCCCTGGTCGATGTCGACGCACAGCTCGAGCCGGGCGAGGCGACCG
>DATKBL010000086.1:0-3054 GCA_035513995.1 Actinomycetota bacterium
GCCCCGATCTCGGTGATGCGGGAGTCGGCGGGCGAGCCGCCCGTCGTCTCGAGGTCCACGAAGCAGAACGTCACCTGGGAGAGGGGAGCCCCGAGGTCCTCGAACGACGACTGGACGACCCGCACGCCTCCTCCGATCCGATCGGATGGGCGCGCGCAGACGGGACCATACCCGAACAGGTGTTCGAGGTCAAGCATCCGGCCGGGATCCCGGGCGAGCGAACGGCGTCGAGGCGGAGGAAGCACTCCAGCGTCTTCCCGTGAGACGAGGCCGTGAGAGCATCCTCCCGGCTAGCGAGGGCGGCTGTACGATGCCTCCGCGATGGCAACCCGATTCCGGTGCATCCCGTGCGGGAACCTCACGCGGTTCGACGTGGTGGAGACGCGGAGGACGCGCGCCTACTACCACTTCGCGCTGTCGGGCGAGCTCGAGATCGAGGACCAGGAGGTGCTGGCCTCCGAGCGCGAATCGGTGATGTGTCGCTGGTGCGGCTCCACCGAGGTGGAGGAGGTCGAGGTGACGTGAGCGGGCCGCTCGAGGGGATCCGCGTCCTCGACCTGACCCGTCTCCTCCCCGGGAACCACTGCACGCTGCTGCTGGCCGACCTCGGGGCCGACGTGGTGAAGGTCGAGGAGCCGGGGCGCGGCGACTACGTTCGCTGGTTCGAGCCGCTGGTGGACGGGGTGAGCGCGATCCACCGGGCGGTGAACCGGGGGAAGCGGTCGGTGGCGCTCGACCTGAAGACCGCCGAGGGGGTGGACGCCCTCCGCCGGCTCGTGGCCGGGGCCGATGCGCTGATCGAGTCGTTCCGGCCGGGCGTGATGGATCGGCTCGGCGTGGGCTACGAGGCGCTTTCGGCCGAGAACCCCCGGCTCGTCTGGTGCTCGATCAGCGGCTACGGCCAGGACGGGCCGTACCGGGATCGCGTGGGCCACGACCTCAACTACCTCGGGTACGCGGGGGTGCTGCACGCAGCGGGGCCGCCGGACGGCGTGCCCTGGCCGCCGCCCGTCCAGCCCGCGGACCTCGCGGCGGGGATGGCCGGGGCGCTGGGGGTGGTCTCCTCGCTGATGGACGCGGAGCGGACTGGGCGGGGGCGGTTCGTGGACGCCTCGATCTTCGACGCGGCGGTCTCGTGGGGCGCGATCGGGATGGCGTTGCTGCTGGGGACGGGGAGCCCGCCGCGGCGCGGTGGGGCGATGCTGACCGGCGGGCTCGCGTGCTACCGGGTCTACCGAGCGAGGGACGGCGGCTTCCTCTCCGTGGCCGCGCTCGAGGAGCGCTTCTGGCGGACCCTCTGCGAGGCGTTGGAGGCGCCGGAGCTCGTGGAGGGACACCTCGACCCGGCCGAGCAGGGCCGGATCGCCGCCCGCCTGGAGGAGATCCTGGGATCGCGGTCCCGAGACGAGTGGGTGGAGCGGCTGGCCGGGCTGGAGACGTGCGTCGGGCCCGTGCTGGACATGGCCGAGGCGATGGAGGATCCGCAGGTCCGGCACCGGGGGCTGGCCGAGGTGGACGGCGAGGTGGTGGGGCCGGGCCCGACGATGAGGGTGTCCGGGGCGGAGCCGTCGCTCCGGCCGGCGCCGGGCCTGGGCGAGCACACCGAGGAGGTCCTTCTCGAGGCCGGCCTCAAGGAGGAGGAGGTCGAGGCTCTGCTCTAGGGCGTTCGTGTCAGAGGGGGGCGATAGCCTGATCTCGGCTGGTCCCGAAGACGGCGAGCGCGAGAGGAGGCGGCCGTGCGGATCGATTGCGAGCGATGCCCCTACCGGCGCGGGAGCCTGCGCTGCGCCGACTGCCTGGTCGAGTTCGTTCTGCGCCTGGAGGACGACGAGGTCGTGGTCGAGGCCGACGAGGAGACGGACGGGACGGTCGAGCTGGACGCCGAGGAGGCTCGAGCGATCCGGTCGCTGTCGGAGGCCGGCCTGATCGAACCGGTCAGGATCGAGCCGTTCGAGGACGCCGGATGAGCCGCTGCGAGGGCTCTTCGTGCGCGTCTCCGTTGCCTCGCCCCCGGTGAGGGGCCACAATGCCCTGAACGGCCAGTTCAGGGGATGACTTGAAGCGGATCTACCTCGTAGGCAAGAGCGGTGACAACAAGAAGCTCCAGCTGGCGCAGGGCAAGGGCGCGAGGTTCGGGAGCATGGAGCTCCCGATCACCCCCAAGCTCCGCGCCCTCCTTCGCGACGTCGAGGCCGAGCGCCTGGCCAAGGGCGGCAAGAAGTTGCCCGAGGAGGAGCTGAAGGAGCAGAAGGCCCGGGCGCGGGAGGCCCAGGTCGAGGCGAGGAAGGCGCGCGACGGGCTGGAGGGCATCGGCAAGCGGGCCCGGGAGGCCGAGAAGCGCGCCTCCCGGGCGGAGAAGCGGACCGAGGAGGCGGAGAAGCGGACCGAGGAGGCCGAGAAGCGCGCCTCCCGGGCCGAGAAGCGGGCCGAGGAGGCGGAGAAGCGGACCGAGGAGGCCGAGAAGCGGGCGACGGAAGCCGAGAAGCGAGCGACCCAGGCCGAGAAGCGGGCGGAAGAGGCGGAGAAGCGGGCGACCGAGGCGGCAGCCCGGGCCCGCCAGCAGGCCGAGGCGGCCGAGGAGCGGGCCGCGAAGGGGGGCCTGGCGCCCGGAGGATTCGAGCGCGCCACCGGGGTGGGCGGGATGGAAGGCGTCCGGGCGATCATCCGGCCGGCGCCCGACGGGACCGGCATCAGCCTTCCGGCTCCTCAACGCGAGCCCTCGCGACCCAAGAAGCCGGCCGCGGCGCGAGAGGCCGCGAAGGAGAAGGCGGCCGAGGCCCCCACTCCGCGCCGTAAGGCGGAGCCGATGCCCGAGCCCAAGCTCAGCGCCGCGGAGATCCAGACGCTCCTGCGGTCCGGGCGCGGCGTACGCTCGGTGGCCAAGCAGGCGGAGGCGCCGGTCGACTGGGTCCAGCGGCTGGCCGCCCCGATCGAGGCCGAGCGCCTCGGGGTCGTGAGTCAGCTGCTCCAGTCCTACGTCGTGCGGGCGAGGCTCGGGCGGTCCGCGCTGCCGATCGGTCCGTCCATCATCGAGAACCTTCGGGACCGGGGGGT
>DATKBL010000087.1:0-4992 GCA_035513995.1 Actinomycetota bacterium
CCGGCGACGTTCCTCTTCCAGCCCGGCCAGGGTCTCCCGTACTACATCGCGAACGCCGGCGGCTTCCGGAACGACGCCGACGAGGGACGCCTCTCCGTGCGCTACGCGAACGGGACGGCGCGGACCCGCTCCAAGTTCCTCTTCTGGTCGAGTTGGCCCGAGCCAGGGCCCGGGAGCGAAGTCATCGTGCCGACCGAGGACCCCGAGAGCCAGTTCGACACTAGGGGGCTGATCACAGACCTGGTGGCGATCATAGGATCGCTCACGACGGTGATCGTGGTGCTGCTGCGCTGAGGGCCTGGGCGGCGGCCCGCTAGCTCCACCTGAACGTCCCATCCGGACATGTGGACGCCGAGACCCTCTCGGCCGACGGCGGACCCACCGCCTGCGGCGGCGGATGCCCCGGCCGCTCCGAGCTCGACGACGGCACACGCGTTGCAGCTGAAACGTCTCGCCGCATCTCCTGCGACGCCGGGCTCGTGCGCATGCGGCACGGACCGGACGGGCAAATCCTCGACGTGGGCCGCCGGACCCGCACGATCCCGCCCGCGCTCCGCCGCGCGCTCGAGGCCCACGACCGCGGGTGCCGCTTCCCGGGCTGCGGGCTCCGCTTCACCGACGGCCACCACGTCCGGCACTGGGCCGACGGGGGCGAGACGAGCCTGTCGAACACCGTTCTCTTGTGTCGCTTATTCCGAATTCGGAATAAGCGGCATTATGCCGACTTCCGGATTATGCCGACTTGGGGGTGAACGGCCGTATGGGAGATGGAGCCGAGTCGGCATAATCAGAGACCGGTGAGGAAGGCGAGGAGGTCGTCGGAGGCGCGGTATCGCCGGTACCCGTTGTGGACCGGCGAGAGGCGTGAGACGGCCGCCTCCCTGCTGGCGAGATCGGCGGCGAGGTAGATCTGGGTCGTCTCGATGGACTCGTGGCCGAGCCACAAGGCGATGACGGACAGATCGACGCCGGCGAGGCGGAGCTGCATGGCGGCGGTGTGGCGCAGCACGTGGGGGGTGACGCGCTTGTGGCGGAGCGAGGGGCAGGTCTTCGCTGCTGTGGCCGCGTGCTTCTTCACGATCTTCTCGAGCGCGTCTAGGCTGAGTGCGCCCCTACGGTAGGAGGGGAAGACGGGATCGTGCGGAGCGCCACGTCGTTCCCGGAGCCACACACGCAGGACCTCGATCGTCTGAGAGGTGAGGGGGGTGCAGCGCTCCTTGCGACCCTTACCGGTACAGCGGATATGAGCATGCCTGCCCGGGACGATCTGGTCGATGCGTAGGTTGGTGAGCTCGGAGGCGCGTAGCCCGGTCAGGATCGCGACGAGCAGGAGCGCGTGGTCACGTCGTCCGATCCAGGTCGTGCGGTTGGGCGCGGCAAGGAGGGCTTCGAACTCGGTTCGGGAGAGGAAGTCGACGAGCCGGCGCTCGAAGCGCTTATGCGGGATGTCGAGAACTCGCTTGACCTGGTCGATGTGGTCGGGCACGAGCACGGCGATGTAGTGGAAGAAGGAGTGGATGGCGGCCAGGCGCGCGTTACGGGTGCGAACGCTGTTCCTCCGGTCCACCTCGAGGTGGTGGAGGAAGGAGGCGATGAGCGGAGCGTCGAGCTCGTCGAGCAGGATGTGGGAAGGAGCCTTACCGAGGCGATCCCGCGCGAAGCGCAGCAGGAGCGAGAAGGTGGTCTTGTAGGCGCTGATCGTGTGTGGGCTCACTTCGCGCTCCTTCGCGAGGCGTTCGATGAAGAACGCCTGGAGGAGCGGGGCCAGGGGGGTCATGGCAGTACTCCCAGGCTCTCCTCGAGCCGTCCGGCGGCGACACCGAGAAGTTCGGGTACGGCCGAGAAGTACCAGTAGGTGCTCGAGGGACTGACGTGCCCGAGGTAGGTCGAGAGGATCGGCACCTGACGCTCGACCTCGAGCCCTGCCCGGTACGCGTCGGCGAGGGTGCGGACCGCGAAGCTGTGGCGCAGGTCGTGGATCCGCGGCCGCCGCGGGTTGCGGTCAGCAAGTCCGGCCCACTCCAGCAGTCGGAGGAAGACCGGGTGGACGTTCCTGTAGATGAGGCGTGTGCCGGCCAGGGACAGGAAGAACGCCAGGCTCCTGGGGTGGGAGAAGCGCCGGTGGCGATCTCTGGCGTACGCATCGAGCGCCTCGAGGGTCGAGGGGTGGAGCGGCACCTCGCGGGACTTGCCGAACTTGCTGTCCCGTACCGTGACGATCCCCTCCTTCGGGTCCAGATCCGTGCAGTCCAGGTCGAGGGCCTCGCCGACGCGCATCCCCGTCGAGGCGAGGAGGCCGATCAGGGTGCGGTAGGTGTGGGCACGGAAGGGGCTCGGGATCCGATGGGTAGCGACCATGAGGGCGGTCACGTCGCCATCGGAGTAGATGTAGGGCTGCTGACGTGGTCGGATCCGCGGCAGTATGTCCTGCGGTGGGATCTCGGTCCTCTCGTCGAGGGTGCGCGCGTAGCGAGCGAACCCACGCACCATCGTCAAGCGGCTCGCCCACCAGTACGGCGTGGCATCTGCCGGCTGCTTCGCCCACGCAAGGGCGAGGGGACCGGTGACGACATGACTGCCGGACCTCTCGAGGAAGGCGACGAAGTCCGGCAGCAGAGCGCCTTCGCGCTCCAGCTTGAAGCCCAGGGAACGGCGAAGGGAGAGGTAGTCCCGAAGCGTCTGGTGGAGGTCGCTCATGATGCACCTCCCGGCCACGGGCGGACGAGGGTGCGCAGGGCCAGGTGGTCGACCTTGGCGTAGATCGCGGTGGTGTCCAGGCTCCGGTGACGCAGGACCTCGGCGATGCCTTCAAGCGATGCGCCGCCACGGAGCATCTGCGTGGCAGCGGTATGCCGGAGTTGGTGGGCGGACCTCGGAGTCAGGCGGGCGCGGTGGCAGGCTACTCGCACACGCACGTTGATCGCTCCCACGGAAAGCTCCCCGTAGGGAGCCAGGCTCATCAGGAAGAGCTTCCGTGACCCCGAAGACGGTCGTCCACGCTTCAGGTAGCGGACGATCGCCTCGCCTACGTCCGCCGGGAGCGGAAGCCAGTCTTGGTACGCTCCCTTGCCGCGCACCAGGATCTTGCTCGCGATCCAGTCCACGTCACCGAGCTCGAGGGCCGCCACTTCTCCCGCCCGCAGGCCGAGGTGCGCGAGCAGGAGCAGGATCGCCTGGTCCCTTCGGCCGACAGCGGTCCTGAGGTCACAGCTCCTCAGGAGCTGCTCGACCTCGCTCCATGGGATGTGCTTCGGGAGCCTCGCCTGACGATGACCCGCCACGGCAGGAGTCGCCCCAGAGAGATCCCCGCAAAGGCCATGCACGTGCAGGTAACGCAGGAGCGCACGCAGCCCCGTGACCATCAGCTTGGCGGTGCCGGTGGCCATGCCGCTCGCCTCGCGCAGCACGAACCCCGATACGTGTGCGGTCGAGAGGCGGCGGATGTCCGCCAACTCGTTCACCCCGACCTGGGTGAAGAACCGTCGGGCGGTTCGGACGTACCCACCAGCGGTCGAGGACGAGACCGACCGATCCTCCACGAGGTAGCGCTCGTACTCCCTGAGCAGCCGAGCGAGGGGCGAGTCCTCCTCCGGTGCGGACTCTGCAGGTGGAACCACCCTCTGCGCTCGGAGCGTCCGCAGGATCGGTTCGAGGCCTCGTGGGCTGAGCCAGCACGTGTAACCGAGGGTGCGACGGTGCCTGAGAAAGGCATCGATGCGATCGCGCGTCAGATGCTCTGGCGAAAGACCCTCCGCCTGTAGCCACCGGCTCAGGTGAGCCGCAAGCCGCAGCACGTTCTTCGCCGACAGCCGCGTGTAGCCACGCGACAGCAGCTCCTTCCAGATGACCTCCTGGTACGGCACCAGCGGTCCGGTCATCCGAACATGGCTGGGGTAGGGCATGAGAAAGCCTCCGTTCTCTGGATGAGCACACAGAGACGGAGGCTCTCACCCTCCCGTATTATGCCGCCACCAAAACCCTCAACTTACATCAGGACAGACACTTGCGATCGTCAGTCGGCATAATCCTGGAGTCGGCATAATGCCGCGTGCATCACCGGGCGGTGCACGAGGGCGGACACAGCGTGGAGGTGGACGAGGCCGGTGACGTGCGGTTCCGGACGCCATGGGGATGGCTGATGCCGGAAGTGCCGCCGGCGCCGCGGATCGGCGGGGGCGCGGATGGGGCGGCTGACGCGGTCATCCGGGTCCGGTCGGCGAACGAGAGTGCCGGCCTCGGGATCGAAGCGTGGACGGGAACGCCGAGGGGGCACGGCGAGCGGCTCGACCTCGACTGGGCCATCTACGTGCTGCGTGGGGGGCGCCCAGCCTAGCTCCCCTGCCGCGCGGCTCGCGCTTGCGCCCCGGTGGCTCCCGGAGCACCGTGACCGCGCCATGAGCCCACGCAGCGCCTTCGCAAGCCCCGGCACCATCGCCCTCCGCCAGCCGTTCGGGCGGGTCGGCCTGGCGGCGCTCGTGCTCCTGACCGGGGCCGCGATCGAGCCCGCCGCCGCCCAAGACGCTCCCACCGACCTCGCCAACCTCTTCGAGCTCGGCCGCCTCGTAGCGGACACGAACGGGGATGGCGTGCCGGACGTCGTGAACGCTTCGCTCGTGCTCGGCGTAGCGCCGACGGCCACCGAGACGGCGGCCGCCGCGGAGATCTCCGCCCGGCTGGGCTTCGAGACGATGGCGATGGACCTCCCGGTCGCGCGCGGCACCGGCAACGGCATCACGATCGTGGTGGGGCGCGGCGGGCTGGCGGCGTCGGGGCTCGCCTCCCCCGGCGTCGACCCCACCTCGCTCGACTCGG
Source organism: Actinomycetota bacterium (assembly GCA_035513995.1). Lineage (GTDB taxonomy): Bacteria > Actinomycetota > UBA4738 > UBA4738 > CALAEC01 > DASUTW01. The sequence goes on from DATKBL010000087.1 coordinate 4,813, forward strand.
GGGAGGGCGTGGTGTCGGTGGTCGACGCCGACGGGCGGGCGTGGGTGCTCGTGCAGGGCGGGGACGACGCCGGCCTGCTCGCGGCGGCGCGACTGTTCGCAGGCGTGCTGCCGCACACGCGGACGCTCTCGGCGCCTAGCCTGGAGCGCGTGCGCGAGGACCTGGCCGGGGCGCTCGAGA
>DATKBL010000088.1:0-5682 GCA_035513995.1 Actinomycetota bacterium
CACGACGCCTCCCGATGAGGGCACCGACCTCTCCGTGACGAAGACCGATGAGCCCGACCCCGTGACCGCCGGCGGGATCGTCCGATACCTCGTCGACGTGACGAACGAGGGCGAGCTCGACTCGGGCGTGACGCTGACCGACTCGCCGTCGGCCGGCACGATCATCGCCGCCTCCGGCGAGGGCTGGACCTGCGACATCGTCGAGGGCACCGCGGTCTGCACGCTCGACGCGCCCCTGGCCGCCGGCGCCTCGGCCCCGACGGTCGAGGTGCTCCTGGAGGCCCCCGCCGAGCCCGGGACGATCGAGAACACCGCCACGGTGAGCGGCGACGCGACCGACCCCGATCCCGAGGACAACACCTTCGTCGAGACGACCACGGTCGAGCCGGCGAACGAGGACGAGGTGATCACGTTCTGCCCGCCGACGGGCTGCGAGTTCCAGACCGGGCAGCAGGCGAGCCCGGACGACAACACGATCAACCACGTAGACGTCCCCGAGGGTGGCGACGGGTCGATCACGCGGATCCGGGAGAGAGTGACGACGTTCGCCTGCGGCGGGAACCGGGGAACCGGCGGCGACGAGCACGGCCAGGAGACGAACTTCGTCCCGCCGACCGGTCTCGTGGACCCGACGAACCCGATCGTGGTCACCACGACCTGGGACGTCTCGGTGTGGCCGGTGCACCCGGGCGGCGACCCCGGCACGAGCAACGGCAAGAAGGCGCAGGGCCAGGTCCACATCTGCATGCAGAAGGTCGACGAGAACGGCGAGCCTGTCGGGGAGGTCTTCCGTCTCCCCTGGTGCGACGTGCCGGGCATCGCCAGCCCTGCGCCGTGCATCGACGGCGCGAGCAGGAACGCTCAGATGGACATCTCCGTGCGGATCCTCATGCTCTCGCCCGACCCGCAGTGGCGCCGCTGAACGCCGGGACCGAGACGATCCCGAGTCGCTCCATCAGCGCCCGGGCCTCGGCGACCTCGGCGTCCGCCGACTCCCCGCGCGCCGCCGCGAGGGCGGCGCGGGCCTGGAGGGTGAAGGCCACCTCGTGCTCCGCCCCGCGGCGGCGCGCGGCGTCGAGGCTCTCGGCCAGGTGGGTCTCGGCCTCCTCGAGGTGGCCCGCCCACATCGCGGCGCAGCCCAGCACCCTGAGGAGCATCGGCGTCTGCGGCGCCACCTCGCTGGCACGGCGCGCGCGGCCGAGTGCCTCGAGGGCGCGCGGGGCCGCTTCCTCGTCGCCCCGCAGGAGGAGGCACTCGGCCGCGCGCGCGTCCATCTCCAGGACCATCAGGTCCTCCCCGATCTCGGCGAAGATCCCACGGGCCTCGGCCAGGAGCTCCAGGGCCTCCTCGTTTCGGCCCGAGCGCGCGGCCACGCGGCCGAGGTTCCCGAGCGCGAACCCCACCCCCGACCGGTAGTCGCTGGCGCGGTACACGGCGAGGGCCTCGCGGAAGTGGCGCTCGGCCTCCTCGAGATGGCCCTGGTCCGAGAGGATCTCCCCGACGTTCATCGTCCCGAAGGCGGCGTTGACCTCGTCCCCGGTCTTGAGGCACACCTCGCGGCCGCGCCGGTACAGCTCCACGGCCTCCTCCCAGCGGCCGTCGAAGTACGCCATCACGCCCATGTTGTTGAGGACGGCCGACTGCTGGCCGAGGTCGCCGAGCTCCTCGTAGATCCGGAGCGCCACCGGAGAGTGCGTGGCCTCCTGGGGGCGCCCCGCCTCGACGTGCGCCCAGTCGAGCAGGAAGTGCGCGTGCGCGAGGGCGTCCCGCTCATCCCCTGCCTCCGCCTCACGCAGCGCTCGCTCGCACCACCGGAGGGCGTCGCGGTGCCGCCCCTGCGCGAGCAGCACCGCCGCGTACCACACGAGGAGCTGGGCGCGCTGGCGGGCCGCGATCTTCCCGCGGACGCCCTCGAGGCGACGGAGCCCCCGGCCGAGCCAGCGGAGGGCCTGCGTGTAGCGGCCGGATCGCTCTGGGAGCCAGGACATCTTCAGCAAAAGGCCCGCCTCGGCGACGGCGTCACCGGCGACCAGCTTGCGGGCCCGGCCGAACGCCTCCGCCGCGGACCGATAGCGGCCCATCCGGGTGCGCACGTCGCCCAGCGCCTCGGCCACCCGGGCCACCTCCCGGTCGGCCTCGCCGCCGAGGCCGCGCGCCGCCCGGAGAGCGCGCACGTAGCAGGCCTCGGCCTCCACGTTCGCGAAGAGCTCTCTCGCCTGGTCGCCGGCGAGCCGCGCGTAGGGCCAGGCCTTCTCCAGCCGCCCCGACTCGAGGAAGTGGATCGACAGAATGCCTGCGTGCTCCTCGGGGTCGGCCGAGGAGCGCTCGATCCCCTCACCCGCTTGCCCGTGCAGCTCTCGGCGCAGGCTGTATCGGAGCCCCTCGTACACCGCGTCACGGATCAGCTTGTGGCGGAAGCGGAACGAACCCGGGGACTCCTCCTCGAGGAACTCGCCGAGGCCTTCCCAGCGCAGCTTGCCCCGGAGGTCCTCCGGGAGGAGGCCCTCGAGGAGGTCGAGCGTGAACCCCGGTCCGAGGACGGCCGCCCGGCGCAGCACCGCCCGCTCGACGGCCGGGAGGCGGTCCACGCGCTCGGCCACCAGCACCTCGACCGAGTCGGGGAGCTCCTGAACGCCGCCCGTCTCCCGAGCGGCCGAGACCAACTCGCGGAGCAGGAGGGGGTTCCCGGCGGAACGGCGGGCGAGGAGCGCGATCTCGTGCGGCGCGAGGGGAGCGTCCTCGGTGGCGGCCCCCACGAGCGCAGCCGCGTCGTCAGCCGACAGCGGGGCCGGGCGGAGCGTCTCCACGTGGGCCAGCTCCGGCGCCACGAAGCCCGTCTCCTCGGTCTGGCGGGTGACGCACAGCAGCCAAGGGTGCTCCTTCGCGATCGTCACCAGCCGCTGGAGGAGATCGGCCGAGGCCTCGTCGATCCACTGCACGTCCTCGAGCGTCGCGAGGAGCGGGCCCCGGGCCTTCAGCAGGCGAGCCACGACCCTGCCCAGCCGCTCGCGCCGGAACCGCTCGTCGAGGTCGCGGGTCTCGGCGGTGAGCTCGGCCTGGGCCTCAACCACCGCGGCCAGGAGGGGCAGCCATGGGAGGAGGTCGGGCGCGTCCTCCGCGACCACGGAGCGCAGGCGCGCGCCGGCCTCCTCGCGTCCGGCCTCGAGGGAGATGCCCAGCGCCTCGCGAAGCAGGACGCGGAAGGGGAAGTACGGCGTGGAGCGCTCGTACGCCTCGCAGGTGGCCGTGAGGACCTCGAACCCCTCGGCCCGCGAGCGCACCTCGGCCAGGAGGCGCGATTTCCCGATCCCGGCATCGCCGACGATCTCGACGACCCGGCCCCGGCCCGATCTCGCCGCACCGAGGGCCCGGCCGAACGAGGCCATCTCCTCCTCGCGACCGACGAGAGGTGTCTCGGGGGAGACCTCACGACCTCCGGCCAGCGGCCGGCCAAGCCGCAGGGCGCGGACCGGCTTCGCCTTCCCCTTCACGTGGAAAGCCTCCAGCTCCTCGATCTCGAACGCGGTGGCCGAGCGCTCCACCACGTCGGGCGAGGCCAGGATCGTCCCCGGCGCGGCCGCCGCCATCAGTCGCGCCGCGAGGTTCACCGCGTCGCCCATCACCGTGTAGGTCCGGCGGTAGGGCGGTCCGATGTCGCCCGCGAAGACGTGCCCGCGGTTCAAGCCGACGCGGATCGGCAGCGGCGGGTTCCCGTCCACGATCTCGCGCACCGCCAGCAGCATGGCCTCCTCGTCGCGAGGCGTGGCCCGCGGCGCCCCCGCCACGAGGATGATCTTGCCTCCGTCCGCATCGACGTCGGAGCCGAGGAAGGCGACCCGATGACGCTCGGCGGCCTCCTGCACGGCTCGCACGAGCCGGTGGAGACGCTCCGCGACGTCCTCCGGACCACGCTCCTCGATGAGGCGATCCACGCCCTCGTAGTGGAGGAAGGCCACCGCCACCCGGCGGTGCTCGGCCTCGCCCAGCCCCGAGAGGACGTGGTCCCGAACCGCCTCGGGGATCCCGCGGAGGAGGTCGCCGGCGGCGGAGGGTGGAGGGGTGGCGTCCTCCGGGGCCCGAGGGGCCCGGACGAGCAGCACGCCGGGGCCCTTCGCGTCGCCCAGGTGCCGGCGGGGAAGGAGTGCGGCGGTCTCGGGGCTGACCACGATCTGCCCGGCCGAGGCGGCCGCCTCCATCGCCACGGCCCGCGTCGCGGCCGGGCCGGTCACCAGGAGCTCGCGGTGGCGGTCGCCCACGAGGAAGAAGTGGAACTCGCCGCTGTGGACGCCCACCGACATGCGGAGGTTCGCCCGGCCGCCCGCCGTCTCGATCCGCCCGGCGCTCCGCAGCGCCCGCCGCATCCCCGCCGCAGCCGCGGCCGCGCGCCTCCCGTGATCCTCACCGCTGAAGAACAGCAAGAGCGCGTCGCCGCCGAACTTGATCAGGGCTCCGCCGTAGCCGTACGCCACCGCGAGCAGGGACGCGAAGCTGCCGGCGATCACGTCGGTCAGCTCCTCGGCGCCCTGCTTCCCCAGGCGGGCGAGACGCTCCGAGAGGGCGGTGAAGCCCGAGATGTCCACGAAGGCGAAGGACCCCTCGATGGCTCGATGCGAGCGCTCGGGCTCGCTCGCCAGCCACTCGATGGACAGCCGCGGCAGGTACGGCACGAGCGCGGAGTGATCCACGGATTCACCCATGGTGGAACGGTCAGTCTAACCGGGTGGCCCCGGGCCCCGCCCGTGGGCTCAGGCCCCTACCGGCGCCTCAGTCGGAGCCGGTGCCGCGGGCTCCTCCGCCCCCTCCAGCGACACGTTCGGGAGGATCCGGTCGAGCCACTTGGGCAGCCACCAGTTCCAGTCGCCCATCAGCCGCATCGTGGCGGGGACGAGCACGATCCGCACCAGGGTGGCGTCCAGGAACACGGCGATGGCGAGCCCGAAGCCCATCGACTTGATCGGCACCAGGCTGGCGAAGGCGAACGCGCCGAACACGGTCACCATGATCGCCGCGGCGCTCGTGATGATCTTCGCCGTGTGCTCCAGCCCCCACCCGACCGCCTCGGTGTTGTCCCCCGTGCGGAGGTACTCCTCGCGAACACGTGCCAGAAGGAACACCTCGTAGTCCATGGAGAGGCCGAACAGGATCGTGAAGAGGAACAGCGGGATGAACGACTCGATGTGCCCCGCCGTCGAGAACCCCAGCAGGCCCTGGAAGTGCCCCTCCTGGAAGATGAACACGATGATCCCGAAGGTGGCGAGCACCGACGCCGCGTTCATCAGGATCGCCTTCAGCGGCAGGAGGATGCTGCGGAAGAACAGCATCAGCAGGAAGAACGACAGGATCAGCACCATGCCCACGACGGGGACGATCGCGCTCGAGATCTCGTCGGTCAGGTCCACGGTCAGCCCGGGATCCCCTCCGATCGCCACCTCGGCCCCACCGGGCAGCAGCCGGGGGAGCTCCGCGCGCAGCTCGCCGACCAGGTCCCGGACCGCGTCCGAGCCCGGGTCCTCGGCCGTGACCACCCGCAGCAGCGTGGCCCTGCCCTCGTTGCCCACGATCGTCTCCACGAACGGCGCGGCCTCCGGCGAGCTCGCCGCGGCGCGCGCCTCCTCCGCGCTCGCCACCGGAGCGAGCGTGGCGATCGAGTCCACCTGGAGGATGCCCGGGTGCGCCTGCAGG
>DATKBL010000089.1:0-3345 GCA_035513995.1 Actinomycetota bacterium
CCTCCTCGACCCCCTGGATCCCCACGTAGGCGTTCGTGAGCATCGGAGGGATCGCCAGCAGCACGAGAGCGAAGAGGATCGGCGGGCGCAGCGCGGGGGAGCTGTCGAGCCCCACGCCGAGCCAGAGGACGAAGAGGAACAAGAGGCCGAACGAGGGGATCGCGCGGCCCACGTTGGCCACCGAGACGACGAACCGCTCCAGCCGGCGGCGATGGCCGATGTACATCGCCAAGGGCAGGGCCACGACCGCGGCGATGGTCACCGACACGGCGGACATCACCACGTGCTCGAACAGGCGGTTCGGGATCCCGAAGTCCCCGGTCCAGTTCGCGGGGTCGGTGAACCACTCGATCACCTGCCCGAAGAACCCGGGCTCGGTCACGTCGCCACCACTCGAGCGCCGGCCTGCCGGCTCCACGGCGTGACCCATCGCTGCCCGGCGAACAGCAGCAGGTCGACCGCGACCGCGAGGGCCACCGACAGCGCCACGCCGATCAGAACGGCGAGCTTCGGGTACAGACCCCGGAACCCCCCGAGCATGAGGGCACCGAGCCCACCCTGCCCGATCAGCGCCGTGACCGTGACCAGCCCGATCGTGGTGACGGTCGCGATGCGGACCCCGGCGATGACGGCCGGGAGCGCCAGCGGCAGCTCGATCCCCCAGAGGAGGCCGCGGTCGGTGTAGCCCATGCCTCGAGCGGCCTCGCGCACCTCGGGAGGCACGCCCCGCAGCCCGGTCACGATGTTGCGGATCAGGATCAGCAGGGTGTAGGAGACCAGACCGATCTCGGCCGTCAGCGTGCTGAGGCCGGTGAACGGCATGAGGAAGGCGAACAGGGCGAGGCTCGGGATGGTGTAGAGGGTGCCGGTGAACCAGGCGATCGGGGGATACAGCGCGCGGCGCCGGTAGGCCACCACCGAGAGCGGGAAGGAGATGGCGAGGCCGATGGCCACGGCCAGGAACGTGAGCCAGAGGTGCTGGAGCGTCTGGTCGAGGATCAGGTCGAGGTTCCGGCCGACCCACTCCCAGTTCCAGAACGGTGCCCCCGTCACGCCATCAGCTCCTTGGTGAGCTTCTCCAGGGTGAGGATCCCCCGGTAGCGCTGGCCTTCCGTGACGACGACGGCGACGTTCGTGCGGGAGGTGACGATCGAGTCGAGCGCCTCGCGGAGCGTGTTGTCGCCGGTGACGTAGGCGCTGAACCGGCGCGTCGGCGCCTCCCGCACCTTGGCGCACCCCTCGAGAGCCCGGTCGCTCACCCAGCCGAGCAGCTCGCCGTCCTCCACGACCGCCGCCCAGCCGTAGCCCCAGCGTTCGATCTCGCGGAGGGCGTCCGCGGGGTCGTCATCGGGGGCGAAGACCGGCCCCTCCTCGACCTCGAGGTCGGCGACCTGGATCAAGGCCAGCAGCTTCAGGCCCCGCTCCACGCCCACGAACTCCTTGACGAAGTCGCCGGCCGGTTCGGACAGGATCCGCTGGGGGGTGTCGAACTGCTCGACGACCCCGCCGATGTTGAGGATGGCGATGCGGTCGGCCATCTTGATCGCCTCGTCGACGTCGTGGGTCACGAACGCGATCGTCTTCCTCAGCTCCCGCTGGATCTCCAGGAACTGGTCCTGGAGCCGGCCTCGGATGATCGGGTCCACGGCGCCGAACGGCTCGTCCATCAGCATCACGGGGGGGTCGGCGGCGAGTGCTCTGGCCACCCCCACGCGCTGGCGCTGGCCGCCCGAGAGCTCGGCCGGGTACCGGTCGAGCAGCCCTCCGTCGAGCCGAAGCATCTCGGCGAGCTCCTCGATCCGAGCCGCGATGCGATCCCGCTCCCATCCCAGGAGCTCGGGAACCGTGGCGATGTTCTGCCGGACCGTGCGGTGGGGGAGCAGCCCGATCGACTGGATCACGTAGCCGATCCCGCGCCGCAGCTGCACCGGGTCCTGCTCGAGTACGTCGCGGCCGTTCACGAGGATCTCGCCGGAGGTCGGCTCGATCAGGCGGTTGATCATCTTCAGCGTCGTCGTTTTCCCGCAGCCCGACGGGCCGACGAGGACGACGATCTCGCCCTCCTGGATCTCGAGCGAGAGGTCGTCGACTGCGGCCGAGCTGTCGTAGACCTTGGAGACGTGGCGGAGCGTGATCACGGCTCCAGCCTTTACCTGGCGCGGGCCTTCTCGAGCTGCGCGCCCGCTCGATAGGAGGAGCGAACGAGCGGCCCGGACTCCACGTGGGCGAAGCCGAGCCTCTCGCCCACGCGGGCGTGCTCCGCGAACTCCTCCGGGGTCACCCAGCGGTCGACCGGCAGGTGGAACTTGGTCGGCTGGAGGTACTGGCCGATGGTCATCAGGTCGACGCCCGCGCCGCGGAGGTCGAGGAGGGCGCCCTCGACCTCCTCGGGGCGCTCGCCCATCCCCAGGATGAGGTTCGACTTCGTCACCTGGCCGGGGCGGAGCTCCTTGGCCAGCCGCAGGGCATCGAGCGTGCGGTCGTAGTCGAACCCCGGCCGGATGCGGTCGTGGAGGCGTCGCGGGGTCTCGAGGTTGTGGGCGAAGACGTCGGGCTCCTCGGCGATCACCGTGGCGATCTGCTCCCGGTGGGCCTTGAAGTCGGGAGGGAGGACCTCGATGCCGCACCCGGGGATCACCTCGCGGACCGCGCGGATGCACGCGGCCCAAACGCTCGCCCCGCCGTCGGGGAGGTCGTCGCGGGCCACGCCCGTGATCACGACGTGGCGGAGTCCCATCGCCGCCACGGCCTCGGCGATGCGGGAGGGCTCCTCCTCGTCCACGGGCGAGGGCTTCCCGGTTTGGATGTCGCAGAAGCCGCATCGGCGGGTGCAGGTGTTCCCGAGGATCAGGAAGGTGGCCTCGCGCTGCTCCCAGCACTCGAAGATGTTCGGGCAGCCGGCCTCCTCGCAGACGGTGTTGAGCGAGAGGCCCTGCATGAGCCCCTTGAGCTCGCGGTAGTTCGGGCCGGTGCGCAGGTGCGCTCGCATCCAGGGGGGTTTGCGCTCGGGGGCCCGCTCGGCCTGCTGGATCTCCACGATGGGGAGGTGGAGCCGCTTCCGGCGGGGGTTCTTGTCTCGGCTCGGGTCGCGCACCTGCATGGGGTGTCAGTCTAGCCGGTCCCCTCGTCCCTACAGGAAGGCGAGGAGTCGACCCCCCACCCGCCGATCAGAACTCGGCGAGCTCCTTCATCGCCGCGTGGATGCCCTCGACGTTCGGCATGAAGAACTTCTCCAGCGGCCCCGCGAACGGCATCGCCGGGATGTCGGGCCCGCCGATCCGCACGAGCGGCCCGTCGAGGTCGAACATCGCCTGTTCGGCGATCGTGGCCACGATCTCGGCCCCC
>DATKBL010000090.1:0-2273 GCA_035513995.1 Actinomycetota bacterium
TCGCGCACGGCCCGGTCCCCGATCGCGTGGACATGCACCTGGAACCCCTCTGCGTCGAGCGCCGTGACGATCTCGCTCAGCTCCTCGGGCTCGAAGTTGCTCACGCCGCGGTCGTCGCTCCCTACGTAGGGCTCGAGCATCGAAGCGCTCCCGTTCTCGACGATCCCGTCCTGGAACAGCTTCACCGTCTCGACGCGGAGCCGTCCCGCCGCACCACGCCGCGCCACGAGGTCCGGGATCTGGTCGAGCCGGCGTCCCGTGTCCCAGTGCATCCCGATCGCGGCCCGACCGATCAGGCGCCCGTCGTCGGCCAGCCGCCGGTACGCCTCCACCCACCCGGGGAAGACGTTCACGTCCTGCCAGGCGGTGACCCCCAGCCGGAGCAGGTGCTCCTGGCCGGCCAGGATGGCCTCCTCCCACTCCTTCCCCGTGGGCTCGGGCAGAAGATCGGCCACGAGGTCCGTGGCCGCCTCGTGCAGGGCCCCGCTCGGCTCTCCTTCCGGGTCGCGACCGATGCGGCCCTTGGGCGGATCTGGCGTCCCGCGATCGATCCCGGCGGCCTGGAGCGCCCTCGTGTTCACCCAGGCGTCGTGGCCGTCGCGGCTCTCCAGGAAGACGGGACGGTCCGGCACCGCCGCGTCGAGCGGGCCTCGCTCCGGCGTCCCCCCGGGGAAGTCGCTCATCGTCCAGCCGCCTCCCTCGATCCACGGCCGGTCCGGGTGACGGCGGCCGTAGCCCACGACCGCCTCGAGATACGCGTCGAGGCCGGACAGGTCGTGGAGGTCGCAGAGCGAGAGGACGCGCCCGCCCTCGGCCACGTGGATGTGGGCGTCCTGGAACCCAGGGAGGATCAGGCCGCCGGGAACCTCGATGACCTCGCCGCCGAGGCCGCGGAGCTCCTTCCATGGACCGACGGCCTCGATCGTGCCGCCGGAGATGGCCACCGAGTCGGCCCCGGGCGCCCCGTGCACGCGCCCGCCCCTGAGTAGGAGATCGGTCACCGCCCCGACCCCAGGCGCACCCGCCCCGATGGCCGCCCGGCCAGCGCGGCCGGACCCGCCGAGACCAGGCGGTCGTTCGCCAGCGCCCTGACGGCCTCCGCGACGCGACGATCGCCGATCTCGGACTCGACCCTGCCCAGCGACACCTCGCCCCGCTCCCGCAGCAGGGCCAGCACCTTCCCCCGTATCTGCCGGAACGATCCCTCGAGGGGTCCCTGGCGGCGGGGCCCGCGTGCCGGCCGACGCCCGGCGCGCCGGAACGCGCATCCCGGCGCCAGCGGGCACGCGGCGCAGCGGGGCGTCGGCCGGCACACCTCGCGACCCAGGTCCATCAGCGCCTGGTTCCAGCCGCCAGGATCCTCACGATCGAGCCACCGCGCGGCCGCCTCGCGCACGCGGTAGGGCGGCTCCTCGTGCGCCTCACACCCGAGCCGGTACCGGGCCACCACTCGAGCGATGTTCACATCGAGGGCCGGGACCGGCTCTCCGAACGCGATCGAGGCGACGGCGGCGGCCGTGTACGCTCCGACGCCGGGCAGCGATCGCAGCGCAGCCGGGTCACGCGGCACGCGGCCTCCGTGCTCCTCCACGATCGCCCGCGCCGCCGCGTGCAGCCTCACGGCCCTACGCTGGTACCCGAGCCCCGACCACACCCGGAGCACCTCGGAGGACGGCGCCGCGGCCAGCGCCCGCGCCGATGGGAAGCGGCGCAGGAACGCCCGGAAGGCCGGCGCGACCCTGGAAGCCTGGGTCTGCTGGAGCATCACCTCGGACACCAGCACCCGGTAGGGGGTCGGCCGGGAACGCCACGGGTAGGCTCGGGCCCGCGGGGCGTACCAGACCCTCAGCTCCTCCACGGGCATACCCTCGCATGCGCGGGGTGGCCTTGCGGCGTCTGCTACGCGTTGCGCATCCGCCGGAGCTGCCGGAGCTCCGCCAGCTTGAACAGCACCCAGGCCCCGCCCGCGATGGTGAGCCAGCGCTTCACCTGCTCGTCGTCGAGCTTCTCGGCGACGCGGCGCCCGACGTCGTCGGGAAGAAGGTTGATCACCGCCTCCACGGGCTGGCGTCTCGCCTTGGAGCGGCGACGACGCAGCAGGAACCACGCCGCCGACGCGACGACGCCGCCTCCGACCAGGACTCCGAGGGCTCGCTTCCCCCAGACAGCGGGCGCGGGCATCCGCTCCTGGAGCTCCTCGATGTCCGAGGAGAGCCGTCCACGGATCTCCTCGATCTCTTTCACCGTCTCAGCTGCGTCTTGGCCCATCTCAC
>DATKBL010000091.1:0-2671 GCA_035513995.1 Actinomycetota bacterium
AGGAACGACAGCAGGTTCGGGACGGTCAGGACGCGGCCGTTCGCCTCCGCCTCCCCGCTCCCCTGGCCCACGGGGAGAGTCTAGCCGTCCGGATTGACGCGACGCGCGAAGGGGAAGGACACTGCGGCATGGACACGAGACTCCTCTCGATCTACCTCAACGACCACCTCGCGGGCTCTCGGGCCGGCCTCGAGCTGGCCCGCCGCAGCCTGCGGAGCAACGAGGGATCCGCGCTCGGCGACGACCTCTCCAGGATCGTCCGGGAGATCGAGGAGGACCGCGAGACGCTGGAGGAGTTCATGGAGCTCGCCGGCGTCCGCCGCGCGTCGGTCAAGGAGGGCGGCGCCTGGCTCGTCGAGCGCCTCGGACGCCTCAAGATGAACGGCCGGATCGTGGGCTACTCCCCCCTGAGCAGGCTGGAGGAGCTCGAGGGGCTCCGCCTAGGCATCGAGGGGAAGCGCTCGCTGTGGACGAACCTCTCCGAGGTGCGTTCCGAGCTCGAGGCCTGGGAGGACGTGGACTTTGCCTCCCTCGTCGCCCGGGCCGAGGGCCAGATCGAGCTCCTGGAGAAGCATCGGGTGGAGACCGTCCGCCGGGCGTTCTCCCAGCCCACGGCCGCGTGAGGTGATGCGATGAGCGTCGAGGTCTCGGGCTACGAGCGCGTCTACCGCAAGGCGATCGCCGAGGCCGACGAGCGGCGAGGATCTCCCGGAAACGTCTACAGCGAGAAGCCCTCCGGGTAGAAGATCCGCGTGACGAGGAGGAACGTCGCCGGCGGCAGCCCCACCGCCATCGCCAGACCCAGGTAGCGGAACCGCGGGCGGAGCCAGGCCACCACGGCAAGGACCGCCCACGCGAGCTGGAGCCCCATCAGGACGAGCCATCCCGTGTCGGCGCGGTCCTGACACTCCGGCGTCAAGCACGAGACGCCCATCGACGAGATCAGCGACAGGAGGATCCACACGCCCATCCACGTGAAGGCGACGCCCGCGAGCACGCGGAGCCACCGGGGAGGCGTCGTGGCCGTGTCGGTCATCCGGCCATTCTCGGGGAGGCGAGGGCGTGTCGCAACGGCTCGCCTCTACCAGACGTCTCCGGGACGCCACGCGCAGCTGATCGGCGCCGCGAGGTCGACCGGTGGGGTCGTGGGGGTCCGGCGGACGAGGACGCTCCCGTCCTCCTCGGGGGTCCGGACGAGTCCCGCCTCCGTGCGGACGAACGTGGGGCCCTCCCAGACGCTCCATCCCCTGGGCGCGTAGAAAGCGGGGTCGCCACCCAGCGCCCCCAGCTGGAAGGTCCGGTCGATGTAGGCGACGGCCTCGCGCAGGATCGCGGAGCCGTGGCCCCGTCGCCGGTGGGCCGGGTGGGTGGCGACCGCCTCCACGTAGCCGGTGGCGAGCTCGTGGCCGCCCGTGTGGAGCTCGCGCTCGACCACCGACGCGTGGGCCACGATCTCGTCGTCGTCCTCCACGACGAAGTGGAGGCCGCCGACGGCCTGCTCCCAGTCCTCGTCCTCGAAGTCCTCGGGCTCGCGCTCCCAGGCCGCGTCGAACAGCTCGCGGAGGATCCGGACCTCGTCGGCTCGCAGCTCCTCGGTCGCAGCTTTCCGCACCGTCGCCACGCGGCACACGATACCGGCCGGGCTCGTCCCCCGGCCCGGCTACAGTGGCGTCATGGGCCGGCCTCACGGATTCGCGTTCTCCCGTCAGGGACCCGACGTGGTCATCACCAACCATGGGAGGCGGGCCGCGACCCTCCGCGGAGATGCTGCGGCGCGGTTCCTCCAGGACGTCGAGCGAGGCGATCCTCAGCACCTGATGGCCCGGGTCACCGGCGACTACAAGCGAGGGAACGAGCGGCGGGCTCGGGACCACCCCCGCAACCGCTAGCCGCCGCGGGGGGTACCTGGACCTCTTGCCGGATCGAAGCGCGCCTCGTTCACCCCGAGAAGCGGATCCGGTGGCGCATCGTCTCCTTGACCATCGACGAGGTGCGGACCCCGCTGGACCGCGCTCCCGATTGCGGGTGGTATCCGTAGTGGATTCTCGTCGGGCCGGCGAGATTTGAACTCGCGACCTCTTGACCCCCAGTCAAGCGCGCTACCAAGCTGCGCCACGGCCCGTGAGGACAGTGTACCGCTCGATCACCGGGAGCCGCGACGCTTGCGGCGGCGGAAGATCAGCCGGATCGGCGCTCCCCGGAACCCGAACGCCTTGCGCAGCCTGTTCTCGAGGAAGCGGGCGTAGGTCGTCGGGATCCTCCCGGTCGTGAACAGCACGAACCGGGGCGGGCCCGCCGCGATCTGGGTCGCGTACTTCACGCGGCCGGTGCCGCGCGGAGGCGGGGTCTCGCTCTGCGCGGCGAGCAGGACCTCGTTCACCTTCGCCGTGCCCACACGCTTGGTCCACTCGCCGTGCACCTCGAGCAGCACGGGCACGACCCTCCCGACCCCGACCCCGGTGTGAGCGGACGTCCGGAGGACGGTGACGCCGGGGAACACCTCCACGCGTTCGCGGATCTCGCGGAACCGCCGGTCGCGATCCTCCTCCACGAGGTCCCACTTGTTGGCGACGACGACGAGGCCGCGACCGAGATCCGCCACGCGCGCGGCGATCTTGCGGTCCTCGGTGGTCACCCCCTCGGAGGCGTCGATCACCAGGCAGGCGACGTG
>DATKBL010000092.1:0-7049 GCA_035513995.1 Actinomycetota bacterium
CCGATCCGGCGCGTGCTGCTCGAGGGGGGCGATGATCTTCGGCGAGCCCTGCGGGCCCGGGCGACCGACGCCGCCGCACGCTGAGGTTCGACCGCCGACGGGGCCCGCGCTAGACTCCGGGCCGTGACACGCCACTTCCTCTCCATGGACGACCTCGCGGCCGATGAGCTGCACGGCCTCTTGGACCTTGCCCGGAAGGTGAAGGCCTCTCCCGACGACCACGCGGCGGCGCTCGCCGGCCGCGCCGTCGGGATGATCTTCGAGAAGCCGTCCACACGCACCAGGGTGTCCTTCGAGGTCGCCATCGCGCTGATGGGTGGCCACCCGCTGGCCCTCTCGTCGAGCGAGCTGCAGCTCGGGCGTGGGGAGACGATCGAAGACACGGGCCGGGTGCTGTCCCGGTACCTCGACGCCGTGGTCCTCCGGACCTTCGGGCAGGAGCGTCTCGAGGCCATGGCGTCCACCTCCACCGTCCCGGTCGTGAACGCGCTCTCCGACTACGAGCACCCGTGCCAGTGCCTCGCCGACCTGCTCACCGTGCTCGAGCTCCGGGGCGAGCTCGCCGGGCTCCGTCTCGCCTACCTCGGGGACGGCAACAATGTGGCCCACTCCCTGCTGCTGGGAGGGGCGAAGACCGGGATGCATGTGTGGGTCGCCACGCCGGCGGGGTACGAGCCGATCCCCCAGGTTGTGGAGCGCGCCTCCGAGATCGCCGCCGAGACGGGCGGGAGCGTCGAGGTGACGGCCGACCCGATCTCCGCCGCCACCGGCGCGGACGTCCTCTACACCGACGTCTGGGCCTCGATGGGACAGGAGGAGGAGGCGTCCGAGCGGGTCCTCGTGTTCGCGCCGTACCGTCTCGACGCCGAGAAGGTCGCGGTGGCGAAGGACGACGTCATCGTGATGCACTGTCTCCCGGCCCACCGGGGGGAGGAGATCACCGACGAGGTGATCGACGGGCCGCACTCGGTCGTCTGGGACCAGGCCGAGAACCGCCTCCACGCCCAGAAGGCCCTCCTGCTGCGCCTCTTCGGCGTCGCCTGAGCACGTGGCGCGGTCGAACGACGAGGTCGCCGCGCTCCTCCAGGAGTACTCGGATCTGCTGGCGATCCTCGGGGACGACAGCTTCAAGTCGCGGGCCTACGAGAAGGCGGCGCGGTCGGTGGGCGGGCACCACGCCGACGTGTCCACGCTCGACGCGGCCGGCTGCCGGAAGATCCCCAACGTCGGCGCATCGGTCGCCGAGAAGATCCAGGAGGTCCTCGGGACGGGCACCTTCCAGGCCCTCGAGGACCTCCGGGCCGACATCCCCGACGGCGTTCGCTCCCTGATCGGCATCCCCACGCTGGGCCCCAAGAAGGCCCTGAAGCTCTACGACGAGCTGCACATCGCCTCGGTGGAGGAGCTCCTCGACGCCCTCCACGAGCATCGGATCCGCGACCTGCCGGGCTTCGGCCCCAAGACCGAGGAGAACCTCCTCCGAGGGATCCAGATGATGCAGCGCTCGGGGGGTCGCGTGCAGATCGGCGTGGCGATGGACCTCGCGGAGGAGCTGCTCGGCCATGTCCTGGAGGTGCGGCAGGTGCGCCGCGCAACGTACGCGGGGTCGCTCCGCCGCATGGCCGAGACGATCGGCGACATCGACGTGCTGGCCGCCTCGGACGACCCCGTGCCCGTGATGGACGCCTTCGCCTCGGGCCCTCACGTCCGCGAGGTCCTCGCCAAGGGCGAGACGAAGACCTCGGTGCTCACGACCAAGGGCCTCCAGGTGGACCTCCGCGTGGTCGAGCCGGCGGTCTGGGGAGCCGCTCTCCAGTACTTCACCGGGTCGAAGGCTCACAACGTCCATGTGCGTGAGATGGCCGTTCGGAAGGGCCTGAAGCTGTCCGAGTACGGGCTCTTCAGCGCCAAGACGGGCAAGCTCATCGTGGCCGAGACCGAGGAAGAGGTCTACGAGCGCCTGGGGCTCCCGTGGATCCCGCCGCCCCTGCGCGAGGACCGCGGCGAGATCAAGGCGGCGCTCGACGGCGAGCTTCCCACCCTGGTGGAGCGGAAGGACGTCAAGGGCGATCTCCACACCCACACCGACCTCACCGACGGACTGGCGACGATCGAGGAGATGGTGGCGGCCGCCGAGCGGGTCGGCTACCGGTACTACGCGATCACGGACCACGCGGAGCTCCTCTACATGCAGCGGATGACCCGCGAGAAGGCCCTGGCCCAGCGCGAGCGGATCCGCGAGCTCGACGACCGGACCAAGGTCACGCTGCTCCACGGCTCGGAGCTGAACATCCAGCCCGACGGCTCGCTCGACTGGGACGAGGAGTTCCTCTCGGGATTCGACGTGCTCGTCGCCTCGATCCACTCCCACCTGACGATGCCCAAGGAGGAGATGACGAAGCGGCTGATCACGGCGATGGAGCACCCTCTGGTCAACGTGATCGGTCATCCGACGGCGCGGCAGATCGGAAGGCGTCCCCCGATCGAGCTCGACCTCGAGGAGGTGTTCAAGGCCGCCGCCCGCACGGGGACGGCGCTGGAGGTCAGCTCGTTCCCCGACCGTCTCGACCTCCGCGACGAGCACGTCCTGTGGGCGCGACGGCACGGCGTGAAGTTCGCGATCGACACCGACGCGCACTCCACCCTCCACCTCGAGAACCTCCGTTTCGGGATCGGCACCGCCCAGCGCGGCTGGCTCACGAAAGACGACGTGATCAACGCCTGGCCGATCACGAAGCTCCGGAAGTTCCTTCGGAAGGGCCGGTGAGCCCCCCCCGCCCGCTTCCCCGGGGCTTCTACGAGCGGCCCGCCCTCGTGCTCGCCCGCGCGCTCCTGGGCAAGGTCGTCGTGAGCGACCTCGGCGGCGCCCGGACCATGGGGAGGATCGTCGAGGCCGAGGCCTACCGCCCCGACGACCCCGCGAGCCACTCCTTCCGCGGACCGACCCCTGGGAACCTCACGATGTTCGGGCCGCCCGGCCATGCCTACGTGTACATCTCGCACGGCATCCATCGCTGCATGAACGCCGTGGGTCGGTCGGGGAGCGCCGCGCTGGTGCGCGCCCTGGAGCCGCTCGAGGGCCTCGACGAGATGGCGACGCGTCGCGGTCTCGACCAGGAGCGCCTGCTGTGCGCCGGCCCGGGTCGGCTGTGCCAGGCGCTGGGCGTCACCCGGGGCGAGGACGGGGTCGACCTGACGAGAGGGGACGGCCTCTGGATCGCCGACGGCTCGCCGCCGCGCCGCGTCGCTCGGACGCCGCGGATCGGCGTAGGCGTGGGCGTGGGCGCCGCGAAGCTCTGGCGCTTCGTGGAGGAGGGGACCCCCTGGGCCTCCCGACCCGCTACCCGCCGTTCTTCGGCGGGTTGACGGTGATCGTCACCGTCGAGCCCAGCGGCCGCTCGTCCCCGCGCACCGGGGTCTGGGCGAGCACCTTCCCGGGTGGGGCCCCCTTCTGATGCTCCTCCGCCTGGACGACCTCGACCCCGAAGCCGGCCTCCTCGAGCCTCGCCACCGCGTTCGCCTCGGCCAGGCCGACGACGCTCGGGACCTCCACCAGCGGAGGGTTGTCCGTCGACACAGTGATCGTGATCTCGAGGCCCGTCTCGGTCTGCGTGCCGGCGGCGGGGTCCTGGTCGATCACGGTCCCGGGCGCGTAGTTCGGGTCGTACTCGGTTCGCTGCACCACGGCGAAGCCCGCCTCCTGGAGGAGCCGGAACGCGGTGTTTACCGACATCCCGATCACCGAGGGGATGCTCGAGATCTCGGGGCGGGTCACGACGCACTTGCGGGTGGGCTGGGTCCCCGCGATGAACTCCACGACCCGGATGTTCTCGGAGGGGGTGAGCTCCGTCGCCACACAGCCCTGGGTCACGTCGATGGCCACCTCGACGAAGTCGGACGCGGGTCGGCCGAAGTCGCGCGGCGGCAGGTCCGCGGTGGCGCGAAGCATGAACGAGCGCCAGATCTGGGCTGGGAAGGAGCCTCCGGTGACCCGGATCCGGGTCTTCGGGGGCACCATCGAGATCTGCCCCTGGGGGAAGCCGACCCAGACGGCCGCCGAGAGCTGGGGGACGTAGCCGGCGAACCACGCGTCGCGCCACTGCTGGGCGGTGCCGGTCTTCCCGGCGGCGGGCCGTCCGATGCTCGCCGCCACGCCGGTCCCACGCTCGATCACGCCCTTCATGATGTCGGTGGCCGTCCACGCCACCGCCGGGCTGAGGGCCTGCGTCTGCCTCGGGTTCGCCTCGAAGACCACGCGCCCGTCGGCGTCCTCGATCCGCTCGATCGCGACCGGCGCGACGTGGGTGCCCTGGTTGGCCAGGGTGCCGAAGGCGGAGGCCATCTCCAAGCTGTTCACCTCGTTCGATCCCAGCACCGATGAGCAGAACGGCCGGAGCTTGCTCCGGATCCCCATCCGCTTGGCTACGTCGATGACCTGGCGGGGCCCCACGTCGCGGATCAGCTGGGCGTAGACGACGTTGATGCTGGCCACCGTCGCCGCCTCGAGCGTCACGCTCCCATAGGCGGTCCCCTCGTAGTTCTGCACGACCCAGGGGTCGGTGGGGGAGTTCCGGCACACCGAGTCGGTCAGGGCGATCGTGGTCCCTCCCTGATAGATCTGCTGTGGAGAGATGCCGTTCTCCAGCGCCGCCACGAGCGCGAACGGCTTGAAGGCGGATCCCGCCTGCCGGCCGGTCGAGCCCCCGGTGGCCAGGTTCACCTTCGCGAACCGCTCGCGCTTGGGCGCGGCGAAGAAGTCCCGGCCCCCCACCATCGCGCGGATGAACCCCGTGCCCGGCTCGACGGCGGTCAGCGCGCCGTAGGGGTCGCCGGGCTGGGAGAGGATCCCCTCTACCGCGTCCTCGGCCATGGCCTGCATCTCGAGATCGATCGTCGTGTGGATCCGCAGGCCCCCGCCGAAGAGGAAGTTGTATCGCTGCGTGTATGTGCGTCCGTACCGCGGGCTGGTGAGGATCTGTCGCTTCACGTACTCGACGAAGTGCGCGGCCGGGTACTCCGACTCCTCGGGGCGGAGCTGGAGGCCGAGGCGTCGCGTCCGCGCCCGCAAGTACCGCTCCCGGTCGAGCGTGCCGTGCTCGTACATGCGCTGGAGCACCTCGTTCCGCCGCCGGACCGCCGTCCTGGGGTTGTCCACGGGATCGTACGTCGCCGGGCTGGCGATCATCCCGGCGAGCATGGCCGACTCGACCAGGGTGAGCTTCCGCGCGGGCTTGGAGAAGAACTCCCTCGCGGCCTGCTGGATCCCGTAGGCGCCCTGGCCGAAATAGACGGTGTTGAGGTAGCCGGCGAGGATCTCCTCCTTGCTCATCTCCTGCTCGAGCTGGAAGGCGAGAAGGGCCTCCTTCATCTTGCGGTCGATCGTCCGCTCGTCACCCGTGATCGTGTTCTTCACGTACTGCTGGGTGATGGTCGACCCACCCTGGACGATCTCGCCCTCACGTACGTTCGCCGCCGCGGCCCGGATCATCGCCTTCACGTCCACGCCCCCATGGGACCAGAAGCGCTGATCCTCCACGGCCACGACGGCGTCCTTCATCACCTGGGGGATCCGCCTCGGCCCGATCACCACACGGTCCTGCTCGGCATGGAGGCTGGTGATCAGGGTCCCGTCGGAGGCGTAGATGAACGAGGTCTGCGGGAGCTGCCTCGGCCGCGCGCGCTCGGCCTCGAGCGTCGGGAGGCCGCAGGCGCTCGCCAGCAGCGACGCCGTCGCGACGAGCACCACGAGACGCGCGAGCCTCGGGGAAGGGGGGCTCATAAAGGCGATTGTACGCCCGGGGCCCCGCTTCCCCTGGTAGCCTTGCGCGCGGAATGGACCCGAAGGAGCAGCTGCGAATCCTGCTCTCCGGTGCCGCCGACGTGATCCCGGTGGAGGAGCTGGAGGAGCGGCTCGCGAGCGGGAGGCCGCTGCGCGTCAAGCTCGGCATCGACCCCTCGGCGCCCGACATCCACCTCGGTCACGCCGTGGTGCTCAGGCAGCTGCGGCGCTTTCAGGACCTCGGTCATACCGCCGTCCTGATCATCGGCGACTTCACCGGGCTCGTCGGGGACCCGACGGGGAGGTCCGAGACGCGCCCCACGCTCTCACCCGAGCAGCTCGAGGAGAACGCGCAGACCTACCTGGCGCAGGTAGGCCGTGTGCTCGATATGGAGCGGGCGGAGATCCGCCGGAACAGCGAGTGGCTCGCCCCACTCTCGTTCGCCGACGTCGCCCGCCTCGCGGGCGCCGTGACGGTCGCCCAGCTCCTCGACCGCGACGACTTCCAGTCGCGCTACCGATCGGGGAAGGCGATCTCGCTCGCGGAGTTCCTCTACCCGGTGATGCAGAGCTACGATTCGGTCGCCACCGAGGCCGACGTCGAGATGGGCGGAACCGACCAGACGTTCAACCTCATGGTGGGGCGCAACATGCAGCGCGCGCACGGCCAGGACCCGCAGGTGGTGTTCACGGTGCCGCTCCTCACCGGGGTCGACGGGACGCGCAAGATGTCGAAGTCGTACGGCAACCACATCGGCGTCGAGGAGCCACCCCAGGAGCAGTTCGGGAAGGTGATGAGCATCCCCGACGACCTGCTCGTGGAGTGGTTCCGGCTGACGACCGACGTCCACCCCGACGAGGTCGAGGAGGTCGACCGGGGGCTGGCCGACGGCTCGCTCCATCCGGGGGAGACGAAGCGGCGGCTCGCCCGCGAGATCGTGACTCTCTACCACGGGGCGGAGGCGGCCGAGGCGGCCGAGGCCAGCTTCGACCGTGTGCACCGGGAGGGCGAGCTGCCCGACGACGTCCCCGAGGTCGCGCTCCCGGACGACGATCCCCTGTCGCTCGCGGCGCTGATCGCCCACGCGGGTCTGGCCTCGAGCCGGAGCGAGGCGCGGCGGCTCATCTCCCAAGGCGGTGTCCGCCTCGACGGGGAGCAGCTCACCGACCCCCAGGCGGAGGTCCCGCGCGATCACCTCGCCGGCAAGACCCTCCAGGTGGGAAAGCGCCGCTTCGCCCGCCTCAGAGCGTGATCCCCAAGACGCGGTAC
>DATKBL010000093.1:0-9976 GCA_035513995.1 Actinomycetota bacterium
AATGACGTGGGCCTGTTCTCCGAGGAGGTCGATCCCGCGACGCGGGAGGCCCTCGGGAACTTCCCCCAGGCCTTCACACACATCGGCCTCGTGAACGCCGCGTGGGCGATCGCGGAGGCCGAGGACCGTCGGGCCGCCGAGGGCGATGAGCCGTGATCGCCGTCTCGACCGTCTGGTGGATCGCTCTGCTCGGGGTCAGCCTGCTCCTCGTGCTGGATCTCCGGGATTGGGGTGAGATGAGGGCATGAGCTTCAGATCCGTGATCGCGATCGCCGCCACCGGCGGCGTGCTTCTCGCGGCGTGCACCGGCGGGGGAGGGGCCTCACCGGCCACGTCTCCCGATCCCGGGTCCCCCGAGGGGGGGTCCGGGGCGAAGCCCGACGCCCCGATCGACCTCACCCAGCTCACGCGGGAGGATCTCACCAGCGTCCTCACGCCCGACTCGATCCCCTCGATCGACGAGCCGACGTTCGTCGACTTTGAGGAGGCGGAGGAGTGGCTCTCCGCCCAGGAGCCGGTGGCGGCCCTGGAGATCGACGGGGATGCCCGGGCCTACCCGTTCCAGATCATGACGTGGCACGAGATCGTGAACGACGTCGTGGGCGGGGAGCCCGTGGCGGTCACCTTCTGCCCTCTGTGCAACTCGGCCCTAGCCTACCCCCGGAAGGTGGGGACGCGGATCCTGGAGTTCGGGACCTCCGGCAGCCTCTACAACAGCGCTCTGGTGATGTACGACCGCCAGACCGAGTCGTTGTGGCTCCACTTCGAGGGGCTCGCCATCGAGGGGCCGCTGGAGGGAACGCAGCTCGAGTTGATCCCGGTCCAGACCCTGTCCTTCGAGCAGTTCCGGCAGGAGCATCCTGGGGGGAGGGTGCTCTCGCAGGACACGGGGTTCAATCGCCCCTACGGCCAGAACCCCTACGACTTCTACGACACCGCCGAGCGCCCCTTCCTCTTCGACGGCGAGGTGGACCCGCGGCTCCCGGCGATCGCTCGGGTGGTGGGCGTCGAGATCGGCGAGGAGGCGGTGGCCTATCCCTACGATGCCCTCTCCTCCGAGCAGGGGGTGAGCGTCGTCCACGACGCCGTCGGGGGAGAGGATCTCGTGGTCTTCTGGAGGGCGGGGGTCCGCTCGGCCCTCGACAACCCCGAGATCGAGCTCGGCCGTGACGTGGGACCTCCGGCGTCTTCCTTCCCGTCGCGCGAGGACGGGATCTCACCTTCCGCGTCGAGGCGGGTCAGATCACAGACGAGCAGACGGGCTCGGCCTGGTCGGTCGGGGGTCGGGCGAGGAGCGGGAGCCTCGAAGGCGAGGAGCTCACGCCCCTGCAGCACCTCGACACCTTCTGGTTCGCGTGGTCCTCCCACAAGCCCGACACCCAGATCCTCGGGACGTAGGCCAGGCCCTGGCTCCCTCAGGCCGCCCGCACGGCGATGACGACCTTCCCTCGGGCGTGCCCCAGCGACACGTGGCGCATGGCCTCGGGCGTCTCGCTCAACGGATAGGTCCTGTCGATGACCGGTGTGAGCTTGCCGGCCTCGATCAGTTCCGTGAGATCCACTAGATCCTTCGTCTTCACCGTGGCCACGAACGGACGTCCCTGCTTCCGGATGAACGGAGACGAGACGAAGGCCAGGGCGACGCGTCCCAGGGGCCCGAACCACCGGCCTCCGCCGCTCCCGCTGTTGGGGAGGAGGGTCCCCTCGGGCGTGAGCGCGCGCCTGAGGTCCGAGAGCGGATGGTTCGCCACGTTGTCGAGGATGAGGTCGTAGCGCGGCCCACCCTGGGTGAAGTCCTCCTGCGTGTAGTCGACGACGTGGTCGGCGCCGATCGATCGGACCAGGTGCACGTTCCCGGTGCTGCACACGCCGGTGACCTCCGCTCCGAGCGCCTTGGCGATCTGCACGGCGTAGGTCCCCACCCCTCCCGAGGCAGCGTTGATCAGCACCTTCTGCCCCGGCTGCACCTTCCCCGCATCGCGGATGCCCCGGAGGGCCGCCACCGCCGAGGTGGGCACCGCCGCGGCCTGTTCGAACGTGAGGCCGGACGGCTTCGGCGCCAGCGCGTTCTCGGGTGCGGCGGTGTACTCGGCACAGGTGCCCTTGCCGTTGCCGAACACCTCGTCACCCGGCCGGAGCTCCTGCACCTTCGAGCCGACCGCCTCGACGACCCCTGCGACGTCGAAGCCCGGGACCTTCCTCCTCGGCCCGCGGAGCCCGAACCCGATGCGGAAGACGTACGGCACGCCCTCCATGAAGAACAGGTCGCCCGGATGGACGGCGGCGGCGCGGACCCGTACCAGCACCTCGTCGTCCTGGATCTCGGGCTCGTCGATGTCTCGGAGCTCGAGGGCGTCGGGTGACCCGTATGTGTCCTGGACGATCGCCTTCATCGTGCTCTCCTTCGCCATCGCCACGGTATGGTCGCACGATCCTGGTGGCGCAAGCGGTGCGGGAAGCGTTCGGAGAGGAGACCCCGACTGAGCGGTCGCCCACCTCACAAGCGAATGACGATCTTTCCTCGCGCCCGTCCCTCCTCGAGATAGCGGATGGCCTGGGAGACCTCGCTCAAGGGATACGTCCTGTCGACGATCGGCGTGAGCTTCCCGGCTTCGATGAGCTCCTTCAGGACGGCCATGGACTCCTTCTTGCTCGGCGTCGAGAAGCTCACCCGAGGAAGTTGTCGCACGAACGGCGACATCGCGACCAGCCTGAAGAAGCGAGGCAGGCTGCCGAACCACCGCCCGCCCGACGCGCCGTAGCGATCGTGCCCGATGAGGACGTAGCTCCCGTCGGGGGTGAGGGCGCGCCGGACCTCCGAGAACGGGTGGTTCCCGGGGATGTCGACGATGAGATCGTAGCGCTCGCCGCGGCGGGTGAAGTCCTCCTCCGTGTAGTCGATGACGTAGTCCGCGCCGATCGATCGGAGCATGTCCAGCGTTTCGGCGCGATCGACGGCCGTCACCTCCGCGCCGAACGCCTTCGCCAGCTGGACGACGAAGATGCCGACGCCTCCGCCCGCGCCGTTGACGAGCACGCGCTGTCCCGGCCGCACGCGCGCCTGATCGCGGAGGTTCGTGAGGGCGATCGATCCGGAGGTCGGCACAGCCGCCGCCTCCTCGAACGTGATGCCGGGCGGCTTCAGGGCCAGGGAGTCCTGCGGGACGGCGGCGTACTCCGCGAAGGTGCCGCCGTTGACCCATTGGCTGACCTTGATGCTCTCGCCGAAGACCTCATCGCCCGGGCGGAGCTCCGTGACGTCCTTGCCCACCGACTCGACGCGCCCCGCGAGATCCGTCCCCGGCACCGGATTCTTGGGCCTCCGCAATCCCGCACCCATGATGCGGAGGATCCGAGGCCAGCCTCGGACGACGTGCCAGACGTCGGGATGGAGTGAGGCGGCGTGCACCCGCACGAGCACCTCGTCCTCCTTCGGCACCGGCCGGTCGACCTCGCGAAGCTCCAGCACCGCATCGGGTGAGCCGTACCTCCGCTGGACGATCGCCTTCATCGCGTGCTCCCGGGTCGGGCCGGTTTCGAGGGTAGCCGACGCTGGGAGCCACGAGCACGTCGGCATCCCCCGGCTGATGCGGGGCGTGAGAGAGTGCGATGGTGGTCGAAGAGGAGATCGCGATGCGACAGTCGTTCCTGTTCGACCTCGACGGCACCCTCGTGGACAGCGTGTACCACCACGTCCTGGCTTGGTGAGACGCGCTCGATCAGATGGGCATGGAGGTGTCGGTGTGGAGGATCCACCGGAAGGTGGGCATGAGCGGTGGGCTGTTCGCGCACGCCTTGAGCCGTGAGACCGGGCTCCCGCTCAGCGATGAGGAGGCGGGCGGCCCGTCTTCGAGAGCTGCACGCCGCGGCCTATCGGGAGCGCGCCGCGCAGGTGCGTCCCCTCCCGGGCGCCCGAGAGCTCCTGGCGCATCTCTCCGCGGTGGGGGTGCCCTGGGCCGTGGCCACCAGCGGCTACCGAGAGAGCGCCCCAGGAGGGCGCCGGGTCCTCCGGAGTCATGAGTTCGAGTTCGGGTCGATCTGATCCTCGACGGCCCTCGAGAGGGTTCTGGAGACCGCCTGACGTCCGCCTGACATGGGGGGCCGTAGGCCTCGGTCCGCTCGCTCGGCGTAGTCTGCACTGGTGGAGATCGCGCGCGTCGTCGGCCTGGTCCTGACGGCGGCGTGGCTCGTCTGGACCCTGTACCGCCATGTGGGGACCTACCTCGCGCGCGGGAGGGTGCTCGCGGTGACGGCTCCGGTCCTGGCCCGCATCGTGACGCTCGCCGGTCTCGGGGTGGCGCTCGCCGCGCCGTCGCGTGCGACCTGGAGCTCCGCCGGCACCGCGCTCGGGCTCGCGTTCGTCGTCCGGCTGGCCCAGGTCTGGATCGTGGTGGGCGCGCCTCTCGGGCGGGTCCTCGAGCGGGCCGAGCTGGTCCTGCGAGGCATGAGCCTGTCCTCGGAGGTGGCCGGGCGGTCCCTCGTGGGCGCGGGCGGGCGCCTGCGCATCACCGTGGCGGTCCCGCTGGGGCGCCGCGCGCAGCTATTGCGCGTCAGATCACCCCGTGGGATAAAGAAGCTTGACCTCTTCCGCGCCAACCTGCGGAAGTTCCTGCTGGCCATCGGCAGAGGGGAGGCACGGTGACCACGATCCATCGCGACACCGTCGTGCAGGCGGATCCGGAGAGGTGCTTCGACTTCATCGCGGACCCGTCGCTCGCGCCGCTGTTCCTCAGCAGTCTGTACTCGATCACGCCGATCGAAGTGGAGCCGCGGGGCAAGGGGAATCGCTGGGGGTTCGAGTACGACATGTTCGGCGTGCCGGTCCGCGGGGAGTCGGAGTGCATCGAGTTCGACCGCCCGAGCCGCTACGTGTGGCGGTCCGATCCGGCCACCTCGACGATCGAGACCACGTTCTCCTACGGCTTCGAGCCCGCCGACGGGGGCACGAGGGTGTCGCTCGACGTGGCGTACGAGGTCCCTCCCGAGGTGCTCGGCGGGAAGATCGCCGACAAGCTCGTGGTCGAGCGGATGAACGAGCATGAGGCCGATGCCGCCATCAACAACCTCAAGGTCGTCCTCGAGGAGGGCTGAGGCGGGACCGCGCGGTCTCATCTCGCTCCACCTCCGGCGCTCGCCGGGTGCGGCGACGGAGTGTGTCCGGCGTCTGTGGAGCCCCTGGCTCGATCGGGAGGCGGTGCGGGTCGAGCACGACCCCGACGGCGTGCCGTGGGCGCGGGTCGGGGAGCGGCGCCTCCCCCTCAGCATCTCGCACGCCGACGGCCACACCGCCGCCGCGGCCCATCTCGAGCGACGCGTCGGGGTCGACCTCGAGCCGCTGCGTCCGCTCCCTCCCGAATACGCGAGCTACTTCCTCACTCTCGAGGAGCAGAGCGCCGTCGCGGGGTGGGGCGACCCGGCGACCGCCACGCTCGCGGCCTGGACGGTGAAGGAGGCGGTCCTCAAGGCTCGCGGGCGCGGTCTCTGCGATCCGCCGAGCAGCGTGCGGATCCGCTCTCTCTCCCAGCGAGGTGTGGAGCTCGCGGACCCGAGGATCGCCGCGGGATGCTGGCAGGAGGGCGATCACGTCGTGGCCGTCGCCTGCGACGGCGCCGCCACGCTCCCGCCGGTCGAGGTCACCCGCGGATGACGGTCGGCATACGCGCGCTCTCCTACCGCTTCGGATCGCGGACGGTGGGGCTCGAGGACCTCGCGGAGCAGGGCCTGCTCGGCTCGACGCCTGAGACCCTGCGAGGGTTCGGGTTCGATCGGGTCCACATCGCCGAGCCCGGCGAGGACCTCGGCTGCCTCGCCGCGTCGGACCTGCTGCGCGAGCACGAGGTGGATCCGCTGGAGATCGACGCCCTCATCGTGTTCGGAGGGCTGCCTCCGGATCCCGTGTCGGTCCCGGAGGGCGAGGAGGCGACCAGTCTGTTCCACTACCCGGCGGGCAGACTCCAGCACGCGCTGGGGCTCACCCGGGCGACGGCGTTCGGGATGGGGCAGCAGGGATGCGCCGCGGTCCTCTCGGCGCTGCGGGTCGCGCGCAGCCTGCTGCTCTCGGGCGACGCGCGGAACGTGCTGTGCGTGGGGATCGATATCGTGCCCGCGGGCGTACGGCGGGAGGTCATCTACAACGTGCTCTCCGACGGCGCATGCGCGATGCTGGTCTCGACCCCGTGGCCGCGCCTTCGTCCGGTCGCGTTCAGACAAATCACGAAGGGCTACTACTGGGACACTTCCGCGCGGCGCGACGAGATCATCGCCGCCTATTTCCCTACCGCGCGCAACGCGATCCGCGACGTGGTCGCCGCCGCCGGCCTCACCCTCGACGACGTGGCGCTGGTCGTCCCCGACAACGTGAGTCGGCGGGGCTGGGAGATCCTGCTGGGGCTGCTCGGGATCCCCGAGGAGCGCGCGTTCCTCGGGGCCGCCGCGGTCCGCGGCCACGCGATCACGGCTGACCTCGTGGTGAATCTGCGCGACGCGATCGACGCGAGGGACCTCGCGCCGGAGTCGCCGATCGCGATGTTCACTTTCGGGTTCGGGGCGAACTGGGGCGCGGCCGTGCTGCGGGCGTGAGCATCCTCGTGACGGGGGCCACCGGCTCCCTCGGCCCCTCGGTGGTTGCCCGGCTGCTGCGCCGCGACGCGGTGGTGGTGTTGCTGCGTCCCGGCGAGACCGGCGCGGCGGCACGGTTCGAGGCGCTTCGCCGTGACGTGGTGCGTGCCGGACCCGAGGCCCCCGCGGACCGCCTCTCGTTCGTCGCCGGAGATCTCGCCGCGGCCGACGCCGGTCTCGCCGGCGACGATCGGGGCGCCCTCGCCGAGGGAGTGACCCATGTGCTGCACCTCGCCGCGGTCACCCGCTTCACCCTTCCCCTCGACGACGCTCGCGCCGGCAACCTCGAGACGACGCTCGGCGCGCTTGCTCTGGCCGAGACGCTCCCGCGGCTGGAGGCGATGCAGGTCGCGAGCACCCTCTACGTCGCTGGGACGCGCACCGGCACCATCCTCGAGGACGACCTGGTCGAGACGGCGTTCGTGAACAGCTACGAGCAGGCGAAGCACGAGGCCGAGCGCGAGGTGCGCGCGCGCATGCGGGACCTTCCACTCACCGTGGCGCGCATCGCGACGATCCTCGGCAGCTCGCGCACCGGCGAGGTGCGAACCCCGACCGCGCTGCACCAGGCCATCCGGCTCGTACACCGGGGGCTCGTCCCGATGATCCCCGGCGATCCGTCCCAGACCGTGGAGGTGCTGGACGTCGAGCACGCGGCCGAGGCGATGGCGGCCCTGCTCGTGGACGCCTTCGAGCCGGGCGCGACCTACCACGTGGCCGCCGGGCCTGAGCGATGTTTCACGCTCCGGGGACTCTTCGAAGAGAGCCTGCGTCTCTTCGCCCATCTCGACCCGGCCTGGGCCCGGCGCGGGATCGAGCCGCCGGCGCTCGTCACGCCCGAGACCTACGCGCTGTTCGAGCGGACGGTACACGAGGCGGGCGATCCCGCGATGACCAGGATCGTGCGGGGCCTGTCCACGTTCCTCCCGCAGCTGCTGCACCCGAAGCGATTCGATCGCTCGCGGCTCGAGGCGGCCCTTCCTTCCTGGGACCCGCCCGCGACCCGTGACTACTATCCGCTCGTGCTCTCATCCTCGATCGAGACCGGCTGGGGCCGCCGCGCCGAGGCGTCGTCGTGACCGTCCTGGAGACGCGCCTCTTGCGCTACGTGAACGAGCACCTCCTCCCGGAGGGAGCCGAGCCGGTGGAACCCACCACGCTCCTGTTCGCCGAGGGCCGGATCAACTCCCTGCGCCTGCTGAACCTGCTCGCGTTCGTCGAGCGCGCGATCGGCCGCGAGGTGCTCGAGGACGAGATCGTGATGGATCGGTTCGCGTCGGTGCGGGCCATCGCGGAGAGCTTCGGCGACGGTGTCTGAGCGCGAGCTGCTCCCTGGCGAGATCGAGGCGGCGATCGACAGGCGCTTCGCGCGCGCGCGCCGCGGCGCCAGGCCGGTCGACCCGGCCCCGCTGCTCTCGCGCGGCTTCCTCGAGCGCGTGGCGTTCTTCGAGTCCTTCCCACGCCGCGCGATCGCCGCCGGCCCCGACGCCTTCCTGCCCCCCGCCACCTGCTACCGGCTGTTCCAGGAGCTCGAGGGCACGCGACTCTCCGAGCCCTTCGTGGCGACCCTCACCGGGGCGTGCTTCCGGCGAGAGCGACGCGAGGACGCGGGGCGACGGCGGGCGTTCACGATGCGCGAGGTCGTGGTCGTCGACGGCGAGGACGGCGTGCGCGAGGGTCGCGACGCGACGGCCGCCACCACGCTGCGACTCGCCCGCCGGCTCGGCCTCGACGCGAGGCTCGAGGACGCCGAGGACCCCTTCTTCGTGGGCCCGGGGGAAGGGAGGCGGCTGCTCCAGCGGCTGCTGCGCCTCAAGCTCGAGCTGGTGGCGCCGGTGAACGGGGAGCCGCTCGCGCTGGCCTCGTTCAACCTGCACCAGGACTTCTTCGGCCAGCGGCTGGGCATCGCGCTCGGCGGGCGACCGGTCTGGTCGGGATGCGCCGCGTGGGGGATCGAGCGGTGGCGGCTCGCGCTCCAACAGCGCTGGGGACCGCAGGGCCGCCGGTGGCCGGCCGAGGTTCTCCGGGCCATCGGCCTGTCCTGAGGCCCGTGCTACGCTCCGGCCGGTGGCGACGTTCTACAACCGCACCCGCGTCTCCTCGTCGATCCCTCGGCGCCTGCTCGGAGATGGGAAGTGGTTCCTGCTTCCCCTCTACGGCCTGCTGCGCACCAGCGACCTCGCGCGAGAGGGCATCGAGCGCTCCGGGAGCTGGCGCTTCGCCGACCACATCTACCGGGGCCGGGCCAGCGGCCGCTACCTCGTCGGCACGGCCCTGGACGCGCTGCTCCTGCGCCTGCCCTCCGCGCGCTCCTTCCGCCTTCGCCACCTGTTCGTTCGGCGGGAGGTGGAGCGCCTCGTCTCGGCGGGGGGGCGTCGGGTGCTCAGCGTTCCCTCCGGCGTCGCGCGGGATCTGGCCGAGGCCGCCGCGGTGGTTGCGCCGAGCGGGGCTCGGTTTTTCGCCCTCGACCTCGATCCGGAGCCGCTGGCGGCCGCACGCGAGCTGGTGGCGGAGTTCGGCGTCGCCGGCGCGTTCGAGCTGATCGAGGCCGACGCGTTCGACGCGTCGCGCTGGCCCGCCGACCTCGACGTGGTCACCAGCACGGGGTTCGGAGAGTTCCTCGACGACGAGCAGCTCGTGCGGCTCTACCGCCGATGTCACGAGGCGCTCGTACCCCGGGGGGTGCTCCTGACGACCGCGCAGGGTCGCCATCGGCTCTCCGACTACCTGCTGCGCGAGATCGGCGAGATCCACACGCGGTACCGCACCGCTGAGGAGCTTCGGGCGCTGCTCGGACGCGGTGGCTTCCACGACGCCCGCGTCTCGACCGACGCGCGGGGCCTTCAGACGTTCGCGATCGCGACGAAAGGGCCCGCGTGACCTCGGACTACCTGTTGATCTCCGAGCTGAATCAGTGGTCGCCGGAGCAGGACGTGCCGTGGGACGCGCTCGACGCCGAGGCCGCGCGCGCGGAGCCCGAGATCCTGGAGCAACTCCGGGCCTCGTGCGTGATCGAGGCGATGCACCCGGTCACCACGAAGCACCTCATGGGGCTGCTCTGGGACGACGTGGACGCGACGTCGGTGCTCTCGATCGAGCTCGCCGAGGGGTTCCGCCACTACTATGTGCTCCGTCGCTATCTCGAGGCTGTGGATCACCAGCCGCCGGTCACCGACGAGGAGATCGTCGAGGCCCGGCGCAAGGCGGTGGAGGCCCTCGAGGGCGAGGACGACCTCACCGGCGAGCTCGTGAACTTCATCTTCTCGGAGCACTTCGCCGCGTACTACTTCGTACGGCTGAAGCAGCGGACCCGGGAGCCGACGCTCCGCGCCATCGCCCATCACATCGCCCGTGACGA
>DATKBL010000094.1:0-6873 GCA_035513995.1 Actinomycetota bacterium
ATGCCCTCGACCATGCGGTCGGCCGGGGCCAGGGGGTGGCGGCGGCGGGTGGCGCCGAACCGCATCACGATCGTCTCGTCATCGGCCTCGAGGTAGAGGATCCGGGCGGGGGTCCCGGCCCCGCGCAGCTCCTCCAGCCCCCTCGCCAGGTCGGTGAAGAACACGCCCCCCCGGGCGTCCGCCACGATCGCCACCCGGCGAGGCTCCTCGGCCTGACCGACGAGCTCGGCCATCTTCCCGATCAAGGCGGGCGGGAGGTTGTCCACGACGAAGTACCCGAGGTCCTCGAGGCACTTCGCCGCCTCCGACCGACCGGCCCCCGACAGGCCAGTGATGATCGTGAAGTCGGTCTGGAGGGCGTCCTGCTTCGCCCGCTCACGGGCCTCCCTTCGCTCCCGGGAGCGGGCCCGTCTCGAGGTCACGCCGACCTCCTCGTCAGCGCCTCGTGGACCTGCCGGGCCAGGGAGGGCCCCACCCCCGGGACGGCGGCGATGTCGTCCGGCGAGGCCTTGGCCAGCCGCTTCAGCGACCCGAACCTCCGCAGGAGCGCCTTCTTGCGTGCGGGGCCGATCCCGTGGATCTCGTCGAGCGGAGAGACCAGCGCCCGCCGCTCGCGTCGCTTCCGGTGGAGGTCGAGGGCGAACCGGTGGGCCTCGTCGCGCACGTGCTGGAGGAGGTACAAGGCCTCCGAGCCCCGGGCGATCCGCAGGGGCTCGGGCTGGCCCGGGAGGTAGACCTCCTCGAGCCGCTTGGCGAGCCCCGCCGCCGGGATCGCCAGCCCCAGCTCGTGCAGGACCTTGACGGCGACCCCGAGCTGCCCCCGTCCTCCGTCCACCACGACGAGCGAGGGCGGGTAGGCGAACCGTCGCCGCTCCGGCGCGGGGCGGTCGCGCTCCTCGAGGTAGCGGGCGAACCGCCGGCGCAGCATCTCCTCCATGCTGGCGACGTCGTCCTGGCCGGGCACGCCCCTGATCTCGAAACGTCGGTAGTCCGATCGCTTCGGAAGGCCGTCCTCGAAGACGACCATCGAGCCGATCTTCTCGGTGGCGCCGAGGTTCGACACGTCGTAGGCCTCGATCCGGAGGGGCGCGTCGGCCAGCCCGATCGCCCGCCCGAGCTCGCGCAGGGCCCTCGACCTCGAGGCGAAGTCGGTGGCGCGCTGGAGCTTGTGCCGCAGGAACGCCTCCTTCGCGTTCGTGGTCACGACCTCCTGGAGGCGCCGCTTCTCACCCCTCCGGGGCACGGTGATCTCGACCCGTCCGCCGCGTCGGGCCGCCAGCCACCGCTCGAGCACGTCCCGGTCGACCGGCCAGGCCGGCGCGAGGACCCGCGGGGGCACCTCCTCGCGCTCCATGTACAGCTCGCGTAGGAGCGACGAGACCAGCGCGGGCGTGTCGAGGTCTTCCACGCGGTCTACCACCCAGCCGCGGCGCCCCATCACCCGGCCTCGGCGGACGAAGAAGACCTGGAACGCGGCCTCGAGATCGTCCTCGACCATCCCGATCACGTCGAGGTCCTCGGGCCGGCCCAGCACCATCTCCTGCTGCTCGATCGCCTTCCGCGCCGCGCCGATGCGGTCGCGGAACCTGGCCGCGGCCTCGAACTCCTCGCGACCGGCCGCCTCGCGCATCTCGTCCTCGAGGCGCCGGAGCACGGGCCGATGGTTGCCGGCGAGGAAGTCCATGAGCGCCTCGACCTCCTCGCCGTAGGCCTCCTCGGTCACGCCCGTCCGCTCCGGGACGCAGGGGCCGAGGCATCGGCCGATGTCGTAGTAGATGCAGGGTCGGCCGGCCCGGCGCCGCTGGTCGAAGAACCCGTTCGAGCAGGTGCGCACCGGGAAGACGCGGGTGAGCGAGTCGAGCGTGTCGCGGATCGCGTAGGCGTGCCCGTACGGACCGAACCGGCGCACCCCCTTCCTGCGCTTCCCCCTCATCACGTGGGCCCGCGGCCACGTCTCCCCCACCGTAACCGCGAGGTACGGGTAGGACTTGTCGTCGCGGTAGCGGACGTTGAAGCGCGGGCGATGCTCCTGGATCAGGTTGTACTCGAGCATCAGGGCGTCGACCTCGCCCGAGGCCACGATCCACTCCACGGCGGCCGCCGCGTCGAGCATCGCCTGGGTACGCGGGTGCTGGGGCTTTGCCCAGTACGAGGCCAGCCGCTTGCGCAACGACTTGGCCTTGCCCGCGTAGATCACGCGACCGTCCGCGTCCCGGAACAGGTAGGCACCGGGCTCGTCGGGGACGGTGGAGGTCTCGGGTCGTCGGAGCGTGATCACCCGACCATTCTAGGGCCGCCCGGAGGCGCTACTGGACGACGAACGCGCCGTTCATGTTGGGGTGCACGTCGCAGTGGAAGTAGAAGACCCCCGTGTCGTCGCTCGGGTCCGGCTCGTACATGATCTGATCGGGTCCGGTGATGATCTCGCCCACGAAGTACTCCTGGGCGGCCGACTCGTCCGCGTAGATCGAGACGTTGTGCGGTACCCCGGTGTCCTGGTTGTCGAAGTCGATGGTGAACGCCTCGCCGGCCGGAGCCGCCAGGCAGTCGGTGTCGAACCCGTCGGCCACCGCGCCCACCGGCGCTGCGATCGCGAGCTCGGTGCCGTCGGGCTCGCACGGCGCCGGCCCGGCCTCGCCGTCGCCGTCGCCCGTCGGCCCGGGCTGGGGGCCGTCGGGGACCTCGGGCGGGCCGGCCAGCAGGGGCTCGTCCGCGGTCCGCGAGGAGACGTTCGCGGTGCCGTCCTCGGTGTCGTGCCAGGCCACGTACACGGAACCCTCGGCCCCGGTCGCCACCCGCGGGCTGGCGCCCCCCGCCGTGCCGGGCAGCTCGTGCTCCTCGAAGGAGCCCTCCTCGTTCGAGGCGAGCCCCAGGCCCTCGGCCGTCTGCCACGCCACCCAGTGCACGCCGCCCTCGTCGAGCGAGATCGAGGTCCCCCACTCCGGCTCTGGGCCCCGGCCCGCGTCCCCGACGTCGGAGGTCTCCCACGCGCTCCCGTCGATCGAGTGCGCGTGCCGCACCGTCCCGTCGCTTCCGTAGTAGCTGACGTGGGGGTTGCCGTCGGCATCGAGGTCGAGCGCCACCCCCAGGCCGCCGGCGTCGACGTCCTCGGACTCCCAGATGTCGCCCTCGTCGCGGGCGACGAGGGTCGTCGCCGCGGATCCGTAGGCAACGATCGCGCTGTCCTCCACGACGCCGATGCCGGTCGACATCGGCTGGTTCGGATCAGCCTCCGCGGCCGTCTCGACCTCCCACGCGTCGCCGCTGCGCGTGGCCACCCGGACGAGCGCCGCCGGGCCCTCCGCGTCGGTGAGGAGGTCGTAGAAGGAGATCGACGGCGTCCCGTCGCCGGCCGCCGCGATCGCGATGCCGGCCACGTCGCCCTGGGCCACCCGCTCCGGCTCGGAGAACTGGCCCCCCGCGTTGTTCGCGTAGGCGAGGCGATCGCCCTCGGTCCACGCCACGTGGTGGACGCCATCGCCGTCGACGACGATCGCGGTCTGGTCGTCGTTCCCGAGGTTGCCGAGCTCCTCCGCGACCGTGCTCCGGCTCCACAGGCCCTCGACCTGGTGAGCGTGGCGGACCGCCGGGAAGAGCGGCAGGGTGGGGTCGGGCACGGGCGGAGGCTCGCCGGGCTGCAGCTCCCGCTCGAAGGAGAGGTAGGCGAGGTGAGGACTCCCGTCCGCATCCGCCGCGATCGAGATCCCGGCGCCGGCATCGCCCTGGACGTCGACCACCTGGGTGACGAACCCCACCTCCTCGATCGGCACGCTGGAGACGTCGACGTCGCCGGGCCCGCAGGAGGATGCGACCACGGCGACGAGAGCGAGCAGCGGAAGGAGCCGTCGAGTCATCGCGAGCGATTGTGTATCACGAACGCGGCGCCGTCAGAAACTCGGGTCACCCGGCGGCCTCCACGGGCGGGCGCCGGAGGGTCTCGGCGAGGAAGACGGCCGTGTGCGAGCCCGGCGCCGCCGCGACCTCCTCGGGCGTGCCCTCGGCGACGACCTCGCCTCCCGCGTCCCCGCCCTCGGGGCCCAGGTCGATCAGCCAGTCGGCCGTCTTGATCACGTCGAGGTTGTGCTCTATCACCACCACGGTGTTCCCGGCCGCGACGAGCCGCTCCACGACCCCCAGCAGCTTCCGCACGTCCTCGAAGTGCAGCCCCGTGGTCGGCTCGTCGAGGATGTAGAAGGTGCTCCCCGTGGACCGCCGCTGGAGCTCCGAGGCCAGCTTCACGCGCTGGGCCTCCCCTCCCGACAGCGTGGGCGCCGGCTGTCCCAGGCGCAGGTACCCGAGCCCCACGTCGGACAGGGTCTGGAGGTAGCGGGCGATCGTCGGCTGATGCTGGAAGAAGGCGAGCGCCTCGTCCACGCTCATGTCGAGCACCTCGGAGATCGTCCGGTGCTTGTACCGGACCTCCAGCGTCTCCCGGTTGTAGCGCCGTCCCTTGCACTGCTCGCAGGTGACGTAGACGTCGGGGAGGAAGTGCATCTCGATCTTGATCTGGCCCTCGCCGCTGCACGCCTCGCAGCGCCCGCCCCGCACGTTGAACGAGAACCGCCCGGGCTGGTAGCCGCGGACCCGCGCCTCCGGCACCTGAGCGAAGAGCTTCCGGATGTGGTCGAACACCCCCGTGTACGTGGCCGGGTTCGAGCGCGGCGTGCGCCCGATCGGCGACTGGTCCACGACGACCAGCTTGTCGACCCGCTCCCACCCGACGAGGCGACGGTGCTTGCCCGCCGCGACGCGCGACCCCAGCACCTTCTGCTGGAGCGCGCGGGACAGCACGTCCTCGACGAGCGTGGACTTGCCGGACCCCGAGACACCGGTTACGCAGATGAACGTCCCCAGGGGGAAGCGAACGTCGATCCCCTTCAGGTTGTGCTCCGCCGCCGCCTTGACCTCCAGCCAGGCCGAGGCCCTGCGACGGACCTCCGGCACGGGGATCTCGCGGACGCCCGCGAGGTACTCGCCGGTCAGCGACCCTGGGTGGTCGAGCAGACCCTTCACCTCGCCCGCGTAGACGATCTCGCCCCCGGCCGCCCCCGCGCCCGGCCCGATGTCCACGATCCAGTCGGCCGTCCGGATCGTCGCCTCGTCGTGCTCCACGACGATCAGCGTGTTCCCGAGGTCCCGGAGTCGCATCAGCGTGTCGATCAGCCGCTGGTTGTCGCGCTGGTGGAGGCCGATGGAGGGCTCGTCGAGGATGTACAGGACGCCGACGAGGCCCGAGCCTATCTGCGTGGCCAGGCGGATCCGCTGAGCCTCGCCGCCGGCGAGCGTGGCCGCCGCCCGGTCGAGCGTGAGGTAGTCGAGGCCCACGTCGACGAGGAAGCCGAGGCGCGAGCGGATCTCGCGGAGAAGCCGCTCGGCGATCATCCGCTCCCGGTCGGTCAGGTCGCCCTGGAGCTCGTCGAGGAACGACAGCGCCTTCCCCACCGACTTCGCGGTGAGCTCCGAGATGTGGATCCCCCCCACGGTGACCGCGAGCGACTCAGCCCGCAGCCGGGCGCCCTTGCACGTCCGGCACGGGACCTGGCGCATGTACTGCTCGATCCGGTCTCGGCTGAACTCCGACTCGGTCTCGTCGTGGCGCCGCTCCAGGTTGTTGATGATCCCCTCGTAGGTCGTCCAATACGAGCGAACCCGCCCGTAGCGGTTCCGGTATCGGATGTGGACCTCGTCGTCCGAGCCGTACAGCAGCACCCGACGCTGCTCCTTCGTCAGCTTCCGCCAGGGCACGTCCGTGGGGATGCCGTGCGCCTCGCACACCGAGTCCATCATCCGGTTCCAGTACTCGAGGCGGGTGGAGTTCCACGGGGCGAGCGCGCCCTCGGCGAGCGTCCGGTCGGGGTCGGGGACCACGAGCTCGGGGTCGACCTCGAGCCTCGTGCCCAGCCCGTCGCAGGTCGGGCAGGCACCGTAGGGGGAGTTGAAGGAGAAGTTGCGCGGCGCCGGCTCCTCGAACGAGAGCCCGCAGTGGGTGCAGGCGAAGGACTGCGAGAAGCTCACGACCTCCTCGGTGCCGTCGGTGCTGATCGCGATCGCGGCGATGCCCTCCGCGAGCCTCAGGGCGGTCTCGATCGAGTCGGCCAGCCGCCGCCGCACGTCGGGCTTGGCCACGAGGCGGTCGACCACCACCTCGATGTCGTGCTTGTAGTAGCGGTCGAGCCGGATGCTCTCCGAGAGGTCCCGCACCTCGCCGTCGATCCGCGCGCGCGCGAAGCCCTGCTTCGCCAGGTCCTTCAGCAGCTTCTCGTACTCGCCCTTGCGCCCGCGGACCACCGGCGCCAGAACCTGGAACCTCGTCCCCTCGGGCAGCGCGGCGACCTGATCGACGATCTGGTCGGTCGTCTGGCGGCCGATGGGGCGGCCGCAGCGCGGGCAGTGCGGCACCCCGATCCGCGCGTACAGCACCCGGAGGTAGTCGTAGACCTCGGTGATCGTGCCCACGGTCGAGCGCGGGTTCTTCGAGGTCGACTTCTGGTCGATCGAGATCGCTGGCGAGAGCCCCTCGATGAAGTCGACGTCGGGCTTCTCCATCTGCCCCAGGAACTGCCGGGCGTACGCCGACAGGGACTCCACGTAGCGGCGCTGCCCCTCGGCGTAGATCGTGTCGAAGGCCAGCGACGACTTCCCGGAGCCCGACAGGCCCGTGAACACGATGAGCTCGTCCCTGGGGAGCTCGAGATGGACGTTCTTGAGGTTGTGCTCACGGGCACCATGGATGACCAGCTTCTCGGTGCCCACGGGGCCATGGTACCAGTACCGAGCGCGTCGAACGCCTGTTCGGCTCCCCTCAGGGGCGCAGCCGACCGCCCTTCACCACCAGAGCGACGCGACCGAGCGCCTCGATATCCTCGAACGGGT
>DATKBL010000095.1:0-2820 GCA_035513995.1 Actinomycetota bacterium
GCGGTCCCTGTCGATGTAGAGCCAGACCGCCGCCAGAGAGGATCCGAGCGCGAGGATCACCAGCAGGATCCAGGGAAGGGCCGAAGGCGATCGTCGGGGTGGATCGTGGCGGGGTGGGAGCGTTCCGTGAGCGCCGGGGTCGTCCATGCAGTCCGAAGGATACGGGCGTGGGTCGAAACGCTCAAGAAGGTTTCCCAAGACTCCGATGGGATGAGGGTAGGGCGGAGCACGCTGTGCCCCGCCACGTGCATGCTTGTGAGAGCAGGGGGCTCGAGACGTCATGGCAACAGACAAGGATCTGGAGAGGGCTGAGCCGAAGGTCGAGACCGAGACCACGGAGACCGACAAGCCCGAGACCATCGTGGACGAGTTCAACACCTGGCTCGGCCACCTCGTGAACAGCGACGGATCCGACCTCCACGTCAAGGTGGGGTCCCCGCCGATGATCCGGCTGCGCGGGGTCCTGCGGCGCGTGGAGCGCGACCCGCTGACCGCGGCCGACACCCAGGCCCTCGTGGCCTCGATCGTCCCGCCCGACCGGAGGAGGCGACTGGACGAGGAGGGCGAGGTGGACTTCGCCCACTCCGTGAACGGCGTGGGGCGCTTCCGAGTGAACGCCTTCCGCCAGCGAGGCTCGGTCAGCATCGTCCTCAGGAAGCTCAGGTTCGGCGGCCCGGAGTTCTCGGAGATCGGGCTGCCCGAGGTGTGCAGGCGCCTCGCCGACGAGCAGCGAGGGCTGATCCTCGTCACCGGGCCCACGGGCTCGGGGAAGACGACCACGCTGTCCGCGATGATCGAGCACATCAACAGGACTCGCGCGGTGCACGTGGTGACGATCGAGGACCCGATCGAAGTCGTCTACGAGGACAAGGTGGCCTCGATCAACCAGCGCGAGGTCGGGCTGGACACCCAGTCGTTCCTCGGCGCGCTGCGCGTCGCGCTTCGGCAGGATCCCGACGTGATCCTGATCGGCGAGATGCGGGACCCCGACACCGTGCGGACCGCCCTCCAGGCCGCGGAGACCGGGCACCTGGTCCTGTCCACGCTCCACACCCTGGACGCGACCGAGACCGTGAACCGCATCGTCGACTTCTTCCCGCCTCACCAGCAGCAGCAGATCCGCTACACGCTGTCCGGGTCGCTCCGAGGGATCATCTCCCAGCGACTCCTGCCGGCTGTCGAAGGCGACCGCATCCCCGCCGTCGAGGTGCTGATCAACACGGGACGGATCCAGGAGCGGATCGTCGATTCGCACACCACCTCCGAGATCCGCGAGGTCATCAAGGACGGCGAGTACTACGGGATGCAGACGTTCGAGCAGTCGCTGCTGAAGCTCGTGCAGGCCGGGCAGGTCGCCGTCGAAGAGGCGATGCTCGCCACGACCGACCCGCACGACTTCCGACTCATGCTGGAGCAGGCGGGCATCACCGAAGTGGGGGCCCTC
Organism: Actinomycetota bacterium; assembly: GCA_035513995.1. Taxonomy (GTDB): domain Bacteria; phylum Actinomycetota; class UBA4738; order UBA4738; family CALAEC01; genus DASUTW01. The sequence continues at coordinate 1,445 of DATKBL010000095.1, forward strand.
AAGACGGTCTGACCCTTCAGGGACCGCCTCGACGACCATGGATCGGAGGATGTGGAGGTGAAGCGGTTCCTGGGGAGCATGACGGCAGAGCCCGCCTTGGGCGGGGCGCTGCCTCCGCGCGAGGCCGGACGCCTCGTCGGCGGGTTCTTCATGGGTACGGCCCTCCTGGTGCTGGCCGCGCTCCCCCTTCCGATCACCGAGTCGCTGGACCGGTGGATGGTCGCGTTCCTCGCGGTCGTGGCGATCGCCTTCGGCTCGGCCTTCTTCCTGATCCCGTGGGAGCGGTGGCCGGCCGGCATCACGCTGCTCGTGGCACCCAGCGGGCTCGGGCTCGTGGCGGCCGGGACGTGGCTCGCGCTGGACGGGCCGCTCCCCGAGAGCGCCCTCCTCTACATGATCGCGACCCTGGCGCTGATCGGGCTGGTGCACCCGCCGGGGACGACGTTGCTCTTCGCACCCCTGGCCATCGCCTCGTACGTGATCCCGGTGCTCGTCAAGACCGGCGATCTCGAGGCCGCGAGCGCCGCGGCCTTCGCGGTCCCGGTCGGGATCCTCCTGGGCGAGATCCTCGCCTGGGTGGTGAAGCGGTGGAGGACCAGCGAGCGCTCGGTTCGCGAGGCGAACCGACGGCTCAGCGAGGCCTACCGGAAGCAGCGCGGCGACCTCGTCCGGCTGCAGGAGCTCGACGCGATGAAGAACACGTTCCTGAACGCCGTCTCGCACGAGCTCCGCACGCCGTTGACCTCGATCCTCGGGGTGTCGCTGACCCTGGAACGAGCGGACATGTTCCTCGCCGAGGGGGAGAGGCGCGAGCTGATCTCCCGCCTCGCGGAGAACAGCCGGCGGCTCCAGCACCTCCTCTCCGACCTCCTCGATCTCAACCGGCTGACGCACGGCGTGGTCCAGGCCGACCTCGCGGCGGTCGACCTCGGTGCGCTGATCCGCCGGGTGGTGGGCGAGACGAAGATCCCCGACCATCGCGTCGAGGTTCACACCCCCCCGACGTGGCTCTCGGTGGACGGTCCCAAGGTGGAGAGGATCGTGGAGAACCTGCTCCGGAACGCCGGCAAGTACACGCCCCCGGGGACGACCATCTGGGTGCGGCTGGAGATGCAGGCCACGGGCGTGCTCATCCTGTTCGAGGACGACGGGCCGGGGGTGCCCGACCAGCTGAAGCGGGAGATCTTCCAGCCGTTCCGTCAGGGTGTGTCGCTCCCCGACCAGCCGGGGACCGGCATCGGCCTCTCGCTGGTCCAGCGGTTTGCGGCGCTCCACGGCGGGAGCGCGGAGGTGTGGGATCGTCCGGGGGGCGGGGCGTCGTTCCGGGTGTTCCTGCCGGGGCGCCCGCTCACCGAGGCCTCGCAGGCCCAGGCCTC
>DATKBL010000096.1:0-15734 GCA_035513995.1 Actinomycetota bacterium
CGCGGGGTCCGCGACCCCGCGACCGAGCACGACCCCCTCGTCACCCTCCCCGCCCCCGCGGTCCCCTCGTGGGCGGGTCGGGCGGTCGGCGTCGCACGGCGCTTCCGCGCCGGTTACGCGATGGCGGGGTTGATCGAGGGGGCGGCGGTGGCCGCGGCCGTCTGGATCGTGCTGCGGGGGATGGACCTCGGCTTCCTCTAGGCCGCCGAGGCTCCCGATCTGCTCCAAAAGGGATCGAAATCGCGGGGGCCTGGGTACACTCTAGCTCCGATGGCCATCCGTACGGCTCCCAAGAAGCCCTCGCGGAAGCACGCATCCAAGCGCGTCTCCTCCAGGTCGCTGAAGCACGGCTCGAAGCGTCAGCGCGAGCGCCGTCGGGGGCCCGTCCGGACGTGGCTGCGGAAGTGGTGGTGGCTGTGGGCCCCACCGATCGTGCTCGGATTGATCGGCGCCGGCGCCCTCGTCTACCTCTACGTCACGATCCCCCTGCCCCCCGAGCGCGTGCTCGCCCAGACCACGTTCCTCTTCGACCGGGAGGGGGAGCGGCTGACCACCCTCGACGGCCCGGAGGACCGCTCGGTCGTGGACCTCGAGCGGGTCCCCGACCACGTGCGCCAGGCGGTGCTGGCCGCCGAGGACGCCCGCTTCTACGACCACCCGGGCATCTCGATCGTGGACATCATCCGGGCCGGGTGGGTCGACCTCACCGGCGGGAGGACCACCGGAGCCTCGACGGTGACGCAGCAGCTCGTCCGCAACGTCTTCCCCGAGGTCGGCACCGAGCGGACGATCACCCGGAAGATCAAGGAGGCGATCCTCGCCCTCAAGCTCGAACGCGAGCTGGACAAGAACGAGATCCTCGAGCGCTACCTCAACACGATCTACCTGGGCGACGGCACCTACGGCTTCCAGGCCGCCTCACGTCACTACTTCGGGAAGCCCGTGGCTCAGATCAACGTGCTGCAGGCGGCCACGCTGGCCGGCATCATCGCCCGCCCCGAGGGCTTCAACCCGCGGGTCAATCCCGAGAACTCGATCGTCCGTCGGAACTACGTCCTCGACCGGATGGCGGAGCTCGGGTACCTCACGCGGTCTCGCGCGGAGCGCTTGAAGCAGCGCCCGGTGAAGACTCGGAACGTAGAGGAGGGGTTCGCCGACAGTCCCGCCGCCTGGTTCATCGACTACACGAGGCAGTGGCTCACGAACGTCAAGCTCTCCCCGCTGGAGGATCCGCGCGAGCAGACCTACCAGGGCGGGCTGCGCATCCGGTCCACGATCGATATGCAGTGGCAGGAGGCGGCCATCGCCGCGATCAAGAACCGCTACTCCTACGAGGGGGCGCCCGACGCCGCGCTCGTGGCGATCGATCCGCACAACGGCGAGATCCGAGCCGTCGCCTCGAGCCTGGACTACTCGGCCGACCCCGACGAGCGGGCCTTCCACCCGGCCACGTTCGGCTGCAACCTCGCCCGAGGGTGCGGGTGGCTCGTGGACACGAACGGCGACGGCGAGAAGGAGCGGCAGTCGACGACCGGCCGCCAGACCGGTTCGGCCTTCAAGATCTTCACGGTCGGCGCGGCCGTCGAGGACGGCGTGCACCTCCGATCCACCTTCTCGGGCGCCAGCCCGATCCGGCTCGACGAGCCTCCGTGCGGCTCGGAGGCGGACCCGTGGGAGCCCCAGAACTTCGGAGGCTCCAGCTACGGCTCGATGGACCTTTACGGCGCCACGCAGTCGTCCGTGAACACGGTCTTTGCCCAGCTGATCGAGTACGTGGGGCCCGAGAAGGTCGTGGACTACGCCCACCGCATGGGCATCAGCAGCAAGATCCCGGAGTTCTGCTCGATCACTCTTGGCGCCGTCGAGGTCAACGTGCTCGAGATGACCTCGGCCGTCGCGACGCTCGCGAACGGCGGGGTCCGCCACGAGCCCACCCCCGTGGGCGTGATCCGCTCGCCCGACAACGAGGTGATCTGGAAGAACGACGGCCAGGGCGAGCGGGTGATGGACGAGAACGAGGCGTGGCAGACGGTGGACGCCCTCGAGGGCGTGATGAACGGGACCGCGGCCGGCGCCAACTTCGGGGTCCCCGCCTTCGGGAAGACGGGATCCGAGGACGACGCGACCGACGGTTGGTTCTGCGGCTCCACATCCGAGCTCACGGCCTGCGTCTGGGTCGGCCACCATGAGGGGCAGATCCCGATCCCGGGGCTCACGGGCGGTGGCTGGGCGGCGCCGGTGTGGCGAGACTTCATGGTCGCGGCCCACCAGGGTCTCCAGGCGCAGTCGTTCCCCACGCCCGAGCTGACTGGTGAGCTGGCCAAGCCGAAGGTCCCGGTCCCGGCGCCGAGCTCCTCGGCCCCCTCCGAGCCCGAGAAGGAGAAGCCCGAGAAGCCCGAGAGGCCCGACCCGGAGCCGACCGAGCCGCCGGAGCCCCCTCCCTCCCCGGAACCCTCGCCGCCTCCCACGCCCACGCCATCGCCCACAGAAGCGGTGTCGTCGGAGGGTCGGTCCCGGCCCGGCGAGCCCCCGGAGCCCTGATTACTCGATGATCTGACGGCGCATCGCCTCGGCGACCGCCGCCGTCCGGTCCGGGGTTCCGAGCTTCTGGTAGATGTGCTCGAGGTGCGTCTTCACCGTGTCGGGTGAGATGAAGAGCCGCTCGGCGATCTGGCGGTTCGTGTGCCCCATCGCGAGGAACCGCAGCACCTCGAGCTCCCGCTTGGTGAGGTCGCCGAGGGTTCGGAGCCGGTCGCTGTCGCCGTCGAGCTGGTCGGCGACCGCCCCCACCGCGTCGGGATCGATCACCATGTTGCCGCTCGCGACGAGCCGCACGGTGCTCACGAGGTGTTCGGCGTCGCGCGCTTTCAGCACGTAGCCCCGAGCCCCTGCTCGGACCGCTTCGAGGACGACCCGCTTCTCCTCGTGCCCGGTGAGGATCACGACCCCGGTCTCGGGGCTGTTCTCGCGGATCTGCTTCGTCGCCTCGATCCCGTCGAGGTCGTCCATGCGCACGTCGAGCACGACGACATCGGGCTTCAGCTCCGCCACGATCTTGACGGCCTCGTGGCCCCCGGAGGCCTCGCCGACCACTCGGATGTCCTCGGCGGTCTCGAGGTACCGGCGCAGCCCCTGGCGGACGAGCTGATGGTCATCGGCGATGACGACGGTGACGGGCAAGGCAGGCTTCCCCCCGCTTCCTCGACTGTCCGTATCGTAGACGAGCGAGCGACCCTCGGGAAATCAGAAGACGAAGTACCAGGTCGCGAAGAGCACCGTCATCGTCCCGAGGCCGAGCGAGAACGCGATGAGGACGGCCTCGTGGACCCCTCGGCGCCGCTCCGCCCAGATCGCCGGCGCCCAGACCAGCGGGAAGATCACCAGCAGGAACCTCGGCAGCGACATGAACGGCCGCGGGAGGAAGGTGAACGAGAGCGGCACGAGCAGGCTGCTCCACGTGTAGATCGCGTAGGCGGCGCGTGTCCGGAACGCCACCCATCCGGCGGCGACCAGGGCCGGGACGACCAGCACCCAGTCGAGCAGGTGGTAGCCGCCTGGGTAGACGCCGATCCAGCGGAACGCCTCCCGCGTGCCCAGCCAGAGCGATTCGAGCGGCAGGACGAACTCCCGCTCCCAGTTCGCCTGCTGCGTGACCGGCGCGAGCCACTCACCGGCCTTCACCTTCCAGAACAGGAGGTACGCGCCCGCGGCGAGGCCCACCATCGCCCCGGCGCCGAGCGCCCCGAGGAGCGGGGCCGGTCCGGTCCGGTTCGCTCTCCACTGTTGGAACCCCTCGACGGCGAGCGGCAGGGCGAGGAGCACGCCGACGTTGCGCGTCGCCGCGGCCGCGGCGCCTGCCACGCCTGCCACACCCCATCGCCCGCGTCGCGCGCCCCAGAAGGCGAGCAGCGTGAAGAGGAGGAACGGCGACTCCGAGTACGGCGCGAGGAAGAAGAACGCCGTGGGGAAGATCGCCAGGTAGAGGACGGAGCGGCGCGCCACGCGCTCGCCCCATTCGGCGCTCGTCAGGAAGTAGAGGACGATCAGCGCGCCCGCGAACGCCATGTTCGAGACGAGGATCCCGGCGGCGAGGGGCCGCCCTCCCAGGAGGAACGCCACCCCGCGGATCAGCAGGGGGTACCCGGGGAAGAACACGGCGCTGCCGTCCCCGTCCATGTAGCCCTGGTCGGCGATCCGCAGGAACCACAGCGCGTCGAACCGCTCCCACGCGGTGACGACGTTGTGCCACCCGCCCTCGATCGGGAAGGCCTCCCAGCCGGGCGGCCCGACGGGCTCCCCCGACGGCAGGAGTGCGGTGCCGATGACGGCCACGATCGACAGGGCGACGCGGACCCCCAGGAATACGAGGAGGCAGTAGCGCACCCCGCGGCGGATGCGGCCGCGCTCGGCCCTCGAGTCGGGCTCCGACCCGGTTGCGGCGGTCCTGTGATCCTCGGTCTTCACGACGCGGCCTCCTGAAGAGGGCGCTCCGGCTCGGGTTCCGGCGCCGGGCGGCGCACCCACAGCACGAGCGCCCACACCAGCACGGCTGTCCGGGCCACGAGCGCAAGCTCGAACGCCCAGAAGGGTACCCCGCCGTCCTGACCCGCCATCTCCGCGAACCACCGGAAGCGGGTGACGAACACGGCGAGCTCGGCGGCCGAGAACGCGAGGAACACAGGGAGGTGCGGCAGCGCGAGGGCGAACCATGGGAGGAGCCACAGGCTGAACTGCGGCGAGTAGACCTTCCCGGCCAGGAGGAAGGCCACGAGGAGCGGGAAGCCGAAGGTCCACGCGGGGAAGCCCGGACGGAGCCGGGTCGCCGCGGCCCACAGGCCGGCCGCGAGCGCCACGAAGGCGAGACCCGCGACGACGTTCACCGCCTCGGTGGTCCCCGGCCAGCCGAGGTGCCGCTGGGTGAGGTGCCAGATCGAGTCCCAGTCGGCCGGCCGCTCGGCGTTGAACCGGAAGAAGAGCGACCATCGCTCGGGCGCCAGGATGGCGAACGGCAGGTTGATCGCCGCCCAGGCGGCGCCCGACGCCCCCGCCAGGAGCGCCGCTCGTTCGAGCCGTCCCTCCCGGAGTCGCGAGATGGCGAAGGGCAGGACGAGCAGCGCCGGGTAGAGCTTCGCGGCCGCCCCCACGCCGAGGGCGAGCCCCGCCAGGCCGTCGCGGCGCCGGAGGAACGCCCACGTGCCCAGGGTTGCCGCCGCGACGGCCAGCAGATCCCAGTTCACGAACGCGTACACGAGCAGCGTGGGGGCGGCCGCGAAGTAGAGCGCGCGCCGCCCGACCACTCGCGCCAGCACCCCCGCCGTCACCAGCCCCAGCGCCGCCAGCATCAGGGCGTTCCAGACGAAGAACGAGCTCGAGGAGTCGGCCGGGATGCCGGCCAGCGCCATGGCGAGCCCCGTCAGCACCGGGTACTCGTTGTCGGCCCCGAGGTAGGGGACCGCGCCCTCGTCGAGGCGCTCGGTGTGGAAGAGCGGGACGACGTCCGAGTAGCAGAGCAGGGTGTACTGCCGCCCGTCCCACGGGCCCAGGCAGGGGGACTTCTGCAGGAACCCGAGGGTCAGCGTGAGCAGCGTGACCCCCAGGACGATCGCGAGGGTCGCGCGGTCGCGGCCGGCCTCCACCCGCCTAGTATCCGCGACCGGAGCGACCTCCCGGTACACTTCGGCCATGTCGACGAGGGGGAGGGTCGTGCTGCTCCTCGTCGCCGCTCTCATCCCGACCGTGCTCGCGACGGGCGTCCTCTCCGGCCTGGGGGAGTCCTTCGGCAAGACCTACCACTTCCCGAGGGTCCTGATCGACGCCACGATCGAGCCGGACGGCACGCTGACGCTCCGCGAGCGGCGCACGTTCGATTTCCGGGGAGAGTTCTCCACCGCCTTCTTCACGATCGACCCCACCCACGCGCCCGTGATCGCCATCGAGGACTTCACGGTCCGCGAGGGGCCCGAGGTGATCCCGTTCGAGCAGGGCTACTCCGACCGAGGCGGGTTCCAGGCCACCTGGCGCTTCTCGGCGCGAGACGAGCGGCGCACCTTCACGATCTCGTACCGGGTTCGCTGCGCGGTGGACGTCTACGGCGACACGGCCCACCTGAACTGGCAGTTCATCGGGCGCGACTGGACCGAGCGAACCGACCTGGCCCGGGTGACGGTGCGCGTCCTCGAGCCCTCGCGCAGAGCGCTCGCCCGGCAGCCCGCCTGCCCCCTGCCCGCGGAGCTGATCGAGGACCCGGGCCGCTACTCGACCCGCCCGCTGCGGGAAGGCGAGGTCCGGGCCTGGGGCCACGGGCCGCTGGCCGGCACGGTTCGGCTCCCGGACCCGGGCACCGTCGAGCTCGAGGTTCGCGACCTCAACCCCGCGGTCTTCGTCGAGGGCTCGATCCTGGTCCCGCTCGACTCGGTGCCGACCGCCGCGGCCACCCCCGGGGGTCCCGGGCTCCAGCGGATCCTCGCCCTCGAGCGGCTGCAGGCCGAGGAGGCGAACGCGCTCCGGTCCCGGCACCGGGTCATGAGCGCGCTGACCAACGTCCTGCTGTTCCTCGTCCCTGCGCTGATGCTGCTGCTCGTCCTCGTTGCCGCGCGCCGCGACCGCGTGCCCGAGGTGCCGAGGACGCTCCAGGAGCCTCCCGACGACGTCCACCCCGTGAAGCTCACCCTGATGTGGAACACCTTCCACAAGCGGCTCGGCGCGCGCGACGCCTACCGCGCCCAGTTCATGCACCTCGTCCAGGTGGGGGCGATCCGGCTCGACGCCGAGGGGACCGTCTCGGACCCGGAGGAGATCCACATCCGCCGTGGGAAGGAGCCCGAGAACGAGATGGACCGAGCCTTCGTCGACTTCCTCTTCGCCGAAGGCGATGAGCCCGCGCTCTCGGGGCTCCGCTCCCGGGGGGTCCGCAAGGAGCGCCTGACCGACTGGTGGGAGACGGTGGGGGAGGAGACGAAGCGATCGGTGAAGAGCATCGCGAAGGGTCGGAGCCGGGCCGAGTCGCGATGGATGGGCGTCGTCGCCATCGCCGCCTCGGCGTTCGGCTTCTGGGCATGGACCGGCTTCTCGGAAGGCTTCGAGCCCTTCGGGATCGTGGGGACGCGCGCTGCCTGGCTCCTCCCGGTCTCGGTCGTGTCGTGGATGGCCGCGAGCCCCTTCCTCCGGCCGCGCCCCTCGATGAGCATGCGCCGCAGGATCGCCGAGTGGGGCGCGTTCCGTCGGTTCCTCGGGACCTTCTCCACCCTGGAGGACGCGCCGACCCTCGCGGTCGTCGTGTGGGAGCGGTACCTCGTGTACGCCGTGGCGCTGGGGGTCGCCGACCGGGTCGAGAAGCAGGTACGGGGGCTGATCCCCGAGGAGCGGATGGCCGAGCTCGCTCCCGACGGGGTCTCGGGCTCGTGGCACTACTGGAGCCACCGGGTGACGCACCAGGACGCGCACGTCGCCGCCGGCGCCGCGGCCACCGTGGGCTGGTCGAGCGGCTGGGGTGGGTCGTCGTCCAGCGGGGGCGGCGGAGGCGGGTTCTCGGGAGGAGGTGGAGGAGGGGGTGGCGGCACCGGGGGCGGCGCGTCGTAGAGGTCTCGCACGGGGCTTCGCCTTCGTGGCGATGCTCGCGGCGTTCTTCTCGAGCCCTCCCCGGGCCGAGGCGAAGTCCTACCACTTCCCGGAGGTGCGGATCGAGGCGAACCTCCTCCACGACGGCACCCTGGAGCTGCACGAGCGCCGGACCTTCGAGTTCGACGGGTCGTTCTCGACGGCGTTCTTCACCGTGGAGCCCGCCGGGACGCCCTTCGCCCGGGCCGAGGGCTTCCGGGTCGAGGAGGACGGAGAGGAGACCCCGTCCCGGGTGACCGTCGCGCCGGGGGGCTCGCTGCAGGCCGAGTGGTCGTTCCAGGCCGAGGACGAGCGCCGCACCTTCGACATCTCCTACCGGATCCGCTGCGCCGTCTCCGTGTACGACGACGCCGCGCACCTGCTCTGGCAGTTCGTCGGCACGGGCTGGAGCGAGCCCACCGACCGAATGCTGGTTCGCGTGCGGGTGCCCGGACGAGCGGTCGCCGCCCCCCCGCGCCCCTTCGAAGGCTGCCCCGAGGGGCTCGCCGAGCCGCCCGACACCGTGCCGCTCGAGCGGGGGGACCTCCGCGCCTGGGGCCACGGCCCTCTGGGCGGAGAGGTGCGCCTGCCCGATCCGCAGACGGTCACCCTCGAGATCAGGGACCTGGCCCCGAACACGTTCGTCGAGGGCTCGATCCTCATGCCGCCCGAGGTCGTGCCCCTCGCGCCGCCATACCCGGGCGGGCCCGGCCGGGAGCGCATCCTCGCCGAGGAGGCGAGCCTGGCTCGGGAGGCGAACGACCTGCGCGAGGAACGGGCCCGCCAGCGATCGCTCACGTTCGGGTTCCTCGCGGGGATCCCCTTGGCGCTGGGCGGCCTCGTCCTCGTCTCGAAGCTCCGGGACCGCGTGCCCGGGGTGCCCCGGCTCCTGGAGGAGCCGCCCGAGGACCTCCATCCCGTGGAGTTGGCGACCCTGTGGGACGCGGCGTCGGGCCGCTACGTCTCCCGGACGGCGTACCGCACCCAGCTCCTGCACCTGGCCCGGCGGGGCGCGATCGAGCTCGAGGCCGTTGGGCGCGTCACCGATCCGGAGGACATCGTGGTGCGCCTCGTGAAGCGACCCTCATCCGGGATCGACGAGGCCTTCACGAGGTTCCTCTTCCCGGACACCGAGCGGACCGTGGAGCTGGGGGACCTGGAGGCCCGCGGAAAGCGCCGGAAGCGTATATCGGCCTGGAACGACGCGGTGAAGGGGAAGACGAGCGCGATGGTTGACCGGGTCCGGAAGTCGGGCCCGCGGATGGAGTCGATCCTGATGCTCGTGGTCGTGGCCGCGGGGGTGTGGTGGTGGCAGCGTGCCGACCTGGCGGGATGGCTCGGGCTCGCCGTGGCGGCGCTCAGCGTCCTCGGGTGGATCGTGGCGCTGCGCTCCATGACGCCTCGCGTGCCGCCGGACCTGCGCGAGCGGGTGGCCCGGTGGGGGGCGTTCCGGCGCTTCCTCCGGGACTTCTCCTCGCTCCCCGAGGCGCCCGCGCTGGCCGTCGTGATCTGGGAGCGGTACCTCGTCTATGCGAGCGCACTCGGGGTGGCCGAAGAGGTGGAGCGTCAGATCGCCGACTTGGTCCCGCCCCAGGAGCTGCCGTCGCCGTGGCGAGGCGCCCCCCGCGGGCTCTCCGGCCTCGACCTGGTTCACTCCGTGCGCGTGGCCACGCCCACCCTCGCGCCCACGCCCCCGTCGGCGGGCGGATCGTCGTCGTTCTCCAGCGGGGTCGGTTCCTTCAGCTCCTCGGGAGGGTTCGGCGGCGGCTTTTCCGGAGGCGGTGGAGGCGGCGGCGGCACCGGCGGAGGAGCCCGCTGAAGGTCCTACACTGAGGCATGCGACGCGGCTGGGTCTTGGCGGCTTCCATGGCGCTGGTGACCGCGGCCTGCGCCGGGCAGGGGGGCGACGCCGGGTCCACCCCCACCGCCACGCCCACCGAGACGCCGTCGCCCACCGCGTCCCCGGCGCCGACCGCGACCTCCGACGACCTCGAGGACGCCTCGTGCGACGATCGTAAGGGCGGGGACCCGAACAACTTCCCGGACTTCGTCGAGGTCAGCATCGAGTCCGAGGGCGACACCGAGAAGGTGGAGTTCCGGTTCGAGCCCGAAGGGGATCCCGACGACGCGCCGCAGTGGTTCGTGGGGTTCACGGACCAGCTCATCACCGACGGCGAGGGCGCCCCCGTCGACGTGGCCGGAGAGGCGTTCGTCTCGATCTCGTTCATGGCGCGGGGCGTGGACCTCTCCGGGGAGAAGTTCGAGCCGATCTACACCGGGCCGACCGAGTTCACGCCCGGCCTCTCCACGGTCCTCGAGGTGGAGCAGACCGGCGACTTCGAGGGGCTGGTCTCGTGGGGGATCGGGCTGAGCTCAGAGGCGTGCTTCGTCGTCGAGGCCCGCCCAGACCGCATCATCCTCGAGTTTCCCGTCGCTTGACTTCCCCGAACGCCTCCGCGGGGGTACCCTCGATCGTGCCGTGCACTCTCACGGAAGGAGGCGCGAGCCGTGACCACGATCAACGACCTGCGGTCGCTCAAAGCCGAGGGCAGGCGCTTCGCCATGCTCACGGCCTACGACTACCCGACCGCTCGCATCCTCGATGAGGCCGGGATCCCCGTGATCCTCGTGGGGGACTCGCTGGCCAACGTGGTGCTGGGCCACCCGACCACGCTGCCGGTGACGATGGAGGAGATGCTCCACCACACCCGAGCGGTGGCCCGAGGCGCGCCGAGCGCGCTCGTGGTGGGTGACCTGCCGTTCCTCTCCTACCAGGCATCGGACGAGGAGGCGGTCCGGAACGCCGGGCGGTTCCTCAAGGAGGCCGGGGCGCACGCCGTGAAGCTCGAGGGTGGACGCCCGGAGCTGATCGAGAGGGTGGTGTCGGCCGGCATCCCGGTGATGGGCCACCTCGGCCTCACACCGCAGTCGGTCCACGCGATGGGGGGCTACAGGGTGCAGGCCCGGACCGAGGAGACGGCCGAGCGGCTGCTCGCCGACGCGCTCCAGCTCGAGAAGGCCGGCGCGTTCTCGCTGGTCCTCGAGGGTGTGCCCTCGGCGGTGGCCGGGCGCGTCACCGGGTCGCTTGCGGTCCCCACGATCGGGATCGGCGCGGGCCCCCTCTGCGACGGGCAGGTCCTGGTCCTTCACGACCTGCTGGGGCTGAGCTTCGGGAAGCCGGCCAAGTTCGTGAAGCGCTACGCCGACCTCCGGGGCGAGATCGAGCGGGCGGTGACGTCCTTCCGGGAGGAGGTCGAAGGGGGAGCGTACCCGGGGCCCGAGCACTCCTACGAGTGACGGTCTGGCTCGGCGGGGCCGAGCCAGACCGTCACCTCGTCGAGGGGCTTCCGCGAGATGTCCGGGACCTCGGCGCTCTCGGCCGCCCGGCCGACGGGGATCACCACGAACGGTCGCTCGTTCCGTGGTCGATCGAGGATCTCGTTCAGGAAGCCCATCGGGCTGGGGGTGTGCGTCAGCGTCGCGAGGCCGGCGTGATGCAGCGCGGCGAGCAGGAAGCCCACAGCGATCCCGACCGACTCCTTCGCGTAGTAGGGCTTGGGCTCCCCGTCCCCCTTGTGGACCTCGAAGACGACGATCAGGTAGGGGGCGGACTCGAGGTGCGGCTTCCGCCAGTCGGTCCCGAGCGGGGCGAGGGCGTCGAGCCACTCGCCCGGCGCCCGGGTCTCGTAGAAGTCCCGCTCTTCCTTCTCGGCTCCCTCGCGGATCGTACGCTTGAGCCCCGGGTCGGTCACGACCACGAAGCGCCACGGCTGGACGTTCGCCCCCGATGGGGCCGAGGCGGCCGCGGCGATCGCCGTGCGGATCAGCTCGGGGTCGACGGGGTCGGGCGCGAAGTGCCGGATCGACCGCCTGGTCGACATCGTGTCGAGGAAGGTACGCGCGGCGGCGAGCGCCTCGTTCGGGGGGAGGTCGCGACGGGGGGCGGGGACGGTGCGGTGGCGAGGGTCACAGGTCACGGTCGCTTCCTATCACGCGGTCGGAGCGCCGGGAAGTCCTGCGTTCGTGACAGACCCCCGCGCTATCGTGGCGGGTGACATCGCCGTCGCCGGTGCTAGACTGCGTGAGACCACTCCTGCTCCCCCGGGGGGCCGCGTGAGTCCAGAGGAGGTGGCTTTGCGAGAGTACGAGGTCATGGTCATCGTCGACGAGACCGCCGAGGAGAAGCTCGAGGCGGTCGTCGAGCGCGTCACCCAGATCGTCACCGGCGGTGGCGGCGAGGTCACGAAGGTCGACCGGTGGGGGAAGCGCAAGTTCGCCTACGAGATCGACCACAAGACCGACGGGTTCTACCTCGTCATCGAGTTCACGGCCGACACGGACCTGCTCACCGAGCTGGAGCGGGTGCTGCTGCTGGCCGACGAGGTGGTCCGCCATAAGGTCGTGAGGCGGGAGGCTGCGTAGGCCAGGTTCTTCCCCTCCTCCCGGCACGGCCGTCGGCCGGGAGGGCGAGCGAGCGAGGTGGTGATGCCAGATGGCCACGGAGAACCAGATCACGATCGTCGGCAACCTGACCGACGACCCCGAGCTGCGGTACACGCCGAACGGCGCGGCCGTGGCGAACTTCCGGGTGGCGGTGAGCCGCCGGTTCAAGGACCCGCAGAGCGGTGAATGGAAGGACGCGGAGACGTCGTTCTTCACCGTGAACGTGTGGCGCTCGATGGCCGAGAACGCCGCCGAGACGCTGACGAGAGGCTCGCGGGTCGTCGTCGTGGGGCGGCTGAAGCAGCGCTCCTGGGAGACGGCCGAGGGCGACAAGCGCACGGTCATCGAGATCGAGGCCGACGAGGTCGCGCCGAGCCTGAAGTGGGCCACGGCGAAGGTCGAGAAGCAGAGCCGCGGAGGCGGCGGCGCCTCCGACTGGAACGAGAACGTCAGCGTCGGGGCCGGCGGTCCCGCCGAGGAGACGCCGGTCGAGGGCTGAGGAGGGGACGAAGCTGGCACGCAAGCAGCAGCAGAGGCAGCAGCAGAGGAGACGGGGTCGCGAGGAGAAGGACGACCGCAAGCAGCAGCGGAAGAAGTACTGCTTCTTCTGCAAGGAGAAGACCCCGATCGACTACAAGGACACGGGGCTCCTCCGGCGGTTCGTCTCCGACCGGGGGAAGATCCGCGCGCGCCGGGTGAGCGGCAACTGCGCCCAGCACCAGCGGGACGTCGCGGTGGCCGTGAAGAACGCGCGCGAGATGGCCCTGATGCCCTTCTCGAGCCGATGAAGGTCATCCTGCAGAAGGAGGTCGAGAAGCTCGGCGCGCCCGGCGACATCGTCGAGGTCAAGGACGGCTACGCGCGGAACTTCCTGATCCCGCGCGGCATGGCGAGCCAGGCCACGAAGGGGGCGCTTCAGCACGCCGAGCGGCTCCGGACGCAGCACGAGGGCCGCGAGGCGAAGGCCCTCGACGAGGCCACGGCGCTGGCCCAGCGCCTCGAGAAGACCCCCGTGCAGGTGCAGGCGCAGGCCGGCGAGGACGGCAAGCTGTTCGGGAGCGTCACCGCTCAGCACATCGCCGAGGCGGTCCAGCGATCGATCGGCGAGGAGGTGGACCGCCACGAGATCCGTCTCGAGGAGCCGATCCGCTCCACCGGCACCCACGAGGTGCGGATCCACGTCCACCCCGAGGTCAACGCCACCCTGACGGTCCAGGTCGTCCCCCAGTAGCCGCTCCACGCCCCGGTTCGTGTCAGACCCGGGGTTTTTCATGGAACACATGTTCGAGGATGTGGATAACCGGACCGCAGGTCGCGCACGGGGGCTGCGGCCCGTCCACAGGTTCTCCACAGGCGCTCAACCGTCCCAGGCGGGTTACCCCATGGAGCCCCACAGGCCACTTCGGCTAGGGTCGGCCGGCGAGGGAGGGCGAGATGGCACGGGTCGTTGAGGAGGTCCCGCGCGCGGGCGGTCGGGTCCCGCCGCACAACATCGAGGCCGAGGAGTCCGTCCTCGGCTCGATGATGCTGCTCGAGGACGCGTTCGCTCAGGTCAGCGAGGTCCTCCAGCCCGACGACTTCTACCGGTCCGCGCACCGGGTGATCTACGAGTCCCTCATCGCCCTCTTCGGGCGCGGGGAGCCCGTGGACGCGATCACGGCCGTCGAGGAGCTGAAGCGTCGGAACACGCTCGACGCCGCCGGCGGCGCTCTCTACATCCATCACCTGGTCGAGTCCGTCCCCACGCCGGCCAGCGCCGCGCACTACGCGGCCATCGTGTCCGAGCTCGCGATGCTCCGGCGGCTGATCGAGGCCAGCTCAAGGATCACCCAGCGTGCCTACGACGTCCCACAGGATCCGAGGAAGCTCGCGGACGAGGCCGAGAGCCTGATCTACGCGGTGGCCCGCCACCGGGAGAAGGAGGAGATCGTCCCGCTCAGCACCCTCGTCGGGGAGTCTCTGGAGACCCTCGAGCGGATGCACGATCGGGAGGGGGGGCTGGTCGGGCTGGCCACGGGGTTCACCGACCTCGACTCGCTCCTCCAGGGCCTCCAGCCCGGCAACCTCATCATCATCGCGGCGAGGCCGGGGCTGGGGAAGTCCTCGCTCGTCACGAACATCGCCCGGAACGTGGCGGTCGACTCGGGGACATCCGTTGCGATGTTCTCCCTGGAGATGTCCCGGATCGAGATCGCGATGCGGCTCCTCTGCGCGGAGGCGCGCGTCGGACAGGACCGAGTGCGAGCGATGCGCGTGGCGGCCGACGAGTGGCCGCGGATCATCGAGGCTGCGGAGGTCCTCGATAAGGCGCCGGTCTACATCGTGGACTCGGGCGCGATGACGATCGTCGACATCCGCGCCAAGGCCCGCCGTCTCAAGTCCGGCCAGGGGCTGGGCCTCCTGATCGTCGACTACCTCCAGCTGATGTCCAGCCACCAGCGCGTGGAGAACCGCCAGCAGGAGATCGCCGAGATCTCGCGGTCGCTGAAGCTGCTGGCCAAGGAGCTGGAGATCCCCGTGATCGCCGTCTCCCAACTCAACCGCAATCCCGAGAACCGAACCGACAAGCGCCCGATGCTGGCCGACCTCCGCGAATCCGGGTCGCTGGAGCAGGACGCCGACGTGGTGATGTTCATCCACCGCGAGGAGCTCTGGAGCGACGATCCCAACGTGAAGGGGCTGGCCGAGATCATCGTGGCCAAGCACCGGAACGGGCCCACCGACAAGATCTCGCTGACGTTCCTCTCCCACCTCACGCAGTTCCGGAACTACGCCCGAGCGTAGAGCGGATAGGGTTGCGTGCGTGACCACCACGACCCCGCAGGACACCGAGACACGGTCGGACGTCCGCGAGATCCATCGCCGGCTCCGCCGGGCGCACGGCCCGCTCGATCCTCCTCGGAAGCGGGACCCGCTCGAGGAGCTCGTGCTGACGATCCTCTCCCAGAACACCTCCGACGTGAATCGCGATCGGGCCTTCGAGGCGCTGCGTCGCCGGTTCCCCACCTGGGACGAGGTGGCCGACGCGCCGACCGACGAGCTGAGAGAGGCGATCCGGCCCGGGGGGCTCGCCAACACGAAAGCCCCCCGGATCCAGCAGGTGCTCCGCGAGATCCGGGCCCGGGAAGGGCGTCTCGACCTCGCCTGGATGCGGAAGGCCCCCGACGCGGAGATCGAGGAGTACCTCCTCGGCCTCCCGGGGGTGGGCAGGAAGACCGCCGCCTGCGTCCTCGCGTTCGCCCTGGAGCGGCCGGCCCTTCCCGTGGACACGCACGTGCACCGTGTCGCCGGTCGGCTCGGGCTGCTGCCGGCCCGAGCCACCGCCGATCGGGCCCACGAAGCCCTGCGGATCCTCGTGCCCGCGAGGCTGCGGGTCCCCCTGCACGTCGCGTTGATCCGCCATGGGCGAGCGGTCTGCAAGGCCGGTGTTCCCCGCTGCGGGATCTGCCCTCTGGCCGATCTGTGCCCGAGCACGGCGACGTTCCTTGGCCCGGCGCCGTGATGTGGGCCAACGGGGTGTCCGGCGATCGGGCGACCTCGGGCGACAACGGGCCATGACCTCCCTGACTGCGTGTCGCTCGCTCCGGGAACGCGCCGGGATCAAGGCCAAGGGTGGCTGGGTAGGGGTCAATCGGTGGGATAGACTGCCGGAGGCGAAGTTCAGATTCTCGGCCGTTCGGCCGATAGGGAGACTA
>DATKBL010000097.1:0-6048 GCA_035513995.1 Actinomycetota bacterium
GTCCGATCGGGCTCCACGACGCCGATGCGCACGGCGGACACCGCCCTGCCCGACGGGGCCGTCCGCCGCTCCACCTTCGCGTAGACGAGCGTCCCGTCGGCGGCGAAGTCGAACGAGCTGACGTCCCCGTCCACCCAGGTCGGGCGGGAGGCGAGGAAGCCGTCGAGCACGAACAGGCCCCCTCCGCTCACGAGGAAAGCGAGCCTGCCCGAGTCCTTGGGCGAGTAGCGGAGTGCGAGAACCTCTCCCACGATCGGGCCGGAGGTCAGCTCGCCGGTCGGCAGCTCGAGCCGCCAGAGCTGATGGAGCGCGCCGCGGCCCTCGGGGACCGGCTGGGTGGCGCTGAAAGCGATGCGCACCTGGCTCCCCGTCGTGCGGTCGGAGAGGCCCCGCGGCAGGGCGATGAAGCGAAGGGCGGGTGGCGTGTTCGCGACGCCTCGGCGCTCGGCGTCCGGCGGGGCCTGGCGGGGCACCAAGGGGATCGCGGAGGCCACCGCCAGCAGGACGAGCGGGGCGATCCACCGTCGCCTCGGCCGGGGAGGAGGAGGGACGGGCTCGACGAGGGGCTCCACGACCTCTGCCTCGAGCACCGCGGTCGCCGCGGGCGAGGTGACCTCGCGGCGGGGCGTCGCGGGGCGCCGGGGTGCGAGGCCGACCGCCCGCGGCGCCCGCCCGTAGACGGGGACCCCGCACCGGGGGCAGCGACTCGAGGAGGGCGGCGACCCGCTCCACTCGCACCGGAGACACACGGAGGCCGCCACGCACCGAGGATACCCCTCCCCACCTGCGAGGACGCCGGTTGTCCGAGCCGTACAGCGCGGGTCCTCGCCTTGGCCGCTCCGTCGAGCCCCGCCCCCCCTGCGGTCCCGATAGGCTGGTGGGCGCACAGGCTTCCCAAGGAGGGGTCATGGCGGACCACAAGAAGATGTTCATCGGCGGCGAATGGGTGGACGGCAGCGGCGATAGTGTCTCGGTCGTCAACCCGGCCACGGGTGAGGTGATCGCTGAGACCCCCAACGCCACCGCGGAGGACGTCGACCGCGCGGTCCAGGCGGCGAAGAGGACGTTCGAGGAGACCTGGTTCGACACGACGCCCGGTGAGCGCCAGCTGATGATGCTGAGGTGGGCCCAGGCGATCGAGGACAACGCCGAGGAGCTCGGGCGGCTCGAGTCCGAGAACGTGGGTAAGCCGATGTCCTGGGTGGTCTCCGACGAGATCTCCGTGATCCCCGACCACCTGAGGTTCTTCGCCGGCGCGGCCCGGACGATGGGCGGCCTCCCCGCGGGCGAGTACTTCAAGGCCGACGACGTCCTGTACACGAGCATGCTGCGCCGCGAGCCCCTCGGCGTGGTCGGCCTCATCGCCCCGTGGAACTACCCCCTCTGGATGGCGATGTGGAAGTTCGCCCCGGCCCTCGCCGCCGGCAACACGATCGTGATCAAGCCGAGCGAGTGGACGCCGCTGACGCTGCTGCGGGCCGCCGAGCTGGCCGCCGACATCTTCCCGCCCGGCGTGATCAACGTCGTGACCGGCGAGGGCGAGCCCACGGGGGCCTCCATCGTCCGCCACCCCGACGTGGCCATGGTCTCGCTCACCGGCGAGGTCGCCACCGGGAAGATCATCGCCAGGGAGGCCGCCGAGACGCTCAAGAGGGTGCACCTCGAGCTGGGCGGCAAGGCGCCGGTCGTGGTGTTCGACGACGCCAACCTCGAGTCGTCCGTGGAGTGGATCAAGACTGCCGGGTACTTCAACTCCGGCCAGGACTGCACGGCGGCCACCCGCGTGATCGCCGGCCCCAAGATCTACGACGACCTGCTCTCGAGCCTGGTCTCGGAGGTCCAGGGGATGAAGGTCGGCGACCCCTCCCAGGAGGACACCGAGATGGGGCCCGTCGTGGCGCAGCAGCAGCTCGAGAGGGTGACCGGCTTCGTGGACCGGGCGCGCGAGGGTGGGGCCTCGATCCTCACCGGCGGCGAGCGGATCGGGGACAAGGGGTTCTTCTACGGCCCGACCGTGGTCGCCGACGTGGGCCAGGACTCCGAGATCGTGCGGAACGAGGTCTTCGGCCCGGTCGTGACCGTCCAGCGGTTCGAGGACGACGACCAGGCGATCGCGTGGGCGAACGACGTCGACTACGGGCTCGCGGCGTCGGTCTGGACGCGCGACGTCGGGCGGGCCCTCAACGCGTCCCGCAAGCTGCGCTTCGGCACGGTGTGGATCAACACCCACATCCCGCTCACCCCGGAGATGCCGCACGGCGGCTTCAAGCAGTCGGGGTACGGGAAGGACATGAGCGTCTACTCGCTGGAGCACTACACCGAGCTGAAGCACGTGATGGCCGCGATCGACTGAGCGAGGTGGGCATGAGCGAGACCAGGCCGTACTACGTCGCGGGCGAGACACGAACCGGGGCCGAGACGTTCGAGGTGAAGAGCCCCCACGACGGCTCGGTGGTTGCCGAGGTCGCGTCCCCGACCGACGACGACGTCGAGGAGGCACTCCAGAAGGCGGCGGACGCCTTCGAGGAGACGCGTAACCTCCCCACCCACTTCCGCGCCGAGGCGCTGATGCACGTCTCGCGCCGGATCTCCGAGCGCGCCGACGAGGCGGCGGAGATCATCGCGCGCGAGGGCGGCAAGCCCCTGAAGTGGTCGTCGGTCGAGGCGAAGCGCGCGGTGTCGACGTTCCGTTGGGCGGCCGAGGAGATCCGGCAGGGCGAAGGGGAGCTTCGGCGCCTCGACGCCGACGCCGGGATGGAGGGCCGCCTCGGGCTCCTCCGCCGGTTCCCCTACGGTCCGGTGCTCGGGATCACCCCGTTCAACTTCCCGGTGAACCTCGTGGCCCACAAGCTCGCCCCCGCGATCGGGGTGGGCGCGCCGATCGTGATCAAGCCGGCCACGCAGACCCCGCTGGGGGCGCTGTTCCTCGCCGAGCTGGTGGCCGAGACCGACCTCCCGGGTGGGGTCCTGTCGGTGCTGCCGATCTCGGGCTCGAAAGCCGAACCGCTCGTCACCGACCCGCGGATCAAGAAGGTGTCCTTCACCGGATCTGGGCCGGTGGGGTGGCGGCTCAAGGGCCTCGATCCGAGGAAGCGCTTCACGCTCGAGCTGGGAGGCAACGCCGGCGTGATCGTGCACTCCGACGCCGACCTCGACCACGCCGCCGAGCGGATCGCGTTCGGCGGTTACTACCAGGCCGGCCAGTCGTGCATCGCGGTTCAGCGGGTGCTCGTGCAGGCCGAGGTCTACGAGGACTTCGTGGATCGCTTCGTGAAGCAGGTGCAGGCGCTGAAGGTGGGCGATCCGCTCGACCCCTCCACCGACGTGGGCCCCGTGATCGACGCGGGCGCGCTCGACCGGATCGCGGAGTGGGCCGACGAGGCCGTGAGCGGCGGCGCGGAGGTGCTCGTGGGTGGGACGCGCAACGACCCGTTCTACGAGCCCACCGTCCTCGCGAACACCACGCCGGAGATGAAGGTTCGATGCGAGGAGATCTTCGGCCCGGTCACCACGGTGAGCTCCTACCAGACGTGGGAGGAGGCCCTGGCCGAGGTCAACAACTCCGAGTACGGCCTCCAGGCGGGCGTCTTCACCTCCTCGCTCGACCGGGCTTTCGAGGCCCATCGCCAGCTCGAGGTGGGCGGGGTCATCGTCAACGACCAGTCGGCGTTCCGCGCCGATCAGATGCCCTACGGGGGCGCCAAGGAGTCGGGCTACGGGCGCGAGGGCCTGCGGTACGCCATGGAGGACATGACCGAGCCGCGGATCATGGTCCTCAAGGTTCCTCTGTAGTCTCCGCTCCCCGGCGCTCCAGCGGCGCCCACCACGCGAGCGCCAAGCCGAGGAGCATCCCGATCAGCGGGAAGCCGTAGGCGCTGAACACGTCGAGCGACGTGCGGGCCGCCGCTCGATCCCTCGGCGGTCTCGCGAGCCGCGAACGTGCGAGACGCGCGATGTTGGGGAAGGATAGGGGTGTGGCTCTGCTCATCATTATCATCCTGATCATCGCCGCGGTCACCGGGACCCTGTGGCAGGTGCTCGAGATCGCCGTCGGCGTGGCCGTGGGGATCTTCCTGGCGGCGGTCGTGCTCGCGGCGGCCGCCTACTACTTCGTGCGGAACCGTGTGCGGAGCTTCCAGCGGGACTTCCGCCGGCGGGACCAGGACGACCGCCCCGAGCGCTACTGAAGGACCTCGTCGAAGAAGTCGGCGACGGCCTCGGCGGGCTCGCGTTCGCGTCTCCGGAAGAAGTGCCCCGCGCCCTCGAGCACGCGGACGTCGGCGTTGGGGATCCGGCCCGAGAGCTCCAGCACCTCGGGGACGGGGCAGATCGCGTCGTCGTCGCCGGTCACGAGGAGGACCGGGACGTCCCACGCGCGCAGCGCCTCGTCGTCGGGGAGCTCGACGACCGGCACCGGGTCGAAGCCGAGCGGGAGACCGACGAGCGCCACGGCGACCACACGGGGGTCGGTCATCGCATGACGGATCGCCACGTTGGCGCCGAACGACCAGCCGACGAGGACGGTGGGGCCGTCGGCCTCTCCGCGCACGCGATCGATCGCGGCCTTCACGTCCTCGGTCTCCTTCTCCCCCCCGGTGTGCTCGCCCTCGGACCCCATGACGCCGCGGAAGTTGAAGGAGAGGACGAGCCAGCCTCGCTTCGCCAGCTCGTTCCGGATCGCCCACAGCAGCGGGTGGTCCTTGCTGCCCCCGTGCTCGGGGTGGGGATGGCAGATCACCGCCGTGCCCCGCGGCGCGCCCTCCGGCTCGCGCAGGTCCCCCTCGAGGGTCAAGCCGTCCTCGGTCCGGAACGTGGTCGCGGTCACGATGGAGCATGATACGGGGGCGATGCCCGACAGGTTCGCGATCGCGCTGAACGGCTACGGCCTCCGCCGCGAGGACGGCCGTCGCGACGTGCTCGCCTGGCGCGACGTGGTCCAGATCGCACAGACCGCCGAGGAGGGCGGCTACCAGGCGATCTTCGCGCCGGAGATCGGCGCGCGCGAGGCGTTCTCCACCCTGGTCGGGCTGGCCCCCGAGACGTCCCAGATCCGGCTGGTCACGGGCGTGGCGCCGATCGGCTCCCGCGACCCGAGGCGGATGGCGATGGAAGCCGCGACGCTCCATGACCTCTCGAACGGCCGAGGGATCCTCGGGCTCGGGTCGCGGGAGCCGATCGATCGAACCCGAACGACGATCGCGGCGATCCGCACGCTGCTCGCCGGCGAGGAGCCCAAGGTCGAGGACGGCGAGGGCGCCCTTGCGCTCAGCGGGCTGGACCTCTTCCCCGGGCGCATGCCGATCTACCTCGCCGCGCTGGGGCCTAGGATGACCGAGCTTGCCGGCGAAGTGGCCGACGGCGTGGTCCTCAACTGGTGCACGCCCGAGCGGGTGGCGCAGGCGCGGGAGCAGCTGGCACGCGGCGCGGCCCGGACGCGGCGGGACGTGGGGTCGGTCGCGGTATGCGTGTACGTGCGAGCCGCCGTCGGCATGAGCGACGAGCTCGCGATGGAGGCCCTCCGCGAGGCGACCGCCGAGTACGCGACGATGCCCCGCTACGCGCGCCAGCTCGACGCGATGGGCCTGGGCGCCGAGGGCCGCCGGGCCGCGGAAGCGACCTCCCTCGAGGAGATCTCGGAGTCGCTGGTGGACGCGCTCTGTGTGCGCGGGGGGCGCGAGGAGGCGATGGGCCGTCTTCGCGCCTACCACGAGGCAGGCGCGCACCTCGTGGTCGTCTACCCGGTGCCCGCGCTCAACGCCGCCACCTCGATCACCGGCACGGTCCTCGGGGCGGCCCCGTCTCCCTCGCTCGAGCGCTGAGGCGCTGAGGCGTTGAGGTCCGGGCCTCCCGGGGGTAGACTTCGGTTCCCACGGTCGACACCGTGGGAAACGGTAAAACCAGGAGGAGAAGCGTGGCCTACGTCATCACCGAGCCGTGCATCGACGTCAAGGACCTGTCGTGCGTCGACGAGTGCCCCGTGGACTGCATCTACGAGGGCGGCCGCATGCTCTACATCCAGCCCGACGAGTGCGTGGACTGCGACGCGTG
>DATKBL010000098.1:0-5274 GCA_035513995.1 Actinomycetota bacterium
TTCGCCCACATCGTCGACACGGCGCTCGTGGGGTGGGGGCCCGACGCCTACAACCGGGTGGTGGCCGTCTATCACAACCCGGTCGTCGAGTTGATGGAGCTGGGCCTCGTGGCCGCGGTGATCTACCACGCGCTCAACGGCATGCGGATCATGATCATCGACTTCTGGCCCCAGACGGCCGCACGGCACCGCGCGCTGTCGTGGGGGACGCTCGCGCTGTTCGTCGCCGCGATGGCCCCGATCACCTACCTGATGGGACGCCGCATCCTCGAGGGGCTCTTCGGATGAGCGCGGCGGCCGACCCCCGCTCCCCGGCCGCCGGGCCCCGCCCCCGTCCACGGTCCGGATTCGAGCTGTGGTCGTGGCTCTTCATGCGGCTGTCGGGGATCCTCCTGCTGTTCCTCGCGGTCGGGCACGTCCTGATCATGCACGTGATCGATGAGGGCGTGCAGCGGGTGGACTTCGACTTCGTCGCCGATCGGTGGGCCAGCCCGTTCTGGCGAACCTGGGACTGGATGCTGCTCTCGCTGGCCCTCCTCCACGGCATCAACGGCGCCCGCGTCGTGATCCAGGACCACGTCCGCTCGGCCGGATGGCGCCTCACCTGGAACTCGGTCTTCATGATCGTGGGGTTCGCGCTCTTCGTCCTCGGCTCCGTGATCGTCTTCACGTTCGACGCCTCGGAGTTCGGCATCTCGTGACGACGACGCACGAGTTCGACGTCGTGATCGTCGGCGCCGGCGGCGCCGGGCTGCGGGCCGCGCTCGAGGCCTCCGACGGCGTCCGCACCGCCGTGATCTCGAAGCTCTACCCCACGCGCTCGCACACGGGCGCCGCCCAGGGCGGCATGTGCGCGGCGCTGGCGAACGTCGAGGAGGACTACCCCGAGTGGCACGCCTTCGACACGGTGAAGGGCGGCGACTACCTCGTGGACCAGCCGGCCGCCGAGATCATGGCGAACGAGGCCGTCGAGGCGGTAATCGAGCTCGAGCACTGGGGGTTCCCCTTCAACCGGACGCCGGAGGGGAAGATCGACCAGCGCAGGTTCGGCGGCCACACCCGGAACCACGGCGAGGCCCCGGTCCGGCGCGCGTGCTACGCGGCCGACCGGACCGGCCACATGATCCTCCAGACCCTCTACCAGCAGTGCATCAAGCGCGACGTCCGCTTCTTCAACGAGTTCTACGTGCTCGACCTCCTGATGGAGGACGGTCGCGCCACGGGAGCGGTCGCCTACGAGCTGGCCTCGGGAGAGCTCCACGTCTTCCGCGCGAAGGCCGTGGTCTTCGCCACCGGCGGCTACGGCAAGATGTTCAAGATCTCCTCGAACGCCCACACCCTCACCGGAGACGGGATGGCCGTGGTCTACCGCCGGGGCGTCCCCCTCGAGGACATGGAGTTCTACCAGTTCCACCCCACCGGGATCTACAAGATGGGCATCCTGATCTCCGAGGCCGTCCGGGGCGAGGGAGGGATCCTGATCAACGGCGAGGGCGAGCGCTTCATGGAGCGCTACGCCCCCACGATCAAGGACCTCGCGCCGCGCGACATGGTCTCGCGGGCGATCTTCCAGGAGGTGAAGGAGGGCCGGGGCGTGGACGGCGAGGACTACGTGTACCTCGACGTCCGTCACCTCGACCCCGAGGTGATCGAGACGAAGATCCCCGACGTCACCGAGTTCGCCCGGATCTACCTCGGTGTGGAGCCGAAGACCGAGCCGGTCCCGATCCAGCCCACGGCGCACTACGGGATGGGCGGCATCCCCACCGACGTCGACGGGCGCGTGGTGGTCGGGGAGGCCGAGGAGGCGGTCCCGGGCCTCTACGCAGCCGGCGAGTGCGCGTGCGTCTCGGTGCACGGGGCGAACCGCCTGGGGACGAACTCCCTCCTCGACATCGTGGTGTTCGGGAGGCGCGCCGGGCGGCACGCCTCGGACCACGCCGGCCAGGTCGGTCACGCCGAGGTCTCCGCGGACGCCGCCGAGCCGACGCGGGGGTGGCTGCGCGGCCTGCTCTCCTCGAGCGGCTCGGTGCGGATGGCCGACGTGCGCGCGGAGCTCCAGGAGGCGATGACAGACCTGGCCGGCGTGGTCCGCACGCAGGAGGGGCTGGAGAAGGCCGTCGCGGTGCTGGGCGACCTCCGCGAGCGTTACGGGCGGGCCTTCGTCGAGGACAAGGGCTCCGTCTTCAACACCGAGCTGATGGAGGCCTGGGAGCTCGGGGCGCTGCTCGACTGCGCCGACACCCTGGTCGCGGCGGCGCTGGCCCGGGACGAGTCGCGCGGCGGGCACTTCCGCGCCGACCACGAGCTTCGCGACGACAACCGCTGGCTCCGCCACTCGCTCGCCTACCGCGAGGACGACGGGTCCGTGCGCCTCGAGTACAAGCCCGTGAAGATGGGCCCCTACATCCCGATGGAGAGGAAGTACTGATGGCCGAGAACGTCTCGCTCGAGGTGCGCGTCCGCCGGTACAACCCAGAGGTGTCCGAGAACCCATGGTGGGACACCTTCACGCTCGACGCCGACCCCACCGACCGCCTCCTCGACGCGCTCCACGAGATCAAGTGGCGCCAGGACGGGACCCTCGCGCTCCGGCGCTCGTGCGCCCACGGGATCTGCGGCTCCGACGCGATGCTGATCAACGGGCACAACGCCCTCGCCTGCAAGGTGCTCGTCCGCGACGTGGCCCCGAAGGTTACCATCGAGCCGATCCGCGGCCTCCCGGTCCTCAAGGACCTCATCGTGGACATGGAGCCGTTCTTCGCCCAGTACCGAGCCGTCCTCCCCTACCTGATCAATGATTCGGGAGAGCCCGAGCGCGAGCGCCTCCAGTCCCCGGAGGAGCGCGAGCGCTTCGACGACACCACGAAGTGCATCCTGTGCGCGGCCTGCACGACGGCGTGCCCGGTCTACTGGGGCGACGACGGCTACGTGGGCCCCGCGGCGATCGTGAACGCCCACCGGTTCATCTTCGACTCCCGCGACGAAGGCGCGCGCGACCGTATGCGCCTCCTCGCCGAGAAGTCCGGGGTCTTCCGCTGCCGGACCGTCTTCAACTGCACCGAGGACTGCCCGAGGGGCATCAAGGTCACGAAGGCGATCCAAGAGGTGAAGCGAGCGATCCTCTTCGACCGGATCTGAACGGGCTCCCTTCGGTTCCCTGCCCAGACGATGCGGGTATCCAGGGTTCTGCCAGGGTTCTGAAGGAGGTGCGCCATGCCCAGGAGCTGGAGCAGCAAGGACGAGAGGAAGTACGAGCACATCAAGGAGAGCCAGAAGCGGCAGGGCTCCGGGTCGAGGGCCGCTCGAAGATGACCAAGCAGCAGCTGCAGCGCCGTCGCGGGGCACAAGGGCGGCAGGCGGAGCTGAGCCCCGCCCCTCGGGCCTTGCTAGCCTGAGGCCCGATGGCCCACCGCATCACCCTCGTCCCCGGCGACGGGATCGGCCCGGAGGTGTCCGAGGCCATGCGGCTCGTGGTCGCCGGGGCGGGGGTGGCGGTCGACTGGCAGGTGGAGGAGGCCGGCGCGGCCGTCGCCGAGCGCGAGGGGACCCCGCTCCCGGACCGCGTGCTCGACGCGATCCGCGACTCTCGGACGGCGATCAAGGGACCGGTCACCACCCCGGTGGGGACCGGGTTCCGAAGCATCAACGTCGCGCTGCGCCGCGAGCTCGACCTGTTCGCCGCCGTGCGCCCCTCGCGGCACTTCCGCGGGATCCCCACGCGCCACCAGGACGTGGACATCGTCGTGATCCGAGAGAACACCGAGGACCTCTACCAGGGAGTGGAGTTCGAGCGCAGCTCGGACGAGATCGCCGCGTTCCGCGAGGAGCTGGAGCGCCTCGCCGGGTACCGGCTGCCCGAGGACGCCGGCGTGACGGTCAAGCCGATCAGCGTGACCGGCACCCGCCGCATCGTGCGCGCGGCGCTCGAGTACGCGCGCCGCAACCACCGCAAGCACGTCCTCGTCGGGCACAAGGCCAACATCATGAAGCACTCGGACGGCGTCTTCCTGGCCACCGCGATGGAGGTGGCCGACGACTATCCCGACGTCGAGGTGTGGGAGATGCAGGTCGACGAGCTGGCGATGTGGCTGGCCTGGGAGCCCGAGCTGATGGACGTGCTGCTCCTCCCCAACCTCTACGGAGACATCATCAGCGACCTCTGTGCCGGGCTGGTGGGCGGCCTGGGGATCGCCCCGGGCGCGAACATCGGATGGGAGTACGCGCTGTTCGAGCCGGTGCACGGGAGCGCGCCCGACATCGCGGGCAAGGGGGTGGCCAATCCCATCGCCATGATCCTCTCGGCCGCGATGATGCTCCGCCACCTCTCCGAGGAGGACGCCGCGGGGCGGGTCGAGGACGCCGTGGCCTCGGTGATCGAGGAGGGTCGCGTGCTCACCCCCGACATGGGCGGGGCGGCCACGACCCGCGAGGTCGCGGAGACGATCGCGGCCCGGGTCCGGCGGCCGGCATCAACCACGACGACTGCAGCACGCAGGCCGGCTCGATCACCCTGATCGGGCGCAACCTGATCGAGAAGGTCGCCGGCTGCTCCCGCTCCGGCGCGGTGAACAAGCTCATCAAGAAGGATCCCAAGCTCCGGGCGCTGCGCAACAACGGCGGCCCGACCAGGACCCACGCCCTGCGGCCGACGAGCCGCGCGGTGAACTCGGCCACGAAGCAGCTCGCTCCCAGGCGCGATCAGCGAGGCGTCCGGCGAGACGGGAGGCCGGACCTCGGCGCCTACGAGCTGGCCTGACGGAGCCTAACCGGGGGGATGATCGTGGGGGGCGCGACCGCGCCCCTCGTCGGGGCCGCG
The DNA here is from genome assembly GCA_035513995.1 of Actinomycetota bacterium. GTDB lineage: Bacteria > Actinomycetota > UBA4738 > UBA4738 > CALAEC01 > DASUTW01. The sequence continues at coordinate 4,820 of DATKBL010000098.1, forward strand.
TCAGCAGCCCGGCTCGCCGCGATGGCCGCAGCAGCCGCCTCGGATCCCGGAGGTGGCGATCGCGCGGTTCCGCAGCGTGATCCCCACCTTCCTCAAGAGCGGCCCGTCGTGCTCGCGCCAGTTCCGCCCGAAGTCACGCGCGTAGTCACGGAAGCCCCGCCCCATGGCTGCATCGTAGCCGGTGGCCGAGGGTCCGGTGATTTGCCACACTCCCCACGTGGACGATCCTCGCATCACCCACCGGGGCAACGCCTACGGGGTCGGTCGGGACGAGGGCTACTACGGCGTGTGGGACCTGCGCGCCGGCGGGGAGCCCGTCGCGAGCTACGAGCCCACGCCGGACGGATGGGCCGCCGCGTGGGAGCGGTACCGTGAGCTGGAGGAGCGGTTCGGCGCGCCGAGATGGCGCTCGATGGGCCCCTGGTGGGTCCTCCTCCACCTGCTGATCGGCCTCG
>DATKBL010000099.1:0-9601 GCA_035513995.1 Actinomycetota bacterium
CCTGGGGAAGAGCAGCCGCTTCAAGCTGCCTTACCTCGGCTTCCGGGGCTCGCCGATCGGGGTGGACCTGCGCCGGGTCGTGGAGCTCGAGATCACCCCGTCGATCAACACCGGCATCCTCCACGCGAGCGAGGGGACCGGACAGATCGGCGCCGGGGTGGCGCACGCGCCGGTCGAGTGCTTCCGCCAGGCCCTGCTGGCGCTCGACGCCGCGTCCGCCTGAGCGTGCTGCGGTCGCGGTTCATCGGTGGAGGTGCCCGAGAGGTGCTTCGGGCCGGGGAGCTGGGCGAGGTGATCGCCTGGTTCCCGCAGGCCTGCTACGCGAGCTTCCCCGCCGGCCTGCTCGTCCTCGTGGGGGAGGGGGTCCATCCGGGCCCGCTGTACTTGGGCCTCGACGGCGAGGTCCCGCGGATACCGATCGGCGACCCCGTCGCGGTGGGTCCGGATCGAGTCTCGGTGGGAGCCGTGGAGGTCCGCTTGGGCGACCGCACCTGGCGCGGGTGGACGCCGCGGCCCGAGCAGATGGAGGCCGGGGCCGCGTCCGCCGCCGAGGCGGCGGAGGAGGGGGGCGAGCGCTCGCTCCTCGATCGGGGGTCGCGCGCCGCCGCCGCGAAGGCCCTGGCGGCGGACGACCTGGAGGCGGCGGCGCGCGCGCTGGAGGGCCGCGGCCCAGGCCTCACGCCCTCGGGGGACGACGCGCTCGCGGGGATCCTCTTCGCCCGGCGGCTCCTCGAGGGCCCCTCGTCGGAGGAGCGGCTCGTGCCGATCGCCTCCTCGGCGTCGACCTCACCGATCGCGCGGGGGTTCACCCACTGGGCCGCCCGGGGGCAGGCCCTGGCCCCGGCGCATCGCCTCGTCGCGGCGGCCGTTCGCGGCGACGCCGGATCGGCGCGCGCGGCGGCTCGGGCCCTCGCGCTCGTCGGGGAGTCGTCGGGGGCCGACTTCTGCGTGGGGCTCGAGCTGGGGCTGCGCTCGAGTTAGCCGGCCTGGACGGGCTCGGCGGCGCGCAGCACCTCCGCGTACACCTCGCGGTGCCGGCTTGCCGACGCCTCCCAGCTGTAGCGCGCCGCGAGCGAGGGCCCTGCGTCAGCGAGCCGCCCCCGCAGGTCGGGCTCGCGCATCACCCGCCGCATCTCCGCAGCGAGGGAGGCCGCGTCGCCGGCGCGGGCGAGGAGCGCGTCGGCGCCGTGGGTGAGGTACTCGCCGAACACGGGGATGTCGGTGGCCACCACGGGCAGGCTCGACGCCAGCGCCTCCAGCACCACGAGGCCGAACCCCTCCTTGGCCGAGGGGAAGACGAACGCGTCCGCCGCCCGGTACCACGACACGAGCTCGTCGTCGGGGACCGTGCCAAGGAGCACGAGGTCTCGTCCGAGCTCCAGCCTGAGCTCCTCCATGCGCGCCAGCACGCGCTCGCGGTAGGGGGTGTGGTCCTGGAACGAGTGGCCGCCGACCACGGCGACGACCGGGCCCGGCGGGTCCTTCTTCCGGAGGGCGGCCAGGGCCTCGATCAGCTCCATCGTTCCTTTCCTCGGCTCGATCCCCCCGACGGTCAGGAAGAGGAAGCGACGCTCGGCCCCGGCGCGGGCCCGCAGCTCTCGAGCCTCATCGGGGTCGGGACGCGCCGCGAACCGGGCCACGTCCACCCCGTTGGGCACCACGCTCGCCTCGATGCCGTGCTCCTCGGCCAGCGCCCGCCGCCAGAACTCCGAGACGACGAGGACGCGGTCGGGCTCGACCACCGAGCGGTGCTGACACTCGACCAGCGCCGGGGTCGTGAAGTCGTCGATGTGGTGCACCGTCCGGATCAGGGGGCCGAGCGGGGCGCGGTCGCGCAGGTCGAGGACCGCCCGCGCGGCGATGCAGTCCTGCGCATGGAGCAGGTCGAACCCGCCGGCCTCGCGAGCCAGCCCGGTGGCGAGGGCGTCCACCGCCGCGAACACGCGCTCCTCCAGCGTGCCCTCCGAGCCGGGCGCGGGGAACAGCGTGTGGGGGACCGCGGCTGGCCGGTAAAAGCCCTCCCGCGGGTTCCCCAGCGCGAACAGGTGGACGTCGGCGCCCTGCGCGTGGAGGGCCTCGGCCAGGTGGAGGGCGTGCACGACCCCTCCCCGGGGCTTCGACGAGTAGGTGAGCATCGCGATCCGCGGGGTCACGGCGACCCCCCCGCCATCGCGGGGTCGCGGGCGGCGATCGCGGCCGCCATGAGCGCCGCCCTCGCCGCCGTGGGAGCCAGGATACATCCCGCCTGCTCCATCTTCCGCTGCTGGTCGCCGAGGCCCTGGGGGTCGCCCTCGGTCCCCAGCACGTAGGTCACCACCCGCGCGCCCTTGCTGATCGCGGCGGCGCAGGCGGGCGCGAGCAGCGACGCGGGGTCCTCGTGCGCGCCGTGTCCCAGCACGACGTCCACGAGGATCGCGCCGACCCAGGGGTCGTCGGCGGCCTCGGCGATCAGGTCGGCCCTCGGCTCGGGATCGATCATGGGATGCGGCCGGCCCCTCGTGTACTCCTCCTCGCCGAGGTCCAGGCACACGTGGGCGCCTTCCGGCGCCGGCACCTCCCAGCCCTCCCGGAGCGGCGTGTTGGAGCGCACCTCGTCGCCGAGGCGCTCGCTCAGCACCACCATCGCCTCGTAGCAGAGCGTGCCTCCCGCGAAGAGGCCTCGCACGGCCGTGCGGTCGTCGTCCAGGTCCTGGATCGCCTCCCGGACCCGCTCCTCGAGCCCCTCGGAGGTGTCGGGCGCGTCGCGCCCCAGCGCCTCCAGCGTGAGCCGGACCCCCTCCTCAAGGGTGCGCGCGAGCTGGACGCCCTCGGGGGCGTTGAGCTCCTCGGCCAGCCCGATCAGCGCGGCCACCGCGGGTTTGCCCTCGCCCAGCCGCTTCAGGAGGTCGGCCGCGACCTCGGGCGAGGGGGGTTTCGACACCAGCAGCACGGCCTCGACCTCGTCGTCCTCCTCGAAGACGTCCAGCGCCATGCGGGTCATCCGGCCCTCGACCCGCTCGGAGAGGTCGCGGCCGCCCACGCCGATCAGGTTCCGCACGCCCACGCCCCATCGGTCGAGGAGGCTGCTGACCTCCTGCGCGCCGGTCCCGGCGGCCGCGACCACGCCGATCGGTCCCCGCTGGACCACGTTCGCGAAGCCGAGACCCACCCCGCCGATCATCGCCGTGCCGGCCCCGGGCCCCATCACGAAGCGCCGGAGCTCGCTCCCGCGGAGCTTCAGCTCGGTCTCGTCCCCGAGGGAGAGGTTGTCGCTGAACAGCAGCACGTGGAGCCCGGCGGAGAGGCCCTTGTGCGCCTCGAGCGCGGCGTGCTCGCCCGGGACCGAGATGAGCGCGACGTTGAGATCGGGGGTCTCCTCCGCGGCCTGCTGGAGCGAGCGGGGGCCGTGCTGCCTCGGGCCGGCGCCCTCCTCGCCGCGGACCTCCGAGAGGGCCTGCATCCCCGCCTCCAGCGCCTCCTCGGCCTCCTCGCCCGACCCGGCCTCGACGGCGAGGACCAGGTCGTTGGCTCGAGCGGAGGCCAGCTCGCCGTCGTCGAAGCCTCGCGAGCGAAGCTCGTCCAGGTTCGCCTCCGTCCCCATCACCGCCGTGGCCCACGCGACGCCGTCGCTGTCGCGCATCGCTCGTGAGCCCGACATCAAGAGCACGGAGTCGACGTAGGTGTCCGGTCGGACGCGGACGAGGGCGGCGCTCACTGGCCCGCCGCCCGACGCGGGGCCTCCCTGGCCAGCAGGATCCGGGTGCCGTGGTTGCCGGCGAGCGCGGCGGCGGCGCGGCGCGGCGAGGTGATCGTGGCCCACTCGCCGCCCTCGCGAACGAACCGGGCGGCTGCCGCGATCTTGGGGCCCATGCTCCCCGCGGGGAAGTGACCCTCGGCGAGGTGCGCGTCGGCCTCATCGGCCGTCATCTCGCGGATCGCGCGCTCGTCCGGGGTGCCGAAGCCGAGCGCCACGCGATCCACCCCCGTGAGCATGAGCAGCTCGTCGGCCCCGATCTCCGTCCCCAGCCGCTCGGCGGAGAGGTCCTTGTCGATCACTGCATCAACCCCGACGAGCCTCTTCCCCCGCCGGACGACCGGGATGCCTCCCCCGCCCGAGGCGATCACCACGGACCCCTGCCGGAGGAGCGAGCGGATCACGGGGCCCTCGAGGATCTCCTTCGGATCGGGGGAGGGGACCACCCTCCGGTAGCCCCTGCCCGCGTCCTCGCGCACCTCCCACCCCCGCTCTCGGCCCAGGCGGCGCGCGGTGGCCCGGTCGAAGAACGGGCCGATCGGCTTCGTGGGCTTCTCGAAGGCCGGGTCGCGCGGGTCCACCGCGACGTGGGTCACCACCGAGACCACCCGCGCCTCGACTATCGCCGAGAGGGCGAGCCCGAGCAGGTGGCCGATCTGGCCCTGGGTCATCGCGCCCAGAGCGAACAGGGGCTGGGCGGGGACGAGCGAGGCGCCCTCCTCCTGCTGGATGGCGAGGCTGCCCACCTGCGGGCCGTTGCCGTGGGTCACGGCGACGCGGTACCCGCCCTCGACCATCCGCGCCACCGCGCGGGCCATCCGACGGGCGTTCGCCTCCTGCTCCTCGTAGGTGCCGGCCTCGCCCTCCCGGGTGATGGCGTTGCCGCCGAGCGCGACGACGACGGAGCGCATCAGGTCGACCGGAGAGCCATCCAGAGCGCCCGCGCGGGGCGCGCCTGCGGGTTCCACCAGTGGTGCGGGCGGTCGGTGCGGAAGTGGAGCGTGTCCCCGCGCCGTAGCACGTGCTCCTCGCCGTCGATCTCGAAGCACAGCGATCCGCTCAGCACGTAGACGAGCTCCTCGCCGGGGTGCTCCATCGGCTTGGGGCCGCTGTCGGCCTTCGGCTCCACGATCGCCACCGCTCCCGCCATGAAGAACCGGCCATACGGTCCCGACACGCTCTCGAGGGCGAGGCCGTCCTTCGAGGTGTAGACCGCCTTCCGCTCGGCGGCTCGCACCACGACGGCGTGATCGGGGTCCTGCTCGTCGACGAAGAACGAGACGGGGCGGTTCAGGGCGGAGGCCAGCTTCATCAGGGTGGTGATCGTGGGGACCATCCCGTTCCGTTCCAGCTTGTGGATCGCGGCGGCCGAGACCCCCGACCGCTCCGCGAGCTGTTGGAGCGAGAGGTTCTTCTGCCTGCGCAGCTGACGGACCTTCGGCCCGATGGCTGCGATCACGTCCTCCATGCCGACCTCCACTTGAAGATTCGCGCGACACCCGAGTAGAGTGGGGCATCGGTGAATGGCGCGTTGAGTATAGTGAACATCTCGCGCGACCGGCAATCCTCACGGGAGGGTAGATGGCTCAGCGCTACGTGGTCGTCGGAGGGGGCGCGGCGGGCATCGGCGCCGCCGGGGCGATCAAGGGCCTCGACCGCGAGGCCGACCTCAAGGTCTTCACCGAGTACGAGGACGCCGCGTACAGCCCCTGCGGCATCCCCTACGTCCACGGACGCGAGATCGACTCGTTCGAGCGCCTGTTCCTCCAGGGCAAGGAGTTCTACGAGGAGCAGGGGATCGACATCCGCTACGAGACGCGGGTCGGGCGGATCGATCTCGACGGGCGGGAGGTCGAGCTGGCCCCGCCGGGCCAAACCCCGTTCGACACCGAGGGACGCGCCGAGCTCCCGACCGGCGGGGGCGAGCGGGTGCCGTTCGACCGGCTGGTCGTCGCCACCGGCTTCGACTACGAGGCCCCCGACATCCCCGGGACCGACCTCGAGGGGCAGTACTACGTCAAGAACATCCGGCGGGCGATGGAGTGGGACAAGGTCCTCGACGACGCGCGGTCGGTCGTCGTGCTCGGCGCCTCGCCGCTCGGGCTGGAGATGATCACCTCGATGGCCCACCGTGGACTCGAGACGCACGTGGTCGACCCCCACCCCTGGGCGCTGGCCGAGGCCGCCGACCCCGACATCGTGGAGCCCGTGCAGGAGTCGTGGGCCGAGATGGGTGTCCAGATGCACTTCAACACGAAGGCAGAGGCGCTCCTGGGCGAGGGCAGGGTGCGCGCCGTGCAGACCTCCGACGGAGAGATCGCCTGCGATGTGGTCGTCATCTGCACGCACAAGCGTCCGAACAACCGGCTGGCCGGCGAGGCCGGCTTGAAGATCGGCTCCACGGGCGGCATCGTGGTGGACGAGGGGATGCACACGACGACCGAGGGCGTGTTCGCGGCCGGCGACGTCGCCGAGATCCCGCACGGGCTCACGAAGCTCCCCCTCCAGGGCCTCTCGGGCAGCCACGCCTACGCGCAGGGGAAGATCGCCGGGGCCAACGCAGCCGGGGGCGACCGCGCCTACCGGCCCGTGTACGTGCCGTGGGGCATGGTCGCCGGCAAGTGGATGATCGGCGGGGTGTCCTTCGGCGAGAGTACGGCCTCGGCGCTGGGGATCCCGTTCGTGATGGGCGTGGCCCAGGGCATCTCTCGGGCCCGCTACTACCCGGACATGAAGCCGATCAAGGTGAAGCTGCTCGCCGAGCCCGACAGCCTCCGGCTGATCGGCGCCCAGATGGTCGGCGGCGAGGGCATCAAGGAGCGGGCCGATTTCCTGGCCATGGCCGCGCGGACGGGGATCACGCTGGGCGACCTGGCCACGATGGAGAACGTGTACTCGCCGCCGATCGGCGCCCTCGGGGAGCCGATCTCGGCCGCGGCGCAGAACGCGCTGTCCGAGCAGGGGCTGCTGTGATGGGGTTCTCCCACTGGCTGCGGAGCAACGCCGAGTACTTCCTCCTCGAGGCCACCGAGCACTCCCTCGCGAAGAAGTACGGGCTGCGGCCTCCGGTGCGGCGACGGGGGCCGATGGCCTTCCTCTGGAGGAGGATCTTCGTCCCCGTGTACCGGGTCCTGCCGTGGAGCCTGCGCCGGTGGATCATGGGCATCATGCCCGGCAGCCATCGGCAGACGTGGCAGGATCGCGCGCCGCCCTATCGGAAGACGGCCGCGTGACCGGGGGTCGCGCGGGGAGCCAGACGGCAGGGACCTATCGTCGAGTGGAAGGAGGGTCCGAGTGGCGGACTTCGTGAACGAGCCGGTGGAAGCCGGGCAGGCGATCGTCGACTTCGAAGGGAAGGTCTTCGACGACATCCAGGCGGAGCCCGGTGAGAAGGCGTACGTGTTCATGCACACGGTCCCGTTCGAGGGCTCCGTGGGGATCGTGAACATGCTCACGGCGACGAGGCTGGTCAGGAAGGGCTTCGAGCTGCACTTCGTGCTGTTCGGGCCGGGGTCGCTGATGGCCTCGAAGACCCGCGGGTTCCCGAAGGTGGGCGACGAGGCTTTCCCCGGGCACCTGAACTTCAACAACCAGCTCCAGACGATCATGGACGAGGGCGGCAACGTCTACGCCTGCCGCTTCTCGGCCGCGGCCCTCTACGGGATGCGCGAGTCCGACATGATGGACGGCGTGAAGCCGATCCACCCTCGGGACGTCGCAGACGCGGCCCTGCAGGCGTGGCGCGACGGCGCCTTCGTCATGAACACCTGGAACCTCTAAGGGCGTGCCGGATGGGGAGGCCCCGGGGGCGCGCCCCCGGGGCCTCCGCGCTGTCATGACGAGGCCGATCGAGCAGCTCGCGGCGGAGTGGAGCGCCGCGGAGGGGCGGATCTCCACGCTCGTCCTGACCCGCCCGGAGGCCTACGAGCGCTACCTGAGCGCCGCGCGGCTCGTCGCCGACGCGCTCGCGGACCTGGGCACCCCCGAGGAGCTCGCGGCGGCGTACGAGGACGGACCGGCCCTGGCCGAGCGGGTCCTCCACGAAGCGGGGTTCCTCCCCGAGGAGGTCTCGGCCACCCAGGTTGTCGGGGCCGCGTTCGCGATCCGGTACCGGGAGCTCGCTCGGGAGCGGGCACGGGCGGCGGCGGCCGGGGGGATCCGCGATGCTCGCCTCCGGGGAGACCCCTGGGTCGTGGTCGAGGAGCGAGGGCGGCCCGACGTTCCCGTGCCCGGCCTGTACCGGCGCCTCGAGATGCGCGTGGAGGACGGCTCCGGCCTCCACGCCTTCGTGGAAGAGGACCCGGGCACGGGGGCGCCTCGGTACGTCGTGGAACAGGTGCCGCTGGACCCCGAGACGGGCGACGCGGTGGACGAGCCCACCGACCGAAGAACGTTCACCGACCGCTCGGAGTGGGAACGCCGGGTGGAGGAGCTCCGGGGCTCGTCTTGACATCGGGCTCGCAGCGGCGTGAGGATTCGGTAGAGGCCCGTTTCCTATAGTGTCGGAGGGTGGTCATGGGGGACGAGAAGGTCAGCGGCAGGGTCATCGACGGCCACAACCACATCGGCGAGATGGACGCGTGGGCCTTCTACGACCTGAAGGAGCCCGTGAAGCCCACGGTCTTCGAGTTCAGGGACGGGCAGGACTACATCAAGAACCACCTCGACCGCTACGGCATCGAGCGGGCGATGGTGATCCCCAACTACGGGATCCCCAAGCAGGACCAGCCGTTCGGCCTCAACCCCGTCGCGCTCGACGCGGCCCAGTCGAGCGACCGCCTGACGTGCGCGATCTGGGTCTCCTTCATGGGCCAGAACAAGGAGATGACGATGGAGGCCCTGAAGCTCGCCGGGGAGGACGGCGTGAAGGCCCTGAAGACCACCTTCCTCCTCGGGGGCAGCCCCAACCCCGAGGACTGGGACGATGACGACCGCGAGACGGCGGAGGCGTGCCTCAAGGCCGCCGAGGAGCACGACCTCGTCTTCCACTTCCACACCAGCCCGGGCGGTTCTTCGGACATCAGCAACTACATCCCGCTGATCGAGGAGTGGGGGAAGCGCATCAAGATCTACCTCGTCCACTTCGGCGGGGGCGTGAGCGGGCACATCAAGCTCGTCCCCAAGTTCCTCGACTGGGTGGAGCAGGGCCTGCAGGTCTACACCGACTGCACGTGGTCGGTGGGGTTCGGCCCTCGCTGGCTGATGGCCGAGATCGAGAAGCGAGGCATCGGCGAGGACCGCGTGCTCTTCTCCTCGGACGTCCCGTGGAGCGACTTCTGGGGCGAGTACTACAAGATGGTGGGGCAGCCGGGGATCGGCCAGGAGCTGAAGGACCGGATCCTGTACCGGAACTTCGAGGAGCTGTATGGGAACGACTGACGGCGTCCCCACCGGCCTCGACCTGCGGCGGCTGATCGTCGAGCTCCAGAGCCACGGCGTCCGCGTGGAGCCCTCGGACGTCGAGGGGAGGAAGGGCGGGGCCGGCCCCACCGACTCGGGGATGGTGTACCTGGACGGGCTGCCGGTCACGTTCCCGTTCACCGGCGACTACCTGACCGACTCGCCGTTCTCGCTGCGCCGCGACGGCGACGCGTGGGTCCTCTTCCGGGGGGACGAGCGCGTGACGACGGCAGACCTTCCCCCGAGGCCGAGGATCTACGATCTCGAGACCGAGGACGGCATCCCCTACTGGCAGATCGCGCTGCTCCACCTCGACTCGCTGGCCAGCACCGTCGTGCAGACGTGCGTCCACTGGGGCACCCCCGACCAGTGCACGTTCTGCGGGATCGAGGTCTCGCTCGAGGCCGGCGCCACGATCGCCGTGAAGAAGCCCGAGCAGCTCGCGGAGGTGGCCAAGGCCGCGAAGGA
>DATKBL010000100.1:0-20384 GCA_035513995.1 Actinomycetota bacterium
GCGATGCGATCGAGGAAGACCATGCGGTCGGAGAACTCGGAGAGCGACTCGGAGACGAACAGGAGGTCGAGCATGCCCGAGGCCCCCATCTTGTAGGCCTCGCTGGCCCGCTCGCCCAGGCGCGTCTGGAGCTTGTCCACCCTGCGCGCGGTCGCGTCGAGACGTTGGCGCGTGGCGTCGATCTCGTCCTCGGTCTGGATCAGCCGCCCGCGAGCCGCCTCGTACTCCGCGGTCGCGGCCTGGGCCTCGCCCTCGACCTTCGCCAGGCGAGCCCTCGCCTCGTCGAGCTTCTCTTCGGTGTCCTGGGCGCCGACCGGCCCGGAGAGAAGGGCGGCGAGGAGGGCACTCACGAGCGCCATCGTCCCGATATGGGTGCTGATCCTGCGTCCCAAACGGCTCCTCCACCTGGTCGCCGCGGTCGGCCAAGGCCACCGGATACCCTATCAGCCGTACCGGGGGGCATCAAACAACAGGTCAAAGGGCCTGTGACCCCAGCCCCGCTGGCATCCGGCGAGGGCCTACGACTATCATCCGGCCGGGAGGGAGGGTTCGCATGGCACGCATCGCACCGGCCCGCTGGCTGCTCGGCCTGTTCCTGGTGGCGCTCGGCCTTCTGTTCCTCCTCGACTCCACGGACGTGATCGAGGCCGAGGGCGTCTGGGGCCTGGCCTGGCCGCTGCTGCTCGTCTTCGTGGGGCTCGCCATCCTGATCCGGGAGCGGGGGCGGAGCCTCGTGGGCCTCGTCGTGCTGCTCCTGGGCGCGGGGTTCTTCGCGCAGAACGCCGACTGGATCGAGGAGGGCTGGATCGGCCGCTACTGGCCGGTGGTGATCATCGTCGCCGGCCTCGCCGTCCTCGTGGAGGCCGTCGGCTTCATGCGACCCAAGCGGTTCGCGCGCGCGACCGGCGAGGCCGGCGACGAGGGCGCGTACACCGCGGTCCTCGGCGGCAGGAAGTCCCGTGTCACGAGCAAGAGCTGGCAGGGCGGGAGAGCGACGGCGATCATGGGCGGGGTCGAGCTCGACCTGCGGGAGGCCGTGCCGGTCCCGGAGGGCGCCGTGCTCGACGTCACCGCGCTGATGGGAGGCGTGGAGGTCAAGGTGCCGCACGGATGGCGGGTGGAGATCCGTGGCACGCCGCTGCTCGGCGGCTTCGACGACAAGACCGACGGCGGCGCCGGTGAGGACGCGCCCCGGCTGGAGATCACCGGCACCGCGATCATGGGCGGGGTCGACGTCAAGCACTGAGGGAGAGGATGGACGAGCGCCCGGAGCTTCGCCGGAGCCGCACCGATCGCATCCTCGGCGGCGTCGCCGCCGGCATCGCCCACTACTTCGGCATCGACCCGGTCCTGGTCCGCCTGAGCTTGGTCCTGCTCACGATCGCGGGCGGATCGGGTGTCCTGCTCTACCTGATCGCATGGCTGATCATCCCCGAGGAGACCGAGGGCGAGGTTCGGGCGCCGGCGAGGTCGGCGGGGCTCGACGCGGCGACCACGCGGCTCCTGCTCGGCGGCGCGCTGATCGCGATCGGTGGGATCATGCTGGCGTCGCGCTTCATCCCGTACTTCTCGCGGGTGTTCTGGCCGCTGGCCTTCATCGTGGCGGGGGCCGCCGTGATCATGGGAGCGGCGAAGCGATGAGCGACGACCGCGGCGTCCACGTCGGCCGGTTGGTGCTGGGGGCGATCCTCCTGCTCATCGGCGCGGCGTGGCTGGTGGTGACCCTCGACCTGGTGGACCTCCCGATCCAGTCGGCGATGGCGGCCGGGCTGATCCTGATCGGCATCGTGATCCTGGTGGTGGGGCGACACGGCGGTCTCGTCACGCTGGGGGTGATCCTGACGGTCATGCTGGCGTTCATGTCACTGCTCGACGTGCCGTTCGAGGGCGGCGTGGGCGAGCGGACGTTCCGGCCCGCGAGCACGGCCGATCTCCGCCAGGAGTATCGGATGGCCATCGGGAGGTTGACGGTCGACCTCACCTCGATCGAGGGGACGACCATCTCCGACGTCGAGATCTCACTGGGGATAGGGCAGGTGGTGGTGATCCTGCCCGATGAGGTGTCGGTGAGAGTGGAGGGCGACGCCGGGGCGGGTCAGGTGAAGATCCTCGGATCCGAGCAGAATGGGTTGGGGGTCGAGCACTCGATCACCGAGAACGACGCCGTCTTCGAGGTGCGGGTCGCGGTGGGGTTGGGACAGGTGGAGGTGCGGCGATGAGGCGCGAGGGTCTCGGGATCGGCATCTTCTTCCTCGCCGCGGGGGTGCTGTTCCTGCTCGATGCGCTCGAGACGCTCGACCTCAGAGCTGAGTTCCTGCTGCCGCTGCTCCTGATCGGCTTCGGGATCGCGCTGATCGCCGGGGGCAGGGAGCCGGCCCCGGCCCCCGAGCCCGCTCACGAGCACGAGCCGGAGACGACGGAGCGCGTCCTCCCGCCCCCTCCCCCGCCCACCGAGGGGCCGGAAGAGGACCGCGACGGTGACGTCGAGGAGCCCTGAGGCTCCTCACTCCTCGCGCATCGCCTCGATCAGCACGTCGGCCACCTCGGGACGGCTGAACTCCATCGGCGGCCGCTCGCCGGCCCGCAGCATCTCTCGGACCTTCGTGCCGGAGAGAGAGATCCGGTCGTCGTCGCCGTGGGGGCAGATCTTCGTGGAGGCCATCCCCTCGCATCTCTGGCACCAGAAGGCGTGCTCGAAGAAGAGCGGCGTGATGCCGAAGTCGGACTCCTCGAACTCGTCGAAGATCCGCTGCGCGTCGTAGCTCCCGTAGAAGTCGCCGACACCCGCGTGGTCGCGGCCCACGATGAAGTGGGTGCACCCGTAGTTCTTCCGGACCATCGCGTGGAAGATCGCCTCCTTCGGCCCCGCGTAGCGCATCGCGGCCGGGAAGATCGACAGCAGCACCCGGTCCTTGGGGTAGTAGCTCTCGAGGAGCACGAGGTAGCAGCGCATCCGCACGTCGGCGGGGATGTCGTCGGACTTCGTCTCGCCCATCAGCGGGTGCAGCAGGAGGCCGTCGGTGACCTCGAGGGCGCACTTCTGGATGTACTCGTGGGCGCGGTGCACCGGGTTCCTGGTCTGGAACCCGACCACGCGCCTCCAGCCGCGCTCGGCGAAGGCCTCGCGGGTCTCGGCCGGGGTCCGGCGGTGCTCCTTGAAGGTGTCGTGCGTCGGGACCCTCAGCACCTCCAGGCGGCCGCCGAGCACCCAGTCGCCGGCCTTCCGGAGGGCGGCCACGCCGGGATGGGCCTCGTCAGTGGTGCCGAACGCCGACTGCGCCTCGATCTCGCGATCTCGGCGGAAGGTCTCGGCGACGTCGAGGATCGCGTGGGTCTCGCCGTCGATCGTCAAGGCGACCCGGTCGCTCCGCCCCACGCGCTTCAGCCCCACCTCATCCACCGAGAGCGTGATCGGGAGGCTCCAGACGAGGCCGTTCTCGAGGCGCATCTCGTGGAGGACCGACCGGTAGTCCTTCTCGCTCATGAAGCCGGTCAGGGGGGACATCGCGCCGACGGCGAGCATCTCGAGGTCGGCGATCTCGCGCGGCCCCAGCTCGACCTTGGGCAGGTGCACGGCCTCGTCGGCGGCCTTGGCCGCGGCGGTCTCGTCGAGCACGAGGTCCACCAGCTCGCCGCCGTGGGGTTCGATCATCTCGGTCATGGGCTCCTCTGGATCGGGTCGGGGTCGGCCCGAGGATAGCAGTCCTATACTTGGCCCCGTGCCTCCCCTCACCGCCGAGCTCCCGGCCCTCAACCACCGCTTCGAGGGCGCCGACCCCGCCGAGATCGTGGCCTGGGCTCTCGACGTCGCCGAGCGGCCCGCGGTGGCATCGTCCTTCCAGATCGAGAGCACGGTCGTGATCCACCTGGCGACGCGCGTCCGCCCGGACGTGCCCGTCCTGTTCCTCGAGACCGGCTTCCACTTCCGCGAGACCCTCGAGTTCAAGGAGCGGCTGACCCGCCTGCTCGGGCTGCGCGTCGTGGACCTCCGCGGCGAGACGACGCCGGAGGAACAGGCGGCGGTCCACGGCCCCCGGCTGTACGAGCGAGACCCCGCCCGGTGCTGCGAGCTGAACAAGGTGTTCCCGCTCGACCGCGCCCTTGCCGGCTACGACCTCTGGATGACCGGCCTCCGACGCGGCTCGGCCTCGACCCGCGTCCGCGTCCCCGCGGTCGAGGGGCACCGGACGACCGGAGGCCACGAGCTGCTGAAGGTGAACCCCGTCGCGGGATGGACCCACGAGCGGGCGCGGGCATACCTGGAGGAGCACGGGCTCCCCCGCCACCCTCTCTACGACCTCGGGTACGCCTCGATCGGATGCGCGCCCTGCACGCGGGGGCTGTTCCCCGGCGAGGACGAGCGGGCGGGGCGATGGGCGGGGGTGGACAAGGTCGAGTGCGGCATCCACCTCCCGGCGGCGGAGGCTACACCTTCTCCTTATCCTTCACATCCTCCCGCGTGAGGTCGTCCTCGATCACCTCGTAGCGCTCCACGTAGGCACTAGCCGCGCCCTGGATCGTGGCCGCGATGGGGAGGGCGAGGAAGGCCCAGGTCACGCCCCCTAGCATGCCGCCGCCCAGGGCCGCCGAGAACGCCACCGCGGGGTGCAGCTCCATCGTTCGAGCGCTGATCCTGGGGGCCAGGAAGAGGTTCTCGACCTGTTGGTAGAGGATCACCCAGATCAGCACGACGAGCGTCCGACCCGGCCCCACGCTCGCCAGCGCCACGAGGAGGGGGACGGCGGCGCCCACATACGTGCCGACGATCGGGATGAAGGTGGAGATCACCGCGCTGAAGAGCGCGAGCGCAGGGGCCCCGGGGACGTCGAGGAAGAAGAGGACCGCGAAGAAGAGGACGCCGTTGATCAGCGCCAGCAGCAGGCGCGAGTAGAAGTACCCGCCGGTCTTCTCGATCGCGGTGCCCCACACGAAGAGCACGTCGTCCTGCTTGTCGCGGGGCAGGAGCGAGCAGACGCCCCGCCGCACCTTCGGCCCCTCCGCCACGAGGTAGAAGAGGAAGAAGCCGATCGTGAAGACCTGGAACAGGAGGCCGAGCGCGGCCCCGCCGGCGCCGATGACGTTGCCGGCGATGTCCCCGGCGAAGGATTGGAGGGAGCTCTCCGCCGAGAAGATCTCTCGGCGGAGATCCTCGGTCGAGACCTGCACCCCGAACCAGTCCTCGGTCAGCCTGCTGACCTGATCGAGCCACTCCGGGAGGTTCCGGACGACGGCGATCACCCCCTCCACGATGAAGGGCACCATCAGCGCGATCGTCAGCAGGCCGAGCAGGGCGAACGCGAGGAAGATCAGCCCCGTCGCCACCCCTCGGCGCATCCCCCGCCCGGCGAGCCAGTTCACGGCGGGCTCCAGCGCGAACGAGAGGAACAGCGCGATCAGAACCCAGAACAGGAGCTGGTTCACGCGAGAGAGGAACGCCCACGCCAAGTACGCCAGCGCGAGCGCGACGATCGTCCACAGGATGAGGCGCTTGGCCCACGCCGGAGGCCTGGGGTCCTCCCAATGCTCGGGGCGTTTCTTCTTCCGCTCAGCCAAGGTCGAGGACAGTATCGTCCAGGTTCGCGCGGAGAGCGAGGACCGCCTCGCGCACCCGGACGTCCTCGTAGGTGAGCCCCGGGAAGAGCGGCGGCAACTCGAGGCCGAACGCCAGCGCCGCGGGAGGGACGCCGAAGGCACCGTCCACACTCACCTCCCCCGGATCGAAGACCAGCGTCGTGCCCTCGAGGTCCAGCGTCCCCACGGTGGTGGCGGTGGCCTCCTCGCCCCCGGCCTCGATCCGTGCCGTGGCCCGCACCTGCGGCCCCATCAGCTCCAAGGTCACCGGGGCCCCCTGGTCGCGGAGGAGCGCGTTCAGCGTGGGCTCGTTGATCTCGACCGTGGCCGCGCCGCGGCGCACCCGCACCGACCCCGGCCGTCCCGCGATCACGTCCGCCCTGTCGAAGGCCACGTTCCGAAGGCCGATCGTCACCTCGTCGAGATGGAGCCCCTGGACGCGCAGGTCGCGGAGCGTCACGTCCACATCCTCGAACTCGCCGCGCGCGAACTCGACGAGGAACGGGAACCCGCCGACGTCGAGGTCGGGCCGCGTCTCGAGGGCCAGCGTCTCCTGGATCCGATCCTCGAGCCATCGCTCCGCCACGAACCGGGCGCCGAGGTCCACCGCCACCGCGAGCAGCACCAGCACGAGCAGCGTGACCACGATCGCCCGGCCGGGCCCGCGCGGCGAGGGCACGTCCCTGCGGACCGAGCGAACCACTAGCCGCCGGTGACGTTGACCCGGACCGGGCGGATCCGGTAGATCACCCGAACCATCCCCGGCGTCAGCCTCGGATAGGGGGTCACGCCGTCGTACTTCTCCGAGAGGAAGTCGATGTGCTCGACGGCGCCCTCTTCGATGGCCTCGAGGACCTCCCCCTGCACCGAGGCCCGGACGTAGGGGTCCTTCGCGTCGGTGATCGACAGCGCCACCCGCGGATCCCTCGACATGTTGCGGTCCTTCACCCGGCCCCGCGACGTGTTCACCTCGATCAGCCCGTCGCGCGCGTGCACCCACACAGGGGAGACCTGGGGCGAGCCGTCGGGGTTGACGGTCGCCAGGTGCGCGAAGTTCGGTCCCTCGAACAGCTCGAGCGCCTTGCCTTCCAGGGCCATGCCGGCTCCTTCCTCGGGTCGGTCACCCCGAAGGGTACCCGCTCTCGCCGAGCACACCCTCGAGCCGGAGGAGGAACTCCTTGCGATCAAGGCCCCCGGTGTAGCCGCCGAGCCCGCCGCTCGCGTGGATCACCCGGTGGCACGGGACGACGATGGGGATCGGGTTGGAGCCGAGTGCGTTCCCGGCCGCCCGCGAGCCGCGCGGGCTCCCCGCCTTCGAGGCCACCTCGGTGTAGGTCAGCGTCCGGCCGAACGGGATCCGGGAGGTCGCCCGCAGCACCTTCCTCGTGAACTCGCCCCGGACCAGAGAGAGGTCCACCGACAGGTCGAAGGAGTCCCGCCTCCCCGCGAAGTAGTCGTCGAGCTCGCGGCGGGCCTCGTCGAGCTTGGAAGGGGCCTCGAGGATCCGCGGCGTCAGCCGCTCCGCGAGCTCCTCGACCACGTCGACCTCTCCCGGATAGGCGAGGCGCACGATCCCTCGCCGCGTCGCGGCCACGACGAGCGGGCCGAAGGGGGAGTCCACGCCCGCGTAGGCGACCACGCCGTCCACCTCGTCCCAGGCACGCTCCGCGATCCGCTCGATCGCCCCCTGGGGCATCCCGCCGACCCCGCGCAGCCTTCTCTCCAGATCCCTCATCGCCACACCTCCCGCAGCGCCCGCAGCCCCTCGTAGACGTTCCGCCGGGCCGCGCTCTCGGTGGACCCCATCAGCTCGCCGATCTCCCGATGGGGCAGGTCACACACGAACCGGTAGACGACCGCCTCCCGCTGCTTCGGCGGCAGCTCCCCGACCGCCCGCCACAGCCCGTCCTCGGCCTCGGTCGGAGGGTCAGACACCGCCTCGGGGAGCCGCTCCGACGGAGCCGGGCGCCGTCGCCGCGAGCGGTGCTCGTCGTAGGCCTTCCGCTTCGCGATCGTCAACAGCCAGCCGCGCAGGTTCCGGTCGTCGGTGAGCCGAGGGTAGGCCCGCAGCGCCGACAGCAAGGTCTCCTGGAGGCAGTCCTCGGCGTCGTCCGGTCCGACCGCCACCCGCAGGTAGCGGTAGACGACGTCGCCGTGCTCCTCGAGCAGCTCCATGAACGGCGGCAGCCTCACGCGGGAAGAACGCGCGGCGACCCGGTTCCGTGAGGTCACGTCGGGAGGAGATCGAGGAGGCGGCGCGCGGCAAGGTCGGCGAACGCCGGCGTGAAGCCGTCCTCCGCGTGGCCGAACCGCGACGCGAGCATCAGTCGCTTCGGCTCCCCCGCCCGCGCGTAGAGGCGCCACGCGTTCTCCTCGTCGAAGAAGTGATCGTCGCGACCGTGCACGATCACGAGGGGCGTGGGGGCGATCTTCTCGATGATCCGCTCGGGATCGTCGGGAGAGGCCCACGTGTCGGTCAGGCGGATGCCGAGGGCCCGCATCATCCGCCGGCCCGACCGCGTCGAGGTCATCCGGGTGATCCGCCTCACCGCCTCGGTGCGGTGCCCCTCCCACCGCGCGGGGGTCGAGATCGCCATCACCGCGTCGGGCGGCTCCCCCAGCGCGGCCTGGCGGATCACCGCGATGCCGCCCATCGACGCGCCCAGCGTCGCCACCGGCAGGCCCGAGTCCTCGCGGGCGAGCCGCACGACCGCGTCCACGTCGAGGTACTCGCGGTCCCCGTAGGTGCATACGCCGTCGCTGGCCCCGTGCCCGCGCAGGTCGAACACGAAGACGGCGAAGCGCTCGGCCACGCGCTCGGCGAACGCCACGATCCGGGCCTTGCGGTGCCAGCCCATGAAGCCGTGACAGAGGACGAGGGCGGCCGGACCGTCCCCGAGGCGCGCCCCGACGAGCGGGACGCCGTCGGCCGTGGTCACCTCGAACGAGGTCGCGGCGCGGTAGCGGCGAGAGAGGAGACGCGCGATCACGGACGCAAGCGTACCCTCCCCTCGATCGAGGGCCGATGCTACGCTCGTTCCGGTGCGACGGCTCCTCTTCCTCACGGATCGCCGCCCCGGAGACGTGCTCCCCGCTGCGCACGCCCTCGGCGCGGACGTCAAGACCGAGTCGCTCGACGCGGACGGGCTCGCGCGCGTCCCCGACCTCGGCCCGGACCTGGTGGTCGCGGACGCCCTGCCCGACCCCGAGCGGTGCTTCGGCCTGCTCCGGGCGCTGCGGTCCGCGGGCGGCGCCCCCGCGCTCGTGGTCCTCGGCCGGGAGCAGCTCGACGCCCTGCCCTGGCATGAGGTGGCCGACGACTTCGTCCATCCGGAGACGGGCGAGGCCGAGCTCCGCCTTAGGATGGCCCTGCTGCGCGCCCGGCTCGGGGAGACCGGCGAGGGCGTGATCCGGCTGGGTCCGGTCGCCATCAACGCCCTGACCTATCGGGTCACGGCATCGGGGCGGACCGTGGACCTGACGTTCAAGGAGTTCGAGCTCCTCCGGCACCTGGCCCAGCACGAGGGTCGCGTCTTCACCCGCGCGCAGCTGCTCCGCGAGGTCTGGGGCTACGATTTCTACGGCGGCACGCGCACCGTGGACGTCCACGTGAGACGGCTCCGGGCGAAGCTCGGCCCCGAGCACGAGCACCTCATCGAGACCGTCCGCAGCGTCGGCTACCGCGCCTCCGCCGAGGCCGTCCCCCTAGACTAGGCGCGTGACTCTCCGAGGCCGTCGGCTCCCCCGGCGTGTCCGCGCCCGCCCGTACGCCCGGATCGCCGTGCTGCTCGCCGCGGCGGCCGTTGCGGTGCTCTCTCTCGGCGCCCCGGCCTCCGGCCACGCGCTGCTCCGATTCGCCGATCCCGCCGACGGAGCGAACCTCGACGAGCCCCCCGAGCGCATCACCCTGACCTTCACGGAGCCGCTCGAGCCCACGCTCTCCCAGATCCTCGTGGAGGACGAGGAGGGGCGGCCGGTCCAACAGGGCGAGGCGGAGCTCGCGGTCGACGAGCCCATGGTGCTCTCGATCCCCCTCCAGGACCTGGACGAGGGCGTCTACACCGTCACCTGGCAGGTCGTCTCCACGGTGGACGGCCACCCCACGGCCGGCATCTTCGCGTTCGGCGTGGGCGTCGACCCGCCCGAGCGAGGACAGGAGGAGGTGGACGTCGCCGCGGCCCCCACGGCCACGCCCGGCGAGATCGCGGCGCGGGCGCTCCTCTACGTGGGCTTCGCCCTCCTCCTCGGAGCGGCGATGATCGGCGCCGTCGCCTTCGACGCTCCCCCCCGGTCGGTGCTCCGACTGGCCCTCCTCGGGGCCGCGCTGGCGACCCTCGGCGGCGCAGGGGTCGGGCTGGCCCAGGCCCGCGCGGCCGGCGCCTCCGTCGGCGAGGTGCTGGGCACCGCGATCGGACGGTCCGCCGCGCTTCGGGCGGGCTTCGCCTTGGCGGCGGCCCTCGCCATCCTCCTGCCGGTGGGATCGGCCAGGAGGCGGCTCCTCCTCGGCGCGGGGCTCGGCGCGGTGGCGATCCTCGTCCACGTGGCGGGCGGGCACGCCGGCGCGGGGGAGCCGCCGTGGCCGCAGGTGGCGTCGCAGTGGGCCCATGTCACGGCGGCGGCGCTATGGGTGGGCGGGCTGGCGAGCCTCCTGGTCGGGGTCCGCGGCGCCCCGGACGACACGAAGGCGACGGCGATCCGCAGGTACTCGAGGGTGGCCGGGTACGCGCTGGCCGTCGTGGCCCTCAGCGGGCTGTTCCGGGCGCTCGACGAGGTCGGGGGGTGGTCGGCCCTGTGGAGCACCGGCTACGGGCGCTTCGTGGCGGCGAAGACCGGGCTGCTCCTCGTCCTGGCCGGGCTGGGCGCCCTCAACCGGTACCGGATGGTGCCTCGCGCGCCGCGAGAACTTCGGGGCTTCAGGATCGTCTCGGGCACGGAGCTCGTCGTCGCCATCGGGGCGTTCACCGCCGCGGCGGCGCTGGCCACCCTGGTGCCGCCCGCCTCGATCCCCGACGTGCCGCGGGCCCCCGCCCCGATCGAGGTCTCGGCCTCCGACGCGTCCGGGGGGCTCCGGGTGCGGCTGGGGGTGAGCCCGGGGACCCCGGGGCCGAACCGCTTCGAGGCCTTGGTCCTCGAGGACGGCGACCCGGTCGAGGAGGCCGACGTCTCGATCGACTTCACGGCGCCGGGCGACCAGGCCGGGTCCACGCTCGAGCTCGAGGAAGTCGGAGAGGGGCGCTACGAGGCCGAGGGCCCCGGCCTCGATGCCTCGGGCCCCTGGCAGCTCGCCGTGGCCGTCGAGCGAGAGGGGGGCCGCGTCGAGGTGCCGCTTCGCCTGACGACGATCTGCGAGACGCACCTCGTCGACCTCGAGGTGGGGACGACCAGCATCCCCACCTACATCCAGCAGTTCGAGGACGGCACCTCGACCCAGGGCTACCTGCTGCCGGTCGGGGGGAGCCGCTCGGAGATCCACTTCCTGCTCCTCGACCCGGGCGGCGAGGAGCTGTTCATCTCCGAGGAGCCGGAGATCCTCGCGGGGCCTGTCGGCGTGGACCCCCTGGTCCTTCGGTCGGAGTTCCTCACGGAAGGCCACTTCCTGGCCATGGCAAGGGTCACCCCCGGGGCGTGGCGCTTCGACACGACGGCCACGCTCGAAGACGGGTCCACGATCTCGGCCTGCTTCGAGGCGACGATCTGAGGAAGGGCCCTACTGCACGTGGACGAAGCCGCACATGCCCTGGCAGCGGTTGTCCACGATCGCCGAGTGACGCACGCAGCGGTACTTGAAGGTGCCGCGCTTCCCGAACTTCCTCTGCGTCTGCTGGTTGCGCTTGAGGGTCTTCGAGAACGACCAGCCCTTGCCCCACGCGGTCACGTCGTGGACGCGGCTCGACTTATTCCTCCAGACGATCTTGTCGCCCTTGCCGATGTAGGAGTGCACGGGGTTCCACTTGTTCTTCGTGCCCTTCGCCTTCACGACCTTGCTCGCCGCAGACACCGGCGCCCCCGCGCCGACGACGGAGAACGCAAGGGTTCCGGAGAGCACGACCGCGAGGAACCGCGCGCGGGTACGTCGAGTTTCCATGCTCCCGAGGGTACCGGCAACCCGGCTTCTCCTCAACCCCCTCCCGGCGGCCCCGTTACAGAGAATTAACGCCGAGGACACGGCGACGGAACGGCCGACCGGTAGGCTTCACCCATCCGAGCGAAGGAGGGTGGCGCGTGGGCACGCCCAAGGATGTCTTGGCCATGGCGAAAGACGCGGGGGCGGAGGTCGTGGACCTCCGATTCTGCGATCTCCCCGGCTTGATGCAGCACTTCTCCGTCCCGATGTCCGAGCTGACCGAGGACAGCTTCGAGGACGGGTTCGGCTTCGACGGCTCCTCGATCCGGGGGTTCCAGGAGATCCAGGAGTCGGACATGCTCCTCCTTCCCGACCCCGGGGCCGCCTACGTCGACCCCTTCCGCCCACACCCCACGCTCGTCCTCCACTGCTTCGTGAAGGACCCGGTCACGGGGGAGATGTACACGCGAGACCCTCGGGGCATCGCTCGGAAGGCCGAGCTGTACCTCCAGCAGACGGGGATCGCCGAGACCTCCTACTGGGGGCCGGAGTGCGAGTTCTACATCTTCGACGGGATCCGGTTCGACCAGAACCAGCACGAGGGCTACTACCACATCGACGCGATGGAGGGCGTGTGGAACTCCGGCCGCGACGAGGAGGGCGGGAACAAGGGCTACAAGCCACGCTACAAAGAAGGGTACTTCCCCGTCCCGCCGATGGACCACTACCAGGACCTGCGCACCGAGATGATGCTCAACCTCGAGAAGGTGGGCATCCAGGTGGAGGTCCACCACCACGAGGTGGGGACCGCCGGGCAGGCCGAGATCGACATCCGGTTCGGCACCCTGCTCAGCACCGCCGACAAGGTGATGACCTACAAGTACGTCGTCAAGAACACGGCCCTCGCCGCCGGCAAGACCGTGACGTTCATGCCGAAGCCGATCTTCGAGGACAACGGCTCGGGGATGCACACGCATCAGAGCCTGTGGTCGGGCGACGAGAACCTGTTCTGGGACGAGATGGGGTACGCGGGGCTCTCGGACTCCGCTCGCTGGTACATCGGCGGCCTCCTGCAGCATGCGCCCGCCCTGCTGGCGTTCGCCGCGCCCACGACGAACTCCTACCGGCGACTGGTGCCGGGCTATGAGGCGCCGATCAACCTCGTGTACTCGCAGCGCAACCGCTCGGCCTGCATCCGGATCCCGGTCTACTACAAGACGCCCGTGGCCAAGCGGATCGAGTTCCGCTCACCCGACCCGACCGCCAACCCCTACCTGGCGTTCAGCGCGATGCTGATGGCCGGGCTCGACGGGATCAAGAACAAGACCGAGCCGCCCGACCCGATCGACAAGGACCTCTACGACCTCCCACCTGAGGAGGCCGCCGAGGTCCGGCAGGTCCCCGGCTCACTCGAAGAGGTCATCGACGCGCTCGAGTCCGACCACGCCTTCCTGCTCGAGGGAGGGGTCTTCACCGAGGACGTCGTGGACACCTGGATCGACTACAAGCGCACGAGCGAGATCGACGAGCTGCGGCTCCGGCCGCACCCCTACGAGTTCTACCGCTACTTCGACGCGTAGGGGATCGCCGGCGAGCAGGCCGCGTCGAGCGCCTCCCTGCCCTCGAGCGCGAGCGCGCAGAGCTCGGCTCTCGCCACGAGGTCGGCGTCCACCGCGATGACCGCCCAGGCGATCGAGACGACCTGGATCGCGGGGTCATCGGCGACGAGGGTCCCCGAGACCGTGAGGCGGCGCCCGTCGTCGTCGAGGGCCAGGCCGTCGATCCGCACCGAGTGGCCGGCGTCGGGAACGGTCCCTCCGTAGACGGCGATCAGGGCGCTCTCGCCGAAGCCGTCCCACGAACGGAGCACCTCGGCGGCGCCTTCCGCTGGGGCGTTCGCGGCGGCGGCCTCCGCCGTCTCCGCGTCACGGACGAGCACGAGCGAGGGCTGGACCATGGGGCCGGCGGGCTCGGTGTCGCTTCCCTCGACCTCGAACCCCGGGGAGGGCGCCGTGCTCGGAGGCTCGGACCGGTCACCGTCGGCGCACCCGGCCAGCAGCACGAGGCCCGCGAGCATCGCGAACGCCGCTCTCATCGCTCCTCCCCGTAGAAGACGCGCTCCATCGCCCGGCGGGCGCGGCGCGTGACCCTACGGTACTCCTCGAGGAAGGCCTGCCTCGGGTGCTCCTCGTAGCCGAGGAGGCGCGCCAGCCCCACCTGCGCCTCGGGCGTGGGGGGCACCGCCTCGGCCGACCGCCGCCCGTCCAGCTCGATCGCGTTCTTCACCTCGTTGAGGAAGACGTACGCCTCGCCGAGCGCCACCGCCACGCTGTCCTCCACGAGGCCCTCCGAGGCGAGCGCCTCGAGCGCCTCGAGCGTATGGCGACGCCGGACCGCCGGGTGGCTCCGCCCGTGCCGCATCTGGGCCAGCTCGACGGCGAAGGTCACGTCGGCCAGCCCTCCGTGCCCCAGCTTGAAGTGGAAGCGGGCCGCCTCGGGCGGGCGCACCCGCTCCCTCTCCATCCGGACCCGCATCCGGCGGATCTCGGCCACCCGGTCGAGCGGGAGGGCCTCCGGGTAGGCGAGGTCCTCGGCGTTCGACAGGAACCGCCGCGCCAGCCCCTCGTCCCCCGCCGCGCGGCGCGCCTTGAGCAGCGACTGGAACTCCCACGTCAGCCCCCAGCGCTGCCAGTACTCGAGGTAGGAGGCCATCGAGCGGGCGAGCGGCCCGTTCCTCCCCTCGGGGCGGAGATCGGGGTCCGGCTCGTAGCCGGCGCCGCGGATCCCCTCGAGCACGGCCTCGGCGAAGCGCACGGCCTCGGCGAACGCGGCCTCGCCCTCCCCCTCGTAGACGAAGACCACGTCGAGGTCGGATCCGAAGTTCAGCTCCTCGCCGCCCAGCTTGCCCAGCGCGATCACCGCCAGCGGGACCCGGGGCTCGGCCGCCGCCACGGCCCCGGCCACCACGTCGTCGGCGATCCGCGAGAGCGCGCGCCCCGACTCGGGGACCCGGAGATCCCCCGCGACGTAGGCCCCCGCCGCGGCGACGAGGCGCTCCCCGGGAGCCGCGTCGGGGGGGTCGCGGCCGTCCAGGAGCGCCACGGTCGCCGGGCGGGCCGCGAGCGCGTCGGCCGCCCAGCCCGAGGCGCCGACGACGAGGGCGAGCCGCCGGGCGATCCCGGGGTCGGAGGCCAGCAGATCGGCGCCGGCGGCGTCGAGCTGTTCGGCCACCCGGTCGAAGCGCACCAGCGCACGGTCGGGGTCGGGGGCGAGCGAGAGGGCCTGTGCGACCACGGGGAAGGACCCCTCCAGGACGCGGCCTCGGCGCGTCGCCGCGTCCATCAGCCGATCGAGGCGCTCGTAGGCGCCCGCGGGATCCCGGAACCCGAGGGCGACCAACAGCTCCTCGGTCGGGGCGCGCTCCTTCGCCAGGCGAGGGACCCGGGGGCCTGCGAACGCCTCCATGAGCGGTCGGTAGAAGAGACGCTCGTGCAGGCCCCGGACGACGCTCGTGTGCCGCCCGTACTCGGCCCGAAGCTCGTCGGGGGAGCCCATCCCGAGCGACCGGGCCAGGCGCCGGAGGGACGCCCGATCCTCGGGAAGCTCGTGGGTCTGGATGTCGCGCGCGATCTGGAGGCGGTGCTCGAGCGTCCGGAGGAACCGGTACGAGCCGGCGAGCGCGTCGGCGTCCGCGTCGCCCACGTAGCCCTGCCCGGCCAGCGCCGCCAAGGCGGGGAGGGTCCCTGCCGGGCGGAGCCGCTCGTCCCGCCGCCCGTGCACGAGCTGGAGGAGCTGGACGGCGAACTCGACGTCGCGGATCCCCCCGCGCCCCCGCTTCACCTCGGTCTGCTCCTTGCCTCGGGCCCGCACGTGCTCCTCGATGCGGGCCTTCATCGCGCGGATCTCCTCGATCGCTTCGGGGTCGAGGTGGTCCGGGTAGACGACCGGCGCGAGCTCCGCGAGCAGGCGCGCCCCGAGCTCGAGGTCGCCGGCGACAGGGCGGGCCTTCAGCAGGGCCTGCTTCTCCCAGGTGGCGGCGTGCCGCGCGTAGTACTCGACGGTCGAGGCGAACGAGCGCGACAGCGGGCCCGCGCGCCCCTCGGGGCGGAGCCCGGCGTCGACGCGGAGCGCCACGCCGTCGCGGGTGGGCTCGGACAGCACGGCCACGAGCCTCGCCGCCGACCGGGCCGCCTCCTCGGGCGGGCCCGTCTCGTGGACGAAGATCACGTCGACGTCCGAGGCGTAGTTCAGCTCCTCGCCCCCCAGCTTCCCCATCCCGAGAACGGCGAGCGCGCCAGCCCCGGCCGACTCGGATCCGATCACCAGGCAGGCCTCCGCGACCGCCGTGACCTCCCCGACGACCTCCTCGAAGGACGCGCCGGAGAGGTCGCGCGTGGCCACCCGCAGGAGGGCGCGCCTCCGGAATCGCCGGAGGCCCGCCTCCGGGCCCAGGCGATCCACGTCGCCGCGGGCCTCGGCGAGGAGAGCCTCGCCCGAGCGGGGGGTGAGGTCCGAGACCAGCCCCGCCTCCCCCGGGTAGGCGACCAGGAAGTCCGCGGCGGAGCTCGAGAACCCCAGCAGGCGGATCGCGGCCTGGGCCGCGCCCGGCTCCTCGAGCGCCTCCCTCACGCGCGGATCCTCGCCCACGCGGGAGAGCGCGACCCTGGCCATCTCGGGATCGGGGGCGGCCGCCAGGGCCCGGCCGAGGGCCTCGGGCGAGCGCACTAGAGGAGGGGGAAGTAGCGCTCGATCTCGAACGGGGTGACGTAGGTGCGGTACTCCTCCCACTCCTCGCGCTTGTTGCGGATCAGCCACTCGAAGAGGCGCTCGCCCAGCGCCTCGGCCAGCACGTCGGAGCGCTCCATCTCGGCGATCGCGTCGTGGAGGTTGTCGGGGAGCGAGCGGATGCCCAGCGCCCGGCGCTCGTCGTCGGACAGGGCGGCCAGGTCGTCGTGGACCTCGGGCGGGGCGTCGAGACCCCGGTCCACCCCGTCCATCCCGGCGGCCAGCACCGCGGCGAACGCGAGATACGGGTTGCACGCGGGGTCGGCCCCCCGGTATTCGATCCGGCACGCCGCCTCGTCGTCGGGACGATCGGCCGGCACCCGTACCAGCGCCGACCGGTTCCGCCGAGCCCAGGACACGTGGATCGGCGCCTCGAAGCCGGGGACGAGGCGCTTATACGAGTTCACCCACTGGTTCGTGACCGCGGTCAGGGCCGGGGCGTGCTCGAGGAGGCCGGCCACGAACGCCCTGCCGACCTTGGAGAGCCTCGCCTCGTCGGTCGCGTCGAAGAACGCGTTGCGGTCGCCCTCCAGCAGGCGGTAGTGCACGTGCATCCCCGACCCCTGGATCCCCGGGGCGGGCTTCGGCATGAACGACGCGTGGAGCCCGAGCTCCTGGGCCACCTCCTTGACCAGCAGGCGGAGCGTGATGAGGTCGTCGGCGACGCGCAGGGCGTCGGCCGGCGCCAAGTCGATCTCCTGCTGGCTGGGCGCGTCCTCGTGGTGGAGCATCCGGATCTCGATGCCCAGCGTCTCGAGCACCGGGACGGCCCGGCGGCGGAACTCCTCCGCGGCGTCGCTGGCCGTCATGTCGAAGTAGGCGCCGTGGTCGAGCGGCTGGAACCGCTCCGCCGACCCCGACAGGAAGAACTCGACCTCGGGCTCCGCCAGGAACGACCGCCCGTCGAGGCGCTCGAGGTTCCGACGCAGGACGTGCCGCGGATCTCCCTCGAAGGGCGCGCCGTCCGGGTAGGTGATGTCGCACAGCATCCTCGCGGTGGGCTCCTCCCTGGGGACCGGCAGGATCCGGAAGGTCGAGGCGTCGGGCCGCGCCAGCACGTCGGCCTCCTCGACGCGCGCGAAGCCCTCGATCGCCGAGCCGTCGAAGCCGATGCCCTCCCCGAACGCCTTGCCGAGCTCCTCGACGGGGATGGCGAAGGACTTCAGGAAGCCGAGGACGTCCGTGAACCAGAGCCGGACGAAGCGGATGCCCCGCTCCTCGACCTCCGCGAGAACCTGCTCTCTCTCCACGAGGGTCATCGTAAACCGGGCCGGGGCGCGGGAGCGCTGATGTAACTCCCCCGTAACCACAGGCCGGTGCCGACCCCGTACCCTTGGCCGCATGGCGCTGACCAAGGAAGCGGAGTTCGTCCTGCGCACGGTCGAGGAGCGCGGGATCAGGTTCATCCATCTGTGGTTCACCGACGTCCTCGGCTTCCTGAAGTCGTTCGCGATCACCCCGGCCGAGCTGGAGACCGCCTTCACCGAGGGGATGGGGTTCGACGGCTCCTCGATCGAGGGGTACTCGCGGATCCAGGAGTCGGACATGGTCGCGCTCCCCGACCCCACCACGTTCCAGGTGATCCCGTGGAGGTCCGAGGAGGGCGTGGCCCGGATGTTCTGCGACATCGTGAACCCCGACGGCACGCCGTTCGACGGCGACCCCCGCTGGGTCCTGAAGCGCCAGCTTCGGCGCGCCTCCGACCTGGGCTTCACCTTCTACGTCGGCCCGGAGCTCGAGTACTTCTACTTCCGCGACAGCGAGAGCACCGAGTTCCTCGACCGGGGCGGCTACTTCGACCTCACCCCGCTCGACGTCGCCACCGATTACCGGAAGCGGACCGTGGGCTATCTCGAGGCGATGGGCATCCCCGTGGAGTACGTCCACCACGAGGTCGCGCCGAGCCAGCACGAGATCGACCTGCGCTACACCGACGCGCTCACCATGGCCGACAGCATCATGCTGTTCAGGTTGATCGTGCGCGAGGTTGCCGCCGAGCACGGCGTGTACGCCACGTTCATGCCGCAGCCCATCGAGGGGGTGCAGGGCTCGGGCATGCACTGCCACATGTCGCTGTTCCGCGGCGAGCAGAACGCCTTCGCCGACCAGTCCGACCCGTGCGGCCTGTCCACCGTGGCCCGCCAGTTCATGGCCGGCATCCTCACCCACGCACGCGAGCTCACCGCCATCACCAACCAGACGGTGAACAGCTACAAGCGGCTCGTCTCGGGCAACGAGGCACCTGTCACGATCACCTGGGCCCGCACGAACTGGGCGGCGCTGCTTCGGGTGCCGACGATCAAGAAGGGTAAGGACGAGTCGACCCGGATCGAACTACGCTCACCCGATCCAGCCTGCAACCCCTACCTGGCCTTCGCGGTGATGCTCGCCGCCGGCCTCAGGGGGATCGAGCAGGGCTACGAGCTCATGCCCGAGGCGTCGGGGAACTTGCTCGAGGCCTCCCCCTACGACCTGCGCCGCCAGGGAATCGAGTTGCTGCCGCTCTCCCTTGACGAGGCCCTGCTCGAGATGGAGCGCTCCGAGCTGGTCGCAGAGACCCTGGGTGACCACCTGTTCGAGTGGTTCCTGCGCAACAAGCGGCGCGAGTGGGCGGAGTACAAGTCACAGGTCACCCCGTTCGAGCTGCGGACCTACCTCCCCAACATCTGATGCGATCACTCGACCACCTCGCCGTCTTCCCCGACCCGCCTCCGCCGGAGCTCGCGCAGGCCCTCGACCTCGCCGGATACGGCTGGAAGGCGATAGCCAGCGAGAGCGAGATCAACTCCCACGAACCCGACGACGGCTGGGCCGGAGTCATCGTGGTGGCTGGAGACGGCGAACCAGCCGACGCGTTGGCGCTGTGCCGGGTGCTGCGCAAGCGGGAGGTGCCCATCGCGCCGCTGCTGCTGCTCGTGCGCGGCAACCAGCTCGACCTGCTCGAACTGCGCGACGAGCTGTTCGACGACTTCTGCCTGTACCCCTTCCAGCCCAAAGAGCTCGAGTCGCGGCTGCGGCACATGTTCTGGCGTTCGGGCCGGGGCAGCCGGCCCGAGCTGATGGAGTACGGCCCCCTGGTGCTCAACGTCGAGACCTACCAGGCCGCCGTCGACGGGCGCGCTCTCGATCTCACATACATGGAGTACGAGCTGCTGAAGTTCCTGGTCTCGAACCCGGGGCGGGTCTTCACCCGCGAGATCCTCCTCAACCGGGTGTGGGGCTACGAGTACTACGGCGGAGCACGCACCGTCGACGTCCACGTGCGACGCCTGTGGGCCAAGTTGGGTGAGGAGCACGGCAACCTCATCCAGACGGTTCGCTCGGTCGGGTACCGGTTCGGTCAGTCCCGCTGGTCGCTCTGATATCGAAGCCGGCGGCCGCCCGATCAGCGGCGAAGGTCAGGCCGCCAGGTCCGCCATCAGCTCGACGGCTTCGTCCTGGTCGGTGGCCACTACGAGCCCGGTGATGCCGCTCGAAGCCCACGCCTCGTAACGGCGCGCGATGCGCTCGGGCGTGCCGATGAGGCTGGCCTCGTCGACGTACTCGTCCGGGATGGCCGCCGCGGCCTCGTCCTTGCGGCCGGCGAGGAACAGCTCCTGCACCCGCGCCGCGACCTCGGGATAGCCCCGCGCCACCATGTGCTCGTTGTGGAAGTTGAGGTCGCGGTGGCCCATACCCCCGGCGTACAGCGCGATCTGGGGCTTCTGGCGCGCCAGCGCCGAACCGACGTCGTCGGTGATGAGCACCGGGGCCCGACCGAAGATCTCGAGGTCCTCCCACCGGCGTCCGCCCCGGCGCAGGCCTTCTTCGATCCACGGCCGGAACTGGTTCATCCGCCCCGGCACGAAGTGCATCGGCAACCACCCGTCGCACAGCTCGGCGGTGAGCTTCACGGTCGCCTCGCGGCCGCTGCCCATCCAGATGGGCAGGCGCGGGTTCATGTGCAGGATGGACACGAGCGGCT